>NZ_WTKV01000004.1:0-249777 GCF_011378705.1 Pseudoalteromonas sp. SA25 | reverse complement strand
GCTGTCTCTTATACACAAATCCCTGCTAAGAAATTAGCGGGGATTTTTTTGAACTAAATCTCAATGTCATGATCAGATCTTCAAATCTTGTTTGAGGGCACATTATGATTAACGAACATACTCATTGGGCAAAACAACAATTCGGTAAATCGGACTTAGGTGATCCAAGAAGAACAGCGCGTCTGGTAAAGTTAGCATCAACGCTTGCAAATGAACCAGGAAAACCACTTGTGAACATCACTCAATCCCCCGCCGATATGGAAGGTGCCTACCGCTTTATTCGCAACGAGAATATTGACGCAACGGCTATAGCAGAGTCAGGCTTTAAAGCCACGGTTGAACAAGCAAAAAGTCATAACTTATTACTCGCATTAGAAGACACGACCACACTAATTTATAAACATTCCTCCATTCGAGATGATTTGGGTCATGTCGGACGAGGAGCAAAACAACGAGGCTTGTTAGCTCATAGCGTATTACTGTTTGCGCCAGACACAAAGCAAGTTGTGGGATTAATTGAACAGTCTCGCTGGAGTCGTGATATCAACACGATTGGAAAAAGAGAAAAACACGCGACGACTTCTTACGAAGAAAAAGAAAGTTACAAGTGGGAGTCAGCGTCACGAGCGATGGCAGAGCGGCTGCAAGGACAAATGGCGAACGTGATATCGGTGTGTGACCGCGAAGCGGACATCTACGAATACTTGCAGTATAAACTGAGCGAGCAGCAACGATTCGTCGTACGCTCGATGCAAAGTCGTCATATTGAAGAAGGTGAGGATAAGCTCTATGCGTTTGCAAGCGAGCTGATGAGTGCAGGCACCAAACACATCCACATTGCACAAAAAGGAGGAAGAAAAGCCCGAAGCGCAACACTGGATATCACCTATGCGCCAGTGACACTCAAAGCGCCTTACAATAAGAAAGGACACTCCCTCCCAGTTTACTATGTCGGCTGTGCAGAGCGAGGAAACGCTGAGAACGGCTTAAGCTGGCACCTATTAACCAGTGAACCAGTCACCAGCAAAGAAGACGCTTTAGCTATCATCACCTACTATGAGCACCGTTGGCTTGTAGAGGAATACCATAAAGTCTGGAAAAGTGATGGTACGGATATCGAAAGTTTACGCCTTCAAAGCCAAGATAACATGGAAAGATTGGTGACGATTAATGGCTTTATTGCGACGCGAATATTGCAACTAAAGTTCACCAATGAGCAGCCTGATTCTCCAAGTTGTGAACAACTGTTATCTCCCAAAGCATGGAAGTTATTGTGGTTAAAGAGAATAAAAACACCATTGCCTGAAACTGCTCCAAATATGTCATGGGCGTATCAGGAACTGGCAAAGTTAGGAGGCTGGAAAGATACCAAGCGCACAGGGCGTGCATCTGTGAAAGTGTTATGGCAAGGATGGCTTAAGTTACAAGCCATCCTGGAAGGCTACGATTTAGCAAAATCTCTTGAGTCAGACTTGTGATCAAGAGACAGCTAAAATAGCGCCTATAATCAGTAGCATGCTAACACTGGTCATAAAGTACGGAAACACCAATAACGATAAACCAATACAAAGTGGTACTACGGCTTTTTTTCTTCGCCCGTAAGTAAGGTAGCCAATACCTATGCCGCCAAACAAAACACTCCACGCAATTATTGATGCACTATCCATTTGTACTCCATTTGAAGTTATTGTATAAAACCGAGCTTGTTTGAAACTTATAACACAGCATATCTGTATTTAATTTATCTATCTGCAATCGTTTTAGCAAACGCTAATAATTCACGCCTTAACCATTGGTGTGCAGGCGCGTGGTGTAGTAGCGGGCTCCATATCATTTTTACCTCAATAGGGACTATTTGAAATGGCACCGGGCTGATTACTAAATCAGTATGAGAAGTTAATAACTTAGCTTGCCTGCGCGGTAGGGTGGCAATAAGTTGCTCTGATTGGCAAAGCAGGCTTGCGACCATGTAGTGGCGAGTAAAAACACGTATTTTACGGGTTTGTTCTAGTTGCCAAAGGGCTTCGTCTACCCAGCCTAATTTTTGCTTACCTGATTTATTAGTAACAGCGGCCTCTGGTCCCCAGCCTGCACGGTTTACCCAAATATGTTCTTTTTGTAAGTAGTCGTCTAACCCTGAATGTTGTAAAAATGTATTTTTAGGATGCGTTAAACAACAGTAGTTATCGCGCCAAACACTGGCCTGATGAAACGAGCGAGGGAGACCGTTAAAGCGGTTTATAGCTAAATCAATAGTGCCTTTTTCCATATCTTGTAGGTTTACGTCGCTTGGGCTCAATACATCAAAATTAATACCGGGGTTTTTACTAAGCTGCGCCGTTATAAAAGGGGCTATTAAGGTCGACTCTATATAGTCGTTTGCCATTATTCTAAACGTAACTTCAGCGGTTGTAGGGTTAAACTGCTCACTAGGCTGCGTAATAGCTTCAGCCATTTTTAATAGGGCCTCAACTTCAGGCTTTAATGCAAGTGCCTTTGCCGTTGGCGTCATAGAGCCTGCGGCACGCACAAGTAGCGGGTCGTCAAATAAATCGCGCAAACGTTTTAGCGCATTACTCATAGCCGGTTGCGTAAGAGCAAGTTTATTTGCAGCTTTTGACACACTTTTTTCATCTATTAACACATTTAAATAAACGAGAAGGTTAAGATCGACATTTCTTATATTCATAGAATCAATTTTATTTATATGCTTTATTAATTATCTAAATTAAAGCCTGCTTGCTAAGGTGTAAACCATTAATAAAAAATAACCGCCATAACTGGCATCAATATAAGTGCTGTATTTATGCAAAATAAGCTAACAAATCAATCTAATAATGCGCTACAACACGTTGTAGCCAGTAAGCTTGCACGATCTGTTTTTGCTGGATTTGAGGCGATGTTTTCGCAATTTTTAAATATTACACTGGGTGCACAAAGCCGTTTTGAACAACGACAGTATCACAGTGTACAAAGTGCTATGCGTGAACGTTTACAGGTGTATGAGCGCGAAGTTAAAAACGTGAGTGAAGCCGTCAGAGTTATTGCTTATGCTGAACTTACTTGCCCGCAAACGTGGCAGTTAGCTAAAAATATTTACGGCGATATGGTAGAAAATCACGAAAATAAACCTATTGCGCATACCTTTTTTAACTCAACGTTTGGCGCAATTTGGGACGATAAAAAAATTCGTACTGTGCATTTGTTTGTATTAAAAGCAAAGTATCGTAGTGAGCCGCGCTCTTATGAAAGCTTAGTGAGCAGGGTATCGCTACATAATGGGTTTAATAACGCCGTTAAAACGCTTATCACTAATCAAGTATTTAGAGTGCCGTTTAGTCATTTAGAACGCGATGTAGCCACATTACAAAGTACGTTAATGCAAGGCGCTAAGCAGCAATGCAAACAGGTGTACGAACTTATAAATTTAAACGATGGGTATATTGAATACGCCAACTCATTATTTTTTAGAAACAAAGCCTGTTATTTAATTGGGCGCTGCATTGCTAAAAATGGCGACAATATGCCTTTTGCTATCGCTATTTTAAATACCGATGAGGGATTAAAGCTTGATGCTGTAATGATGGGCGCCGATCAATTAAGTTTATTATTTGGTTTTGCACGCACCTATTTTATGGTTGATACCGATAAGCCCGCTCGTTATGTAGATTACTTAAGTGTGTTAATGCCACATAAACAACGCTTTGAGTTATTTAACGCCATTGGTTTTATAAAGCACGCCAAAACTGAGTTTTATCGGCACAAGGTTGATACGACTAAAAATAGCCCAGCCAACTTCAAGTATGTTACAGCACCAGGGACGCCGGGTATGGTAATGCTGGTATTTACTATTGAAGGGCTAGATTACGTTTATAAAGTAATTAAAGACAAATTTAGTGCGCCAAAAACAGCCACCAAAGCACAAGTGAAAGAAAAGTATAACTTTGTAAAACAAGCCGATAGGGTTGGTCGTTTGGTAGACACACACGAATTTAGATATTTAGCGTTTGATTTAAGCCGTTTTAGCGACGAGCTGCTTGAGCAGATGAAAAGCCAAATTGGTAGCAGCATGGTTATATCTGGCAAGGCACTTATTTTAAAGCACGTTTATGTTGAGCGTAAAATGACCCCGCTTAATTTATATATTACCCAATGCGATAACAAAACCTTAGAGAGAGTTATGCATGATTACGGTAAAGCAATTAAAGAATTAGCCGGTGCTAATATATTTCCGGGCGACATGCTAATGAAAAACTTTGGCGTAACGCGATGGGGGCGAGTGGTGTTTTACGACTTTGACGAAATTTGCCCACTAACCGATTGCAACTTTAGAGAGGTGCCACAAACCCAAAATGCACTTGAAGAGCTAAGTAGTAACTCGTATTTTGATATAGCTGAAAACGATATATTTCCGAGCCAATTTAAGGTGTTTTTTAGCGCCAACGAGATTGCGTTTAATTATTTTAATAATGAGCACAGTAACTTGTTTTTAGCGACGTTTTGGCAGAGTTGTCAGCAACAAGTACACAATGGTTATCTACCCGATGTTTATCCTTACAAACAAAGTTGGCGCTTTTGAGGTTGTTTGAATCTGTGTTCATCCCCATCTATATGTTATTACAGTTTTTAAACTTGGAGCAACAATGAAATATATTTCTCATGAAGATGGTAATCTTGCATTTAGTGAAACCGAAAAACCGGTTTTAAAGAGCCATGAAGTACTTGTTAAAGTTGCAGCAATAGGTGTAAACCGTGCAGACAGTATGCAGCGCCAAGGTAAATACCCGGCCCCTGCGGGAGATAGCCCTATTTTAGGTTTAGAATGTGCCGGTGTTGTTAGCGATATTGGTGGTAAAGTTGATAGAGTTTGGCTTAATAAACGTGTTTTTGCTTTGTGTTCTGGTGGCGCTTACAGTGAATATGTAGCCGTTGATGCAAAGCAGCTTATGGAATTACCCGATGATGTGACAATGGCTGAAGGTGCTGCAATAAGCGAAGTGTATTTAACAGCATTTGGCGCATTATTTGAGCTTGGTAAATTACAAAAAGGGCAAACAGCGCTCATTCATGCAGGTGCTAGTGGTGTAGGCGGTGCCGCAATTCAAATGGCTAAAAGCGCAGGTGCTATCGTAGTTATTACTGCCGGTACGGATGACAAATGCCAACACGCAAAAGAACTCGGTGCCGATCATGCAATTAACTACAAAACCACCGACTTTGTAGAATATATGAAAGCAAATGAGTTAACAGCAAATGCAATTGTAGATCCTGTTTCGGGGAGTTACTTAAATAAAAATGCCGCTATTGCAGCGATGGATTGCCAAATTGTAATGCTTGCATTTTTAGATGGACGTTTTGCAGAAGTTGATTTTGCCGCGCTTTTACGCAAACGTATTTCGTTTCATGCCTCAACGCTTAGAAATCGTAGTATTGAGTTTAAACGCCAGGTGCGCGACGACTTTGTAGCGCGTTTTTACAATGATATTGCCACTAAAAAGTACGACTTTAACCTGTATAAAACATTGCCTTGGAGTGACGCAAACGAAGCTCATGCTATTTTAGAGCGTAATGAAAATGCTGGTAAAGTTGTTTTACTTGTAGAGTAACTCTTTAATTTTAGGGTTTAGCCCATATACTAAGCCCTATAAAAAACACTTAAGGTTTAATAATGAATCCAATACTAGCAATACTTAAAGAGCACAATGTAAGCGACGAAAAAGTAAAAGCATTGTTTGAAGCGTTTACTCAAAACCCAATGATGGCAATGGCGCTTGTTCAAGAGCTTGGTATTCCGCCAGAAAAACTACAGCAACTAATGGCAGTCGTAATGACTCAACCGCACCTTATTAAAGAAGCGACTGATGAACTTGGTTTAGATTTTGAAAAAGTAAAAGAAGCGAAAGAAAAACTAAATCAATAATTTTTTATGTGATGAAACAAAAATAAATAAAAGAGCATAAGTATTTACTTATGCTTTTTTATTTGGCTTATTCTTTTATGACTACTCTTTTGGAAGTAGTACGGTGTCGATAACATGAATTACGCCGTTGCTTGCTTTTACATCAGCTTTTACAACTTTAGCGTCATTTATCATTACGCCCATGCTGTCGGCTTTAACCATAACTGATTGGCCTTGTAGTGTTTTCGCACTATCTACCTTCATTACGTCGGCTGCCATCACTTTTCCAGACACTACGTGATAAGTTAATACCGCCGTTAGCTTGTCTTTGTTTTCAGGCTTGAGTAGCATTTCAACAGTGCCTTCAGGTAATTTAGAAAATGCAGCATCTGTTGGTGCAAAAATAGTAAACGGTCCTTTACCTTGCAGTGTTTCAACTAAACCTGCGGCTTTAACAGCAGCAACAAGAGTAGTGAACGAACCATTTTCAACGGCTACTTCAACAACGTCTTTTTTCATACCATGATGATCAGCATAAGCCATTGTAGTAAATCCAAGGCTTGCAGTTGTAAACAATAATGCAGTAGTAATTTTCTTAAACATTTTATTTTCCTTTAAGTTAATACCCGTTGGTTTCGTTAAATGTTACGACGCTCTAAATTTAATCGATCAATTAAAATTAGTAGTCAACATGTTTTGTTACATCATTGATTGAACTGCAGCTAATTAGCAAAGTCATATAAATAGTTACTCAATTAAAGACTTGTTCAATTGAAGGGAATAGGCATGAAATTAGTTTATAAGTTTTGGAAAAATAACCGCTCTCTTATCGTATTTATTGCACTGATGAGCGTATTTAGAAGCGCTGTTGCCGATTGGTACGAAGTGCCAACAGGCTCAATGAAACCGACCATTCAAGAAGGTGACAGAATACTTACCGATAAAATGGCCTACGATATTCGCGTCCCATTTACGCACATAAAATTACTTAAATTAGCGGATCCACAAGCTGGTGATATTATTGTTTTTGACTCACAAGCTGCCGATAACCGTTTAATTAAACGTGTAATTGGTGTGCCAGGAGACACCGTTGCGCTTGAAAATAATGAGCTCATTATTAATGGTAAAAAACTTAATTATGCAGATCAGCGAAGCAACATAGACTCGCTTGATAAAATTGAAGATTTAAACGGATTAGAGCATTCGATAAGAGTGGCAAATATTCCTTCACGTTTATCGGGGTTTGATGCAATTACAATTCCTGATGATTATTACTTAGCAATGGGCGATAACCGCGACAATAGCGCTGACTCGCGTGTAATAGGTTTAATTCCGCGTAACGAGTTATTAGGAAAAGCAGAGCGCGTTATAGTGTCACTTGATTACGATAATTATTACCTACCAAGAAAAGATCGCGTATTGAAAAAGCTGAATTAATTAGTAGTAATTAATTTTGTATAGCGCCCAATCAAATTTTATGAGCACACATTTGGCTATTTTATAAATAAAATAAACTGCCTATTTAGGCAGTTTACTTATATAGTTTTTTACAAGCTTGGTAAGGTGGCTACGCTCTTGTTCGGTATTTAATACCTTACAAAAATCGCCACTTACTGCCGCGCCACAAGCACCTGCTTCAAACCATTGTGATAAATTATCTAAATTCACACCACCAACAGGTATTAATTGTGCTTCTGAAAATGGACCTGTTAATGCTTTAAAGTAACCAACGCCCATACTGCCCGCAGGAAATACCTTAATAATATCTGCCTTATATTCAATTGCATTTGCTACATCGGTAGGTGTTAGCGCACCCATTAATACTGGTAACCCGTGCTGGTGGGCAAGTTCGACAACCGATTTGTTGGTATTTGGCGTTACAATAAACTGCGCGCCTGCATCAATTGCTTGCTGAGCAAGGGTGGTGTTAATTATTGTGCCTGCACCAATAAGTGCGTTTTTATGAGCTGCACGAGCTTTTGCTATTTCTTGCTCAAAGCCCGGTGTATTTGACGTGATCTCGAGTGCGTTTATGCCCGCATTAACTAAACAATCAATTAATGGTGCTACATCACCTTGTTGCTTTAAGCGCAGTATGGCGACTAATTTGTGTTGTTTTATTTGGCTACTTACTTTTATTCTGTTGGCATCTAAAATTTGGGTCATAATTACAATTCACTTTATTTGATACAGAGGCATTCGTATTGAATATACGACTAAACATTGCTTTTGCCCATAAAAAAACCGCTGATGTATCAGCGGTTTTTATTGTATGAGTAATATTACATTACGCGCATACCAGGCTCTGAGCCGTCATCTGGGTTAAGAATATAAATTTCTTTTCCGCCAGGACCTGCTGCTAATACCATGCCCTCAGACATACCAAAGCGCATTTTACGAGGCTTAAGGTTAGCGACCATAACGGTTAACTTACCTTCGAGATCCTCTGGTGCGTAAGCTGATTTAATACCTGCAAACACTTGGCGAGTTTCGCCGCCTAAATCAAGTGTTAGCTTAAGTAGTTTATCAGCGCCTTCTACGTGCTCTGCTTTAGCAATTTTAGCTACGCGTAAGTCTACTTTTGCAAAGTCATCAAATTCTATTTCGTCGCTAATCGGCTCTTTTGCAAGTGGGCTGTTAGGGTCAATAGTTACTTTTGGCGCTAAGCTTTCTTTAGATTCTTCAACCATTTTATTTACTTTATCCATTTCAACACGCTGCATTAACGGTTTAAATTTATTGATAGGGTGGCTTACGAGAGCATTTTGAACGCCGTCCCATGCAAGGTCGTCATTTAAAAATGCTTGTACGTTGTCGGCCATTTCTGGTAGCACTGGTTTTAAGTAAGTAATTAAAACGCGGAACAAGTTAAGACCAAGAGAACACACTTCGTGTGCTTCTTGTTGCTTAGTTTCGTCTTTAATTAATACCCAAGGTGCTGCGCCATCAATAAATTGGTTTGCTTTGTCGGCAAGCGCCATTATTTCGCGAATTGCGCGGCTGTAATCGCGGTTCTCATAGTGTGTTGTAATGCTAGGTGCAGCCGCTTGAAACTCTGCTAACAGCTCTGGTTGCATAATAGTGTTGCTTAGCTTGCCATCAAACTTTTTAGTAATAAAGCCAGCACAACGGCTCGCTATGTTTACCACTTTACCTACTAGGTCTGAATTTACGCGCTGTGCAAAGTCTTCTAGGTTTAAATCAAGGTCAACAATACCGCTGCTTAATTTTGCTGCGTAGTAGTAACGTAAGTACTCTGGGTTTAAGTTATCTAAATAAGTACGCGCTTTAATAAACGTACCCTTTGATTTAGACATTTTTTCGCCATTTACAGTAACAAAACCATGAGCGAATACGTTAGTTGGCTTTCTAAAATTAGCGCCTTCTAACATTGCTGGCCAAAATAAGCTGTGGAAATAAATGATGTCTTTACCAATAAAGTGATAAAGCTCAGCGTCTGAACCTTCAGCCCAAAACTCATCAAAGTTGATGCCTTTTTTATCACATAGGTTTTTAAAGCTCGCCATGTAACCAATAGGTGCATCTAACCAAACGTAAAAATATTTGCCCGGTGCATTTGGAATTTCAAAACCAAAGTAAGGCGCATCACGGCTAATATCCCACTGCTGCAGGCCATCGGTAAACCATTCGTCTAGCTTGTTAGCCATTTCTTGTTGAATAGTGCCCGAGTGTAACCACTCTTTTAGCATGCCTTCAAATGCTGGCAGGTCAAAAAAGTAATGTTCAGAATCTTTAAGTACAGGCTCTGCACCTGACATTACAGAACGCGGATTAATGAGTTCGGTAGGGCTGTATGTAGCACCACACGAATCACAACTGTCGCCGTTTTGGTTTTCAGATTTACACGTTGGGCAAGTACCAGTTACAAAACGATCGGGTAAGAAAATACCTTTTTCTGGATCGAATAATTGCGAAATAGTGTGCTTTTTAATATGACCGGCATCGTTTAGGCGGTTATAAATAAGTTCGCTTAATTCTTTGTTTTCTTGGCTATGCGTGCTGTGGTAGTTATCAAATTTGATATTAAAGTCAGCGAAGTCGCGTTGGCGCTCTATGCTCACTTGTTTTACCATTTCTTCAGGCGTGATCCCTTGCTTTTGCGCATTAAGCATAATTGGCGTGCCGTGGGCATCGTCTGCGCAAACATAATAAGCTTCGTGGCCCTGTAGTTTTTGAAAACGTGACCAAATATCAGTTTGAATATATTCCAATAAATGACCTAAGTGAGTAGGGCCATTTGCATAAGGTAATGCGCTGGTAATCAGGATCTTTCGCTGCGTCATAATCATTCCGAATTGAGGATAAAACGCCGTTTTTATTATACAAACGGCAATTATCATTAATTTATCTACAAGCTATCTGCTTAGAGTGCGCACAGCTTATGGATTTTTATTAATTGACTGGTGTTAATGCCCTGAATGTTACATAATTCCGTGGCACTTTTCATCAAAGAAACGCTATTTAATTGCTATGTTTGGACTGTCGAAACTATTCTCTTCTAAATCGGTGCAAAAACAACCGATTATTACTGCCTTAGCGGCATATCGTAGTGCGGCTTTTGCCGTCGGTATTGACGAAAGCTTCATTGATACTATTACTCAAAATGACGATAAATCACTACACATTAAATTAACCCTGCCATTTGCTGGGCAATCAGAAATGCCTTTAGTTGAGCAACACGTTAGTGAAAGCTTAAATGTGTCTGTAACAATTAGCGCCAAGGTTATCATTAAAGAGGCAGCTAAGTTTAAGGCGATTAAACATATTGTGCTTATTGCCTCAGGCAAAGGCGGAGTAGGTAAGTCGACTACTGCTGTTAACTTGGCGGGCGCCCTTAAAAACGAAGGCGCAAAGGTGGGTATTTTAGATGCTGATATTTATGGCCCATCTATTCCAATGCTTTTAGGCTTGGTGGGCGCAGAGCCCGTCACTAAAGATAACAAACAGCTACAGCCTTTTGATGCAAACGGCATTAAAGCGCAGTCAATTGGCTTTTTAGTGCCAAGCGATGATGCCACCGTTTGGCGCGGGCCAATGGCGTCAGGCGCACTTAGCCAATTGCTAAACGAGACTGATTGGGGCGAGCTTGACTACTTAATTGTAGATATGCCACCGGGCACCGGTGATATTCAACTTACAATGAGCCAAAAAGTACCAGCGAGCGGCACTGTTATTGTCACTACACCGCAAGACTTAGCCCTTGCCGATGCGCAAAAAGGCATTGCCATGTTTAATAAAGTAAACGTGCCGGTGCTGGGCTTAATAGAAAACATGAGCCATTACATTTGCAGCCACTGCGGTGAAGCTAATCACGTATTTGGTAAAGACGGTGCACAAAAGCTGGCGCACAAGCACGGTGTACCCGTACTTAGCCATATTCCTCTTGCAATAGATATACGTGAGTATTCTGAGCAAGGAAAACTTATTGCCAACGATAACGACGCGGCGATAAGCAAAACATACAGCGCAGCAGCGAGGCTTATAGCCAGCACGCTCTATTATCAACAGCATCACAATGCAATTGAAATTGTGATTACAGAAGATTAATAAATAATGAGACTTTCAGACACACATATTAATAAATACCTAAGCGATGGTCGCATTGTTATTGAGCCTGCGCCAACAAGTGACATGATTTCAGGTGTAACTGCCGATTTGCGATTAGGTAATAAATTCAGAACTTTTAATGCACACAACGCGGCATACGTCGATTTAAGCGGTCCAAAAGATCAGCTAAATAAAGCTATGGAATCAATCATGAGTGAAGAAATAGTGCTTGATGAAGGTGAAGCATTCTTTTTACACCCAGGTGAACTTGCACTTGCTATAACACACGAAAAAGTAACTCTGCCAGCAGACATAGTCGGCTGGTTAGATGGACGCTCATCGCTTGCGCGTTTAGGTTTAATGGTGCATGTAACAGCGCACCGAATAGATCCAGGCTGGAGCGGTAATATTGTTTTAGAGTTTTACAACTCAGGCAAATTACCACTGGCGCTTCGTCCACTGATGAAAATTGGGGCTATGAGCTTTGAAATGCTATCGGGCCCGTGTGAAAACCCATACAACATCCGTAAAGATGCAAAATATAAAGATCAAAACAGTGCAGTAGCAAGTCGTATTAGTGACGATAAGTAATCACCAAATATAGACATTACTCGTCTATTTTATGAAGCGCATAGCCCAGTAATTCAAAATACTGGTTAAGCGCTTCATTTGCTTTATTAATATGCCCAATATCTGGGTATATTAAATTACTACTTTGTAAGCCCCCCACTAAAAAGCTATTTTTTATATTTGAATGCTGCTCAATACAGGCTTCAAAACAACGTGCGGCAAGCTCCTCTGGCATACTCATATAATTCATATTGTGAGCTTTATCGTGTTCTATGCATGTTTGTACAAAGTTATTAGCATCAACGCCGTGCTCATCTAAAAATACATGTTTATAAAAACTGTTCAAAGCATTATTAAGTGGGTGCGATAAATTAGGTGTGTTTGAAAGCCATAATTTTGAGGCAAAACCAAATCGTGGTTTTGCTGCAAATAAATGCTCGCTTATATGATGGTCAAACGCATGAAACCATTCGTGAGCAAGTGCACCACCGCCTGCATTTTTTGCAAGGGCAAGCGTTTGAGAAGCTGCATTATAATGCGCTTGTACACTTTTTTGACCGCCATGACCAAATGCAAAATTAAGCTTCCCGCGCAGGCCAATAGCTTTGGGCGGTAAATGCAGTATTTGTGCAAGGTCGGCCAGTGCATCGTAAATTAAATTAGCGCTAATGTAGCGCTCTTCTTTAGTTACCCATTTACCGACGACCATTGATCTAAAGCCAAAGGTATCTCTTATATCGCTAAAGTCGACTTGGTCGTCAAAGCGATAGTCGGGGCCTTGGCGAGTAAAGCCACGTTTTAGCCTGTTAGGGTAGTTACGCATTGCAAGTTTCATATAGTACGAATTTAATCTAAGTAACGTGCTTTTACGTGCTCGGGCATGTGTTGGGTTTGTTTTTGTATTAATTCATCAAGCACATTATAAAGTGGGGTAGGGCTTAACTGCTCTATTAAAAACAAACTATGCGCTACGGCTTCAAGTGTGGATAGGCTGTCGGCCCTAGGGGCTTTACGAATAGCATAACGATTTTTAGGTAACTGTTTAAAACTGACCGTTTTGAATTGATTTAGCAATGTGGTGAGCTGCAAAATTTTGTAGGCTTTTTTCCATGTACCATCAACCACGATTAAATGGGTGATGTTTTTTATATTAGATTGCTCAGCGCTATCGTCTAAATTTACAGCGTGTTCGTTAGGGTAGAGCAAAACAGTTGAGCTTACTGGCAGTGATTTAAGAATAGAAAAGTCGTCATTATTTTCGCCTTTGACTATTTGGCAATCAGTTAGACACAAATTGAGTAGTTTAGCGGTATTTTTTGCTATTTTTTCTTCGCTTGGGTGCTGTAGAATAATAACCTTAACTTTGTTGTTTATATTTGTAATTGCGCTGCAAATACAGGTGTTAAGTGCAAAGTTACAATGATTACAAAGTGTGCGTGCCATTTAATAAACTTTTTGTTGCCAGTATGATCCTCACAATTATACATTTATAAGGTAATTAAGTTGGTTTTTTTTACGCATCAATATAAAGTAGTACTATTAAACTGTAATTTACATGGATTGTTTTAAGGGCTTAAAATATGACAGAAATAAATATTGATACATCAGCATTAGAGAGTATGGAATCGTTATTGGGTGAGCAGTTTGCTGATACACTTGATTTTTGCTGCTCGGAGTTTGAGCGTTTAGGCTCTGAAGTTTTAGCAACCATTGGAAAAGACAGAGAAGCGGCGATTCGTCATTCTCATAGCTTAAAATCTAACGCTGCGCAGTTTGGTGCTTCAAGCCTTGCTGAAGTATCTCGCGTTATTGAACAAAATTTAAACCTAGATAACTTAGCTGAAGCCATCGACGCATCTAATAGCTTAATGGCTCAAGTAACAGGCTCTCAAGCTAAGCTAAATGAATGGTTAGCATCTCGTTAATTATTGAAACTGAAACGTGAATTTATTTCAGTATTAAGCGTTTAAATAGGCTGGCATTTTACGCCTTTACTAGGTTAGTCTAAAGATTCACTAGTCGAGGTAAAAATGTCTGATATTAAAAAGAGTCACAAATTAGAAGGTGTATGTTATGACATTCGTGGGCCGGTTTTAGCGCAAGCTAAAAAAATGGAAGACGAAGGTCAAAAAGTATTAAAATTGAATATAGGTAATCCGGCTGCTTTTGGTTTTGATATGCCAGAAGATATGCACCGAGATATTATCCGCAACTTATATTCAGCCCAAGGTTACTGTGACTCTAAAGGCCTCTATTCTGCCCGCGTGGCTATTTATCAACACTATCAACAACGTGGATTACATAATTTAGATGTAGATAACATTTATATTGGTAATGGCGTAAGCGAACTTATTCAGATGATCACCCAAGCACTATTAAATAATGGCGACGAAGTGCTTATTCCTGCTCCAGATTATCCACTTTGGACTGCTTCGGTCACGTTATCGGGTGGTAATCCCGTGCATTATTTATGTGATGAAGAGCAAGATTGGTTTCCGGACATTGCAGATATAAAAAGTAAAATCACGTCTAAAACTAAAGCTCTGGTATTAATTAATCCTAATAATCCTACTGGTGCGGTTTACAGTGATGATTTGTTAATGCAATTAATTGATATAGCGCGTGAACATAAACTGCTGTTATTGAGCGATGAGATTTACGAAAAGATTTTATACGATGGTATAACGCATACTTCAATCGGCTCACTTTGCGACGATGTGCCTATTATTACTTTTAATGGTTTAGCAAAAACATACCGTGCAGCGGGGCTGAGAATGGGGTGGATGGTTTTGAGCGGTCGTACCTCGGTAATGGATGATTTACGCAAAGGCCTAGAAATACTTTCATCTATGCGTTTGTGCGCCAATGTACCTGCGCAGTATGCGATTCAACAAGCACTTGGCGGCGTGCAATCAATTGATAGTCTAATAAACCCGGGTGGGCGCTTATATGAGCAGCGTGATATTGCATGGCGTGGATTAAATGATATTGAAGGTATTAGTTGTAAAAAACCTAAAGGCGCGCTCTATGCATTTGCCAAAGTAGATACAGCACTTTTTAACGTCAAAGATGATGAAAAGATGATGTACGATTTGCTCAAAGCCGAAAAAATATTACTTGTGCATGGCAGGGCGTTTAATTGGCCAGATCCTGATCATTTTAGGTTGGTCTTTTTACCAAGCAAAGATGATTTATCGGATGCGATGTTAAAAATGAAGCGCTTTTTTAAAGACTATCGCCAAGTATAGTTATTAAAAAATAATTAAAAAACGAGCCAAATTTGGCTCGTTTTTTACTTTAGTCATGAATATATTAACAGGGCGTGTTGATCTTTGTGGATTGAAATTTGTTCAATCTAGGGGCGATTAAATCGCGACGCGAGGTTTGTAACCTAGTGGGCTAAGTAAAAACCGCGCAACAAAGAGTTAATTGCCGCTAGGCAGAACCCTTCGGGCTGACGAATCCCCAAAACGTGACAGGCACAGCAATTTATGATCTTATGTAAATCACCACAACCCACATAAGTCACAACTGCTATGCCTGAGACATCAGTTTGCCATAAGTACTTTAAACATGCATTAGCGCCATTCAATAATGCCAGAGTAAAAACATTACTAAGCTGCAGTAATGCATTAATTTCGGGCAATAAACTTACCTTAACTGAAATCGGCAGAAATTTGTCTGGCGCTGTGGATGTAAAACATAAAATAAAACGCGTTGATCGCTTCTTAAAAAATACTCACCTCTACAATGAAAGGGTCGCTATCTATGAAGCATTAGCTCATCCTATTATTGACTCTTTACCCATGCTTGCAATTGCCGTTGACTGGAGCGGTGCCTGTGGTCACGACTATCACTTACTGCGAGCAAGCTTACTTGTGGATGGGCGCTCTATCGTGATTTATAACATGATTGTTGAGCAGAAGGATTTTGATAGCCCAGCAACCAACAGCCTGTTTTTAGATGAACTTTATGAAGTGCTTGGACGACATCCTAGTGTCTATATTGTAACAGACGGCGGCTTTCTTACGCCTTGGTATAGTAAAGTACGCGAACTTGGTTGGCATATGATAGGTCGATTAAGAGGCTCAATGAAGTGTAAACTAGCCATGCAATCACAATGGCATACATTAAAACAACTTAGGGCTGGTGCCAGCGATATACCTAAGGCGTTAGGTCAAGCACGACTAACTCAGTCCAGCCCGACAGCATGCGATGCATTTTTACACGTATATCATGGAAAAAATAAAGGAAGAAAAGGAAAAAGCAGATTTACGAAAGATACAAAAATGTATCAAAACTTAGCTAAAGAGCCATGGTTACTCGCGACATCAGACAATACAATGATGAGTAAGCGAGTAGTTGGTTTATATAGTAAAAGAATGCAAATAGAGCAAAATTCCGCGATGACAAAAGTTTGAGATATGGTTTTTCGTGGTGTTTTAGTAAAAGCACCGGCATAAATAGAATAGGAATATTATGCTTGATAGCCACAATAGCGAGCACTGCGTTATGGTTTATAGGGTGTGAAGCAGAAAAAAGAAAGTGGCATATAAAATTTCAAGCAAATAGCGTTAAGAATCGCCGAGTTCTTTCATTTTTAACCTTAGCCAAGCAAGTCATAAAGCTATGTAAGAGACGTATTACACAAAGCTATATAGAAAAAAGTTTAAAAAACTTTATTTTGAATTACGAAAAAGAGGCCGCTGGATAAAGTGGGGATCCCTCAGCCCTTCGGGCAGCGCATGTTTGGCATTTATGCTGCGTTATCGCCTATTTATAGGGAACAACCACAGTTCATAGGCTCTGTCTTGTCTAAATACCAAACATTCTGCTGCAAATTCAACCACCAAAGTTCAGCACGTCCTAGTACGCTTTATCTACACGCACTGTGTTGTCGTTCAAGTACACTAATCTTACGTTATCGCCTTTGCTAAAACGCATTGATTGGTCCTGATCTTGAACAACCATAAACTGGTCGCCATTTTCAACTTGTATTAATAACTCTACAAAGTGATTTTGCTGATAATGACTTTGCTGCTGCCTATTATGTGCAACACTGCCGCCAATTACCGAACCTAATATTGTTGCTACTGTGCGGCCGCTACCACCACCAAACTGGTTGCCTACTACGCCACCGAGTAATGCACCGCCAAAGGTTTTCCAGCCGTTGTTTTTGTCTTGAATGATTTCTTGCTCGGTAATATTGCGTACCGATTTTACGTCACCAAATAAAACTTGCTGCACAGGGACTGCTTTATTGCGCTCGTATTTAGCAAACGTAGGCGCGCTTATTGTAAGTAAAGCGCACATAATTACAGTAATTGCTTTCATAACTTGCTCCTTTTATACCAACCTGCATAAATCTTTGATCAATTTAACGAATTAAATTGCGCTATAACGTCGTTAAAAATTTTTTATTTAGAAAAACTAGATACAAAAATTTTTGCCTAGTACTAGCGTAATTTTCTTAACGTTAAATAGACCCCATATATAAGCAGATTGGTATTAGCTACCAGCCAAAGGTTGATTTTTCTTTAGTTTTACGAATTTCAGTTTCGTCTGCCCACTCAACTAGGCCGCTTTCCATATCCATTAAACGCATTGTAAATTTGTAGTATACGTCTGATTTATCGGCATTTGATTTAACAATACTTGATAAGTTTCCATATAACATATATTGCGCACCAATTTGTTTACCAAATGCAACGGCTGTTGCAGGGTTAACAAGAGCATCTTCATTTTGAAACGTTAATTGCTCACGTACTGACTCAACACGGGTCATATCTACAAAACGGAACTTACCGCTGCGTAGCATTTGTGTTGAGATTGAATCGGTGATTGATTCTGTATCAATGTGCTCGCTGGTTTTATTTTTAATACGCTCAACAAATACTACAGGGCGTTTATTAGCGGTCATTGTGCCAACAACAGGTGAGCTGAGTAGTGAGTCGGTCATTTGGCTCGCTACTTTTTGTAAGTCGGTAGAACCAAAATTAATATCTGTTGTTTCTACTGCTTGTGCATCGCCATAACTTACTACGGCTTTATTAGCACAGCCACTTAGTACTAAAGCGCTCAAGCCAACTAAAGCGTAAGTTGATGCTGTTTTAAATTTGTTACTGATGATCATGGTTGTTTCCTTTAATCTTTAAATTCTTGTGATTCGGTAGACACTTCTCTTACTGCTATAGAAAAGGTAACCGCATCAGAGCTAGGTGCTAAGCCCGGTAATTGTGTTTTTGCAAAACCAAATAAGGTGAGTGCTTGCCAAGGTGAATGATTGCCTTTAATAACAAAGCCGTCTTTATCAAACCAATTAAATTGATACTGCAAATACTGTGATTTTTTATACTGGCTCGAAAGTGTCACTACTACATCGGTTAACTGGTTGGTTTGACGTGTTTTAACATCAGTAATGGCCAGCTTTTTACCGAGCTCTAGGTTATCTACACGTAATTGCTCATTAAACTGATTTTTATTTTGTTCAACGGAAATACCCGATGTAACCGGTTTACTGGAACATGCACTGAGCATTAAGACTGCTAATAATGGCGCTATGTATTTCATGATGGCTCCTAAAGTTGAACTACGTGGTAATTAAAGTAGTTATTAACGGAGGTTAAGTAAATTAACGTTAACCCTTGCTTACTAACGGTAAAATTTATAGGTGCTTGTGTGCCTATATGCAGAGAATGCTCACCTGTATTTAGGCTTTGCCTTGCAACACTTATTTGATTTGGAAGTGTAAGCCAGCTACGTGTATCAGCTTGCTCAGACGCCAAATTATAAATATTAGCAAGTATGTTACCTACATCACCGGCACTGCGAGCAAGTTCTGCACGCACTTTCTCTTTAGCTACTAATCTGAGTACTTGGCGAGCTACTTTTGCAGGTATTTGATCTTCTAATGTTTTTGCTGCAAGTGCTTCAATGTGTACTAATGGGCTCAGCTCTATGCTTTGTGCATCTATGTTTATATTATTAAGGCGGCGCACATAGGCATTATCTTTATACACTGGCATTGCAAGGCTGTAAAAGCGTGCATCGCCGCGTGATGAATAAATTGGTAAGCGCAGTTTAAATTCATCTTGTTTTGGTACTAAGCCTTGTTCAAATAAAACAATTACTTCGCCTTGCGTTGCAGAAATTGTGGGTGCATCACTAAAACGTTTTTTAAATTCACTTAGGTCTTGGTCAAACCCTTGTTTTTTAGCAAGGCGCATTACGTCCTGCTGTAAATAAATATTGTTAGGTTGTATAGCCAGTGCTTTTTTATAATCAATATAAGCATCGTCATACTGTTTAGCACTTTGATAAAGCAAAGCAGATAAATAAAATGTGTAGGCATTTTGAAAGCCATTTTTTACATCTCTGGTTACATTGCCCATGCTAGGGTAGTGCTGCTGCGCTTCCTTAACTGTTGAGTCGCCATCTGTTTTATTTTCGCTTAGTGCATCAACTTGTACTTTATTAGCACGGCGAATTTCGACTAAAGCGCCTTCTACATCATTTTTATACACGTAGTTAAGTGCTTTATAACTATGAAGCATACTCATTTCGTAAGCCGGTGGTACATAAGTAATTGCTGAGTCGTTAGTAAATAACGCATTGCTTTGCTCAAGCCCCGCACTTACTTGTATTTTGGCGGCTTCGCGTTTTTTTTGCATTTGCGTATACACGTTCTCAAATTTACTTTGTGCCTCTTGTGGCGTATTGGCTAAGTCGTTTAAGCGAGCTTGCTCAAGTTGGTTGAGTAAGTAGCTGCTGTGCATGGTGCTATTATTGGCAATAAGGGATTGCGCTTCTTCGATATTGTTTTTCTCGATCGCATTTCTTATTGGTGTCATTTGCGTGGCATAGTCATTAAATAGGTCATTAAAGCCCATTGTGCTACACCCACTTAAAATACAACAAAAGCTTAAAATTATACTTAGGCGCACTGCGCACTCCTCTCAATTCACCTGTATACATTAACATATTATTTTTAGCTAAATGTGTGAAATATTGTAAAAAATCGTAGAGTAAAACTGCCTGCTAATAAAGAAATATAAAATGACATTGGTGAACAAAGTGTGAATTTTCTTGTTGGGTAACAATATTGAAATGCTTAAGGTACTTTATTGGTCTTATTGAATACAATGATCTCTAAAGCGTAATGATAAATGAATTTTTTAAATGAAGTAATTGCTATTCACTAAGTCGTATACGAAAAATACTAAAAGGGTATCTTGTGTTGTAGACACCGTATTTTGCAAATGCGGCTAAGATTTTAGTATAAATGATCTAATTTATTAAAACTAAATACTCCCTTTGCACAGTTATAACAATCCTGTTTAAATGTGCTGCTCAGTAAGCGGTTTTATAGGCGCTTATGACAATGTTTTTAGCTTAGTAGGTTAATTAATTGAAATAACGTTGTAATTTGTTTTTATTGCTAAGGAATTTTTTTGAAAGCTACGTTGTACACAATCATTGCTTTAATTGCGTTTGCTGCAAATTCTCTTTTTTGCAGAATGGCTTTAGCCGAAGGCTATATAGATGCTTGGAACTTTACAGTTATTCGCTTACTCAGTGGTGCTGCGTGTTTGGGCATTATAATGACTATTTATACTCATAATTTAAAACGAAAAGGCACATTTAACCCCGCTATTTTAAGTGATAAAGGAAGCTGGCGAAGCAGTATAAGCCTTTTAGTTTATGCACTTTGTTTTTCGATTGCATACGTAGAGCTAGATACAGGCACCGGTGCACTGATTTTGTTTTCAGCCGTGCAACTCACTATGATTGGCTGGGGTATATATCAAAAAGAGCAGTTGAGTGTGCTTCAGTGGTGCGCGTTTATAGTGGCGCTAGGTGGGTTTGTATATTTAATGCTGCCATCTGCTGCTGTACCGTCATTATTAGGTGCATCACTTATGGCACTCAGTGGTGTGGCATGGGGTATTTACAGTATTCGCGGTAAAGTGTGCGTATCGCCACTGCGTACTACAGGGTTTAACTTTATAAGAAGCTTAGTGGCTATCCCTGTTTTATTACTTGTTGGTATGAGTTATTTAAAAAATATGAGTATTGAAGGGGTTTTGCTTGCATGTGCCTCGGGTGCGATAGCTTCTGGAATTGGTTACAGTGTTTGGTATGTGGCTATGCCACTGCTTAAAAGTACCCAAGCTGCTGTTGTGCAGCTTTGTGTACCTGTACTTGCAGCCGTGGCCGGGGTCTTGTTTTTATCAGAGCAGGTAACAATGGAGTTTGTAATAGCAAGCTCATTAATATTAGGCGCTGTACTGGTATTTATTTTAAATAAAAAGAAGGTTTAATATTATTTAAGTTAACCTTTTTTTAAGGGGGACTAACGTTCGTTACAAAGCGTGTATAAATAGCGGGTAAGTTATCAAGTATTGCCTGCTTACCCTGTAGTTCACTGTTTTTTATGCATTCAAAAAGTACTTGCTCGCTAAGCTTATTCACTAATAATTGCGATTGCTTAATATGGCTTATATGCCAAAGCTCAGGTGCGACACCACCTAAATCATGCTGGTAAGGGCGATAAAAGCCAAATTTATCTAAGTTAGTATCAAGCCAATTACTTAAAGGCGCAAACGGCCCACTTTGCAGGTATTCATCAGGTGTTAGCTGTAGTTTATAATCATCACTTACCGCAGCTTTATCAAACACGTCTAAATCGGTGCCTAAATGGTGCCTGCTGGCCCCAGGTAATGCAGAGTAGAGCATTATTGCTATGCATTTATCTACATCATTTAATTTAGTTAAATCTACAACCTTTTGCTGTTTATTATAAACAGGTCGAATACCTAAAAACTTATTATTCCAAATAATTGATTGGCGATTAAAGTCGCGAAAACTTGAGGCAATAGTAAGCTCAAATCCCGCTTTTTGTGCTGCACTTTGCAGCGCTAAAAAGTCGCTGATAATAGCGCTGTGCAAGCGATGATTTTGTATATCAGTTAAATGTGTATCACTTTGCCCCGTGATACACATTATTGGTGTTGGTTGAGTGACATCCATTATGCTAAAAGTTGCTCTAGTATTTGCTCGTAAATGTCGGTAAGGGCTATTAAATCATCGGTACTTACGCATTCATCTACTTTATGAATAGTGGCGTTACGTGGACCAAGTTCAATTACTTTAGCACCTGTTTGCGCAATAAAGCGACCGTCAGATGTGCCTCCGGTAGTTTCTAGATTCGTGGTTAAACCGGTTACTGATTTAATCGCTTTAACTGTGGCATCAACAAGCGGGCCGTGCTCGGTAATAAAAGGTAAGCCATTTACTATCCAGCTTAATTCATAATTTAAGTTATGCTTTTGTAGAATGTCATTTACACGCTGTTGTAATTGCTCATGTGTTACTTGCGTGCTAAATCTAAAGTTAAACTGTACTTCTAGTTCACCCGGGATCACGTTACCAGCACCTGTGCCGCCATTAATATTCGAAATTTGAAAGCTAGTTGCTGGGAAGTACTCATTTCCGTTATCCCACACCGTTTGGCTAAGCTCAGTAAGTGCAGGCGTTGCTAGATGAATTGGATTTTGTGCTAAATGTGGGTAGGCAACATGACCTTGTACGCCTTTAACCGTTAGGTAAGCGGTAAGTGAGCCTCTTCGGCCATTTTTAACAACATCGCCTAATACATCTCGTGATGAGGGTTCGCCTACTAGGCACATATCTATTTTTTCACCACGGGCTTCTAGTGTATCTATTACACGTGTTGTGCCGTTTATAAACGGTCCTTCTTCGTCAGAAGTGATTAAAAAAGAAATAGAGCCTTTATGATCTGGATGTTTAGTAACAAAACGTTCGGTTGCTACAAGCATTGCGGCTAATGAGCCTTTCATATCGGCAGCGCCACGCCCGTGCAGTAGGCCGTCTTTTATTAATCCTGAAAACGGTGGGTGTTGCCAATTTTTTTCAGGGCCTGTTGGTACAACGTCGGTGTGACCAGCAAAACAAAAGTGCGGCGATTGTGTGCCTTTTCGAGCCCAAGTATTAAGTGTGTCGGTAAAAAATAATGATTCTATATTAAAACCAACCGTAGCAAGGCGATCATTCATCATCTGTTGGCAGCCAGCATCTTCGGGCGTTACCGATTCACGTTGGATTAGCGCTTGGGCGAGTTGAATTACGTCATTAGTCATTATTTAAAAATCTCGTCGTATTGGGCTGCTTTAAAACCTAAATGGTAACTGCCATTGTTTACCAGTACTGGACGTTTGATCATGGCAGGTTGTTCAACCAACAATGGGATAGCACTTTCTTTAGTTAGACTCTGTTTTTGCTCATCAGTTAATGCGCGATAAGTTGTTCCACGTTTATTAACGAGTTGTTCCCAATCGAGCTTGTCTGCAAATTCACTCACCATTTGCTCATTTACGCCATCTTTGCGGTAGTCATGAAACGTAAATTCGATGTTGTTATCGGTTAAATATTTTTTAGCTTTTTTTATCGTATCGCAGTTGCTAATGCCGTATAGAGTGATCATAAATCTAGTTCTTCTTAATAATAGTTAATAGTGTGTCTTCACCCGCATTTACATGCGAATGCGAGTAATGAAATGTGCCAAGGTTATGGCCGTTTAGTAAAATTAAACTAGCAAGCATTGGAGTATCAAGTTCTCGTAAATCAAAATAAGCAAGGCGTTGACCTTTGCATATTTTGCTACCATTGAGTTGCGCAATATGGGTATGCGTAATTGATTGCGAATCAAAAATAGTTAAGTTAATCAAGGCTTTTAGACCATTATTAGCTTGTAGAATAAACTCAGTACCTGCATTTTTTACTTGTAACAAAGTTCCATCAAACGGTGCTAAAATTTTATGACTTGTTAGTTGCACCATAATACCAGGGCCCAGAGTGCCAAAACGAAAAAAAGGTTCTGGGTGCTCTTTCAGTTCAATTACTTTACCTGTAAATGGGCTGGTAATATTTATTGCATTAAGAGGCGTTTTATTTTGAGCTAAATAGTCAATTTTTTGAGCTTTCATAAGTTAGTTTACCACCACGTTATAACCCTCTTTTTTTAAAGCGGAAATAGCATTTTCTGCAGTGTGTTTTTTTATGAGAATATAATCAGTATCGTAGGTTGAGATTGAAAAGATAGAAATTTTAGCGCGCGCTAATACCCCTGAAATATTAGCCATAATTCCGGTTAACGAAAAGCCAAGTGGACCTACAACCTCTAAAGCTTGCCAGTCGGGTTCGGTATCCAGGCTTTTTACTTCAAAATCGCTTGGGCATACAATTGAAAGTTCATCATGGGTTTTAGAAATAAAAAACAAAGATTGCTTTAAAAGTGCCGCAGGTATGTCGGCATCTACATCTAAACTGTGTATAGATAAAATGGTGCTGTGTAATTGTAATGTTTGTTTTGACATTAAAAGCCTGCGAACAGCAATATTGATAGCTTTATAGTATAGATTATTGGCTTTAAATTAAAGGTGTAACAACGACTAACTCAGCAGTAAATAAGTAGATAAAAGAAGGGAGTAAAAACTTACCCACAATTTCTGTGGATAAGTATGGGGGTTGCAGGGTATAAATAACCTAACTAGTTAATTATTAAATAAATAATAGCTAGGCTATAAAAAGCACACGTTACGTTTAATGAGTAATTAGCGCTTCTGTTTGAGCTGCCTGAATGGCAGTTAAGGCGATTGTATACACAATATCATCAACTAATGCACCACGGCTTAAATCGTTTACAGGTTTACGCATACCTTGCAGCATAGGGCCAATACTTATCAAGTCGGCACTACGTTGTACTGCTTTATACGTGGTATTACCCGTATTTAAATCTGGGAATATAAATACGGTCGCTTTACCGGCTACAGGGCTGTTAGGTGCTTTTTTAAGTGCTACGTTTTCCATTATAGCTGCATCGTATTGTAGTGGGCCGTCGATAATTAGATCAGGACGTTTTTGTTTTGCAATTTTTGTGGCTTCACGTACTTTTTCAACATCGGCACCTGTACCAGAAGTGCCCGTGCTGTAGCTGATCATGGCAACACGCGGCTCTATGCCAAATGCAGCTGCAGAGTCGGCAGATTGAATCGCTATGTCTGCAAGTTGTTCAGCATTAGGGTCTGGGTTAATCGCACAGTCACCGTAAACTAATACTTGGTCAGGCAGTAGCATAAAAAATACAGATGATACTAGTGATGACCCTGGTGCTGTCTTAATTAATTGCAGTGGTGGGCGAATTGTATTTGCCGTAGTGTTTACTGCGCCCGATACTAAACCGTCTACTTTACCTTGCTCAAGCATCATTGTACCCAGTACGACGTTATCTTGTAGTTGCTCTTGTGCTACTACGGCAGTTAGGCCTTTGCTTTTACGAATTTCGACCATAGGCGCAATATAATCATTAATAATGCTTTGAGGCTCGATAATACTTACATGTTCGTTTAGCTCAATACCTTGCTGCTGTGCAATACGCATTATTTCTTCGCGATCGCCCAGTAATATAGTTTTAGCAATTCCGCGTTGACCACAAATAGCAGCCGCTTTAATTGTACGAGGTTCATTACCTTCAGGTAGAACCACGGTTTTACCTGCTTTACGCGCTTTAGTGGTAAGTAAGTAACGAAATGCGGGTGGTGATAACTTACGAGTTTTACCTACACTTTTAGCTAGAGTATCTAGCCAGCTTGAATTGATATGCTCTGCGTTGTGATCTTTTACTTTTTCAATACGTTGGTCATCATCATTTGGTACTTCCATATTAAAGTTATGCAGTAGTAATGATGTACGCCATGTGTCTGCATCGGTTGCGAGTATTGGTAAGCCTGTTTGCATGGCTTGCTCACACAAGGCCATAATACGTGGCTCTGGCTCAAAGCCACCGGTGAGTAATATAGCACCAAGTTTAGTGCCGTTCATAGCAGATAAGCACGCAGCAACAAGTATGTCAGAGCGATCGCCCGGTGTTACTAATAAAGCGCCTGGCGTAAAATAATTTAAAATATTTGAAACCGTACGAGCACAAAAAGTAATACGGCGCAGACGACGATGAAGCATATCGCCTTCGTTAATAATCGTGGCTTTTAAGTATGCGCTTAAGTCTTTTACGCGCGGCGCTACTAAGTCAAAATCCCACGGGATTGCACCAAGTAACATAAACGGATTTTTTTTAAAAATAGGTAGGGATACTAAACGATTTAACTCGTTTTCAAGCTCTTCAGGTTTATAGGCATCGACTAAATCGGCGCGTGCACGACCTTCTTCATCAAGTGGCGCATTTACTTTATTAAAAATACAGCCCAGTACGCGAGGGTGATTGATACCACCATAGTTACCTGCTGCAATTTCAAGGCGGTCTTCTATTTGAGTAATGGTGTAATTACCAGGGGTAAGTACAAATACAATTTCGGCGCCGAGTGTTTGCGCAATTTCGCGGTTTACACGCCCAGCATAAGGTTGACGACGAGTAGGTACCATACCTTCAATAATAGCGACTTCGTCATCGTTTATTTTACTTTCAAAGCGTTCAACAATTTCCTCTAGGAGGTCATCACCTTTACCGTCGCCAATCATTTGCTCAGCATAATCAAGTGCAAAAGGCATTGGGGGATTAATAGGTGAGCCTTGAGTGACTATTTGTGTTGATTTTTCAGGGCCTGTTTCACCAGAACGTGGCTGAGCTATTGGTTTAAAAAAGTTAACTTTAACTGTTTTTTGTTCAAGTGCACGCACTAAACCAACTGATACCGACGTCAAACCCACACCGGTAGAAACAGGAATTAACATAATACGACGTGCCATATTAAAGCTCCTTTACAATATTTGCAGCATCAAGGGCAATAACCCATTCTTCATTGGTTGGCATTACAACTGCTTTGACGTGTGAATTTTTACAGCTAATAACGCCTTCTTGACCAAAGCGCGCATTGAGGTTGGCTTGCGGATTACAATTAATGCCTAAAAAGGCAAGTTGTGTAATTACTTTTTCACGAATAATATCTGAGTTTTCACCAATACCACCAGTAAATATAACAGCATCAAGGCGCTGTAATGGCACCATATACGCCGCGATTTGTTTTGAAAGTCGGTAGCAAAACATTTCAATTGCGAGTATCGCTTTTTTATTACCGACCATAGCGGCTTCTTCAATGGTACGGCAATCGTTAGAAAGCTCGCTAATACCTAACAAGCCACTTTTTTGATTTAGTAGGTTATCTATTTGCTGGGCTGTGTAATCAAGTTGAGTGGTTAAAAAGTTAAATAAACCAGGGTCAATATCGCCGCTACGTGTGCCCATTATCAGCCCCTCTAGAGGCGTTAGTCCCATGCTGGTATCAACACTCTTACCATTTTTAATAGCGCATACAGAACAACCGTTACCTAAGTGGGCACTAATAAAATTGCTTTGCTCGATAGGTTGCCCAAGTAACTTTGCTGTTTGCCCTGCAACATAAAAATGACTTGTGCCATGAAAACCATAACGCCTAACACCAAACTCGGTGTACAACTTATATGGAAGAGCGTAAAGAAAGGCAACTTCATTCATAGTTTGGTGAAATGCAGTATCAAACACCGCGACTTGTGGCAAACCTTCAAACGATGCCTGCGCCGACGATATACCTAGTAAATTAGCGTGCCCATGAAGCGGCGCAAGCGTTGCCGACTGTGTAATGCCTGCAATTACTTTTTCGTCAATCAATACCGATTGCGTAAAGTGCTCGCCGCCATGTACAACACGATGGCCCACTGCGATAAGTTGCTCGTCTAAGTTGTGATCTTTTATTAAGCTTACAAGCGTATTTATAGCCTCAGCATGAGCTTGATTAGCCGCTAAGTCGATAACTGTTTTAGTACCATTAAATTTGTATTTAATAGAGGGTGCTTTAGCGCCTAAGCGTTCAGCAAGGCCTGAAATGATTTCGTGACCATCGTTCGCATCAATAATGGCAAACTTTAAGCTAGAGCTACCACAATTTAAAACTAAAACGTGTTGTGATTCAGGAGAGGTTGTTGGCATAGATTCAATTTCCATAAACAAATTTAGTAAGTAAACGTTAATTCGTAATCGTTACACTTACGGTATTAAGTAAAGCTAAAACAATTGAATGTTCAATTGCAAAGTAGTTAACGCAATGTTAAATACTTTACCTTAATTAAGATGTTTAAGTTAGGATTGTTCGCCATTAAAAGGTAAATTTAAGCTGTTTTACTGAGAAAGTGTAACTCTTTCATTTTGTGTTACACTTTGCGTATAGCTCGTTTTTCCATTGTATTTAAAAGCAGTATCTGTGAGGAGTCATGATGCAAAAAAGTGTGATGTCACAACTACAAACAGGCCGTTTGTATGGTAAAAAATGGCCAATGCGCAAAGAGCTTGCGCCTTTGTTTTTAGAGTTTAGGGTAATTAGAGCGACTGAGCTTGCCATTACAGTAATGCCAATCTTAGCCATGCTAACATTGTTTTTTCAGCTAAATTACTTGGGTTCTGATTTTTTACCGCAAGCCATTGCAAGTGCATTATTTTTTATATCGCTACCATTACAAGGTTTATTTTGGTTGGGTAAGCGAGCGCAAACGCCTTTAGAGCCTGCGATGCAAAAATGGTATAACGAGCTGTACACTAAAATGGCAGCTAATGGATATCAAACGCAGTTAAGTGAAAACAAGCCCCGTTATATGGAGCTTGCCAATTTACTTAAAGATATGTTTGATAAAATGGACAGGGCGTTTACTAAAGAGCAGTTTTAGAGAGTTACATCATTATCTATTTTGGTAAACTGAGTAATATAAAACGATAAGGTGACAGTGTGTTCACCTTTTTCTTCGAGTGCTGTCCAGTGCTCGGGTCTAAATTTCCATGCAAATGGCGTCATCATTATTAAGTTTTTAATATCAGTAAAGCTAAGCGCTACATGCTCTGTTAAAAGGATCTGCTCTGATTTTTGAAATCCTTTTGGAGTGGCTATTTCAGTATGTTCGTTTACTTCTGAATATATATACGATTTTAGCTCTTTTAAATGACAAGGTCCTGGGCTTGCAACCACTAATGTTGCGTTTTGATTTGCTAGGCGTTCAAGCTCTTGCTCAAATAAAGGTGCAAATACGCTAACAAGTACATCAGCAAATTGGCTTTTAAAGGGGGCTTGGCTGATTGATGCCACACTAAAATGGCAATTAGGGTAGCGCTTTGCTGCATATTTAACCGCTGATTTTGAAATATCGACACCGTATACAACAGCATTTGTTTTATTCGCGATTGCTTGGGTATAAAACCCTTCACCGCATCCTAAATCAATAATAGTATTCGCATTTATATTACTGATTATATCACTAAGGCTTTGCTGTAAAAAACGATAATACCCACGCTCTAAAAATGCACGTCTGGCTTGTACCATTTCAAGTGAATCACCCGGTTGTTTTGAATTTTTCTGTTGCACAGGCAATAAATTAACATAGCCTTCTTTAGCAAAATCAAAGCTGTGGTTGTTAGCACAACGAAGTGTTGAATCAGTTTTCAAAAGTGCTAGGTTACACAGCGGGCATTGATATTCAAGACTCATGAGCCTAGGTAGTCCTTATCGTAAAAAGTTTTTACCCAATGCGGGCGATAGGTGATCATAATTGTTATAGCCATGCCGTTGAGCATTGCTTCAGGAAACCAAATTATGGCACTTAAATAAACGTAGTTATCTGCAAGTTCTTGCCAATTGTATTGCCCTATAGCTAAGTAAAATAAAGCACCTAGGCCTATTTTTATACAGGCTATAAATCCTGCGGTTATAAACGCACAAACAAATATATAAACAAAAAAATGACGAGGTAAATATTGGTAACTAATTATAAAGCCAAGATAGCTCAATAAAATAGGAATAAACGCACCAATAAGCAGTTGTACTGGTAACAGCTCAAGTTCAATTTGACCAAAGGCAGCGAGTAGGGCTGTGGCAAGTAGGCTACTTAAAATAGTCAATCGCCAGCCTAAAATTAATGTAGCAGCCGTAACACCTAGGATGTGTAAATCAAGGCCAGTTAAAATGCCAGCCTTTATTCGCCAAAGCACTGCAAACACTAATGCACACGCAAGTACGCCAGTTTGACGGACTGGCGTATTAAGCAATGTTTTATATGTTTTTTTATCAAAGCTCAATAGAGCAATAATAATTACAAGAGCCCAAAGTAGCCCCTGCATTGTTAGGCTGAGCATAATAATTACTTAAATGTTGACCATATAGGGGCATGATCTGACGGTTTTTCAATACCGCGAAGTTCGTAATCAATACCTGTATCTATGCAGCGTGCTGCAAGCTCATTGGTTGCAAGCACTACATCTATACGAAGTCCTCGATTATCTACAAACCCTTTAGAGCGATAGTCAAACCACGAGTATTGATCGTCTGTTTCGGGGTTTTGCTCTCTAAAGGTGTCTTTAAAACCCCAATTAAGTAATGTTGCAAGCCATTCACGCTCTACCGGTTGGAAAGAACATTTACCCGTTTTTAACCAACGTTTAGCATTTACGTCGCCAATACCAATATCTAAATCGGTAGGTGATATGTTGATATCACCCATAACGATGACGTCTTGATCGGGTGTGTGATTGGTTTCAAGGTGTGTCATTAAATCTTTATAAAATTGACGTTTATAAGGGAATTTAGTTTCGTGATTAATATTATCACCTTGTGGGAAATAGCCATTCATGACAGTAAGGTCGCGACCGTTTTCTTGTTCAACAGTGACGCTTATCATGCGTTTTTGCGATTCATCTGTATCGGTGGCAAAACCTTTTAAGACCGATTTAGGTTCTTTTTTGCATAACATAGCTACGCCATAATGCGCTTTTTGACCATGAAAGTAGACGTGATATCCCATTTTTTGTACATCTTCTAATGGGAATGCTTCGTCGTGAACTTTAATCTCTTGCAAGCCAATAACGTCTGGTTGATGTTTGTCGATAATTGCTTGTAATTGGTGAAGACGAGCACGCAGACCATTGATATTGAAAGAAATCACTTTCATAAAATTTACCTTAAAATTGGTTCTATTTAATAGATTAAATTGTATCAGTAAATACGCGTACATAACATGACTGAATTGAGATAATAGCTGCGCAAATGTTGATCAAATGATGGGTAAAGTTTAAACATTGTGAATACAATATTAATTATTTAAATAAATAAAAAATTCAATTGAACTTAACTTTATTGAATATATAATGCGCGAAACTCACTTGTTTAGCTCGTTCAAATAGGATCTCTCATGAAAACTCAACTACTTTTAGCCACTGCTTTACTAGCATCTGCAACTGCGTCAGCTCAAAGCAATACCTACTTTAGCCAAGATAACAAAATTGAGTCTAAGTTATGTGTACTAAGTGCAAACGAAGGCTTTAGCGTTGCTCGTAAAGAAGCTGCCCAGCACGGTGTTTACCTATCTCGTTTTTCTAAAAGCATTTTATGTAATGGTGAAGATATTCGTGATATTGCTAAAAAAACGACATTAAGCAACGCATCAGTTGAGAAAGTAGAAGTATTTGCAAAAGACGCTCAACAAGAAACTCAATTATGTATGACGGCTTTAAAACAAGGTTTAGCACCTGTTCGTCAAAAAATTGGTAACCTAAACTCATTAAAATGTAATGGTCAAAACGTTACTGAGTTTGTTAAACGCTACCAAAACGCAGCAATCTAATTATTAGCTTAACTATAATAAGTAAATTTGAAATGCCTGGTTTTTACCGGGTATTTTTTTGCAAAAATTACAAGGTTGTTTGCAAAGCTTGCAAGCTTAACTCATTGAAACTGTTTAATAAATATACCGATCGAGATTAAGTTATTGATTATTAAAAGTTAACTATTATTGGCATTGGATTTGTATTAGTTAAAGTGACATTTAATTAATTACGAAGGATACGTCTTATGAAAAAGTTAACATTAGCAGCCACTATTTTAGCATCATTAAGCCTAGCGGCTTGTTCATCTAATCAAGGTCTTGAAAGAATAGACAGTGACTTTGCAAGTTTAGATAATGATAGCGATGGCTACATCTCAAAAGTTGAAGCTGATGACGATAGCATTTGGGGCCATTTTTCAAATATTGATACCAATATGGATAACGAAATTAGCCGCAAAGAATTTAACACTTATATGAAGCTTAATAATGGCAAAGTAGCCACTGATTCTGAAGTAAGTGAGTCGGCATTTAAAGCTGAAATTGCTAAATTCGATAAAATTGAAAGCAGTTTTTCAAGCTTAGATAACGACAGCAATGGCTATATCTCGGTAGTTGAAGGTAACGATGATGATATTTCAAATCATTTTGGTTACATGGATAAAAACCAAGATAAGCGCATCAGTAAAAGCGAGTTTATGGGTTACATTAAAAAACATGGTAACGCAGTAGCTGAAGATGATGCATTAGAAGCTTTTAAAAGTAACTAATAGTTACCATTTTAATAAGTAAGATTAAAGCCAGTGCTAGTCACTGGCTTTTTTGTGTTTTAAATTTAGTTATTTGATAGATATATTTTCCTAGTTTGGTGTTGTTCTGTCATAATAGATGGCTGTGTATTTTTATTTGTTAAGAGTGTGTATGGCGGGTCGGCGAATTAGTGATGAACAACTAGTTGAGATCATTGAAGCAGCTATTTTTGTTGCAGATAAGCCTGTTAGTAAACGCCACCTTAAAGACATCGTATTAATAGATTTAGCTATTTCTATGGCACGAATAAATGACGCAATAGATACAATACAAGAGCATTTTCAAACTCGTGGTATTCGCTTAGTTGAAGTTGGTAGTGGGTATCGGTTTCAGGCATGCAGTAGTTTAAGCCCTTGGTTAAATAACTTGTGGCAAGAACGCGCACCAAAATACTCGCGTGCTTTACTGGAAACATTATCACTTATTGCGTACAGGCAGCCCATTACACGCGGCGAAATTGAGCAAGTAAGAGGTGTTACTACGGGTTCGAATATTATTAAAACTTTACTCGAAAGAGAGTGGGTTAAAGTGGTAGGGCATAAAGAGGTTCCGGGAAAGCCGGCTTTATATGCAACTACTAAGCAATTTTTAGATTATTTTTCGTTAACTGGACTTGAAAATTTACCTGCGTTGCCAACAGAGCAGCAAAGTAAAATTAACCAGTTATTGAGCGATCCTTCTGTGAGAGAACCATCCGAATGAGTATTATACAAGGTGAAAAGTTACAAAAAGTCTTAGCCCGTGCAGGCGTAGGCTCACGCCGTGAAATGGAAAAATACATTGACGCAAACCGCGTTAGTGTAAACGGTAAAGTGGCAAAGTTAGGTGACCGTGTTGAAGAAACCGATTTGATTCGTGTTGACGGACACAGTGTGAAAATCGAAGAAAAAGCAGACCGAATCTGTCGTGTGATTATGTATAACAAACCAGAAGGTGAGTTAAGCACACGTAAAGATCCTGAAGGGCGTCGTACTGTATTTGACCGACTTCCTCGTATTGATGGCGATCGCTGGATTGCGGTTGGTCGACTAGACGTTAATACATCGGGTTTAATGCTTTTTACAAACGATGGTGAACTGGCAAACCGTTTAATGCACCCAAGCTATGAAGTAGAGCGTGAATACTCTGCACGTGTATTTGGTGAAGTAACCAACGAGACGGTTAAAAACTTACTACGTGGTGTTGAACTTGAAGATGGTCCAGCCAAATTCACGACTGTAACCCCTATGGGTGGCGAAGGCGTTAACCGTTGGTTTAACGTAACGTTAAATGAAGGGCGTAACCGTGAAGTTCGTCGTTTATGGCAGTCTCAAGATGCGGAAGTATCTCGTCTTATTCGTATTCGTTACGGTAAATTAGAGCTTGATAAGCGCGTGCCACAAGGTGGTTGGATGGAGTATGATTTAGAAACAGTAAACTACTTGCGTAAAACCGTTAAATTAGGCCGCGAAACACAAACTAAGCTTTCTGTTATGCCTGAAAAACGCAAAGATAAACGCGCTAAAATCAACCAAATTCGTAAAGCAGTTAAAAAACACAATCAGCGTGTTAAGCCGACTAAACGTAAATAATCAATCATTATTCTCAATCCATATAAATTGACAGTAATTTAATATAAACGCCTGATTATCTCATTAGGCGTTTTTATTTTAAGGCTGTATGTAGCCTTCTTTTATCATACATAGAGCTTGTAATTATATATCTAAATTAGTTTTAACTATTTCACTTGATACCTCACTACCACAAATTTAAGCGGCACATCGCCGTTGTTATAAATGCCGTGTACGTCATTAGGGGCTGCAAATAAAATATCACCAGTATGAGCTGGCTGGCTTTTGCCATTAAGCGTCCACGTGCCAGAGCCCTCGAGAATCATTAGGTATTCTTCATCAGGATGCTGGTGGGCAGGATGTATTTCGTTATTAGGTTTAATAACCGCAACGCCCGTAATAGCGCCTTTGGTGAGTGGTGTATCGCCATAAAAGTAAGTATGAAAATCGCCGCCTTCGTAATGAGTAATGTGCGCGTCTTTTTGACTCACAATATCTGATGTAAGTTGTGTGGGTTTATCTTCTGCGTTTACAGGCAATGCTAAAGTGGCTGCGGTTGTAAGTAATACGCCGGTTACACAATGTTTAACTGTTAAATGATTCATGGTTGTTATCCTTATTATTTAGCGCTTAGGTTAATTAAATAAACCCAGTCGTTGTTAGGTGTGTTGGGTGGTGTTGCCAGTTGTGTACTCGTTGCGATATTTACACAAAAGCGTTTGCCGTTTATGTAGTTGTTAGTTCGTGGGTTAAACCAGTCGAGGGTATAACACGCGTTTGGTAATGTGACCTGAGCTTGGCTTGCGTTACTAAAATAAAATAAGTAAAACGTTGAGTTATCACTTAACGCCCAGCCTGTTTTTGTAAGCTCTGGGGTGGGTGTAAGCTTTGTAAAAGGCACGTATTTTTGAAAAAACGCAACAGCGTTGATCATCGCTAAATAGTAATTTTTGTAAGGTGTTAAATCTTGTTCAACAAGGTCGCCGCCACCGCCTAAATAAAACTCAATACCTGCGCCACCTGCCATAAATGTGGCCCACACGTTACTTTTACGCCACGTATCTACATTGTTTGCATACTCGTAAATATAGGCCTCGTCCATGGTGATCACCCACGGGTGAGGGTTGCTTTGAGTAAGCTGGCGGTACTTTAAAACATCGCTGTAAGTGGTGTTTTTTTTAAGTTCACCTTGTAAGCTTGCCCCTGTGTAGGCGGGGTAGCCTAAAATGTTGTCGTTTGGTTTATCGTAAATGTGGTAGTCGAGCGACGGGCCGTTATGTATCACAATATGCTCAGGGTAGTAGGTGAGTGATTGAAAGTAATCGGCAAATTGCTTTCTTTGTTTTGTGGTATTAGCTTTTTGTTGTTTATCGTCGCCGCTTGGATCTTGCCAGCCGTTTTCTTCGCCTATATTCCACGTGGTTGCTAAATGATAGCCAAAGCGGGCAAATAACTCGCGATAGTAAATTTTACGACTAACAGCAAAATCGTTTTTAAGCTGGCTTTCGTTCCATTCAAACAGTGACTCGTTTTCGGTTTCGCTCATTACAAAGTGAGTCATTATGCCTTTTTGCTGCATGTGGCTAAATACAATATCCCACTGAGCTAATTTAGATACATCGTAGCGTGTGGTTTGGGTTTTGCTAAGCCATGGCCAAACTTGGTCGCCATCGCCGTAGGCGTTCATGGTTAAAAAGTAATACGCGTTAATGTTAAGCGACGCTAAATAATTTATTAGCCCAATAATGCCTTTAGAAGATTGATGACTACTGTTATCAGTCTCTGTATTGGTTGTTTGCCATGTAGGGTCGCTATTTTGCCAATGCTTTATGTGCGCTTGGTAGTTACGCTTTGTGGGAGTGGCATCAAACCCTGAAAAGCCAAGCAGCACTTCGGGGCTGTTAGCACCGGCTTTTAAAAAGTACTCTTTTGAGCCATTAAACTGCAAATAGGGTTTGTTAACGTATTCAAGCTTCCCTTTGCTTTTAAAGTCTTTACTACTGGATGACTTAGTGGCGGCGGTAACATTAAACTCGCCTGTTTGTTTATCAAAAAATCCGGCTGATTGCTCATTTGTAACAGTATTTAATGGCACGCTTGCGATATTACTGCCTTTAACAAATGAGAGTGTATAGCGCCATTTGCCAAGTTCGTTGGGCGAAAACAAAACCTGCCATTTGTTACCTGCTGTTGCATGTGTTTGAGCAGTGTTTGCATCGGCTGCATAATACCCAGGTACTGTATATTGCCTGTTAGTGGGGCTGGTAAATGTAGCGTCTAAGCGGTAATTGGTAAAGGGGTTAGGCGTGGCAAGCTCGCTGGTGTGTGGGCCTTCAAGGGTTAAGCTTAATTTATGCCAAATAGGCACGTGAGTACTGGTTTGCTCCGCGCGAATTAGGGCGCTGAAAATAAATGAGGCGAAAAATGCGCTAATTAAAAGAAGCCGTTTTATTGTTTTTTTTTTCATTTGTATCCTTACTAATTTTGTTGCTAGTAGTGTGTGATTAAGGAATGTGTACTGTGTTATTTTTGTTCAGTCTATTTTAATAAAACGTTGTTGTCAAAAAGACTATATGGTGTTAAGTTTACGTTGCACACTAAAAAACACACAACAGGTACATCATGCATAAAAATAAATTTACGATTGCTATTTTATTAGGAATGTCGAGCCTTGCACTTGGCTGTAATGGCTCAGCAGAGCAAAGTAAACCAACATTAAAAGCGCCAGAGCAATTAACGCTTAAAGCGCAATTTAAAGACCACTTTAAAATAGGTACAGCGATTAGCCGCGACCAAATATTAGGGGCTTTGCCTGAAGATTTAAATGTGGCTAAAGCGCAATTTAATACCTTTACGCCAGAGAACTCAATGAAGTGGGAGCGTATACACCCAGAGCTTGAAACCTATGATTTTGAAGCCGCTGATGCGTTAGTTCAGTACGCACAAGAGAACAACCAAGAATTAGTTGGGCACACATTAGTGTGGCATTCGCAAACTCCTGATTGGGTTTTTGAAGACGAACAAGGCGAGCCGCTAACCCGCGATGCATTACTTAAGCGGATGCAAAACCATATTAATGCAGTTGCAGGGCGCTATAAAAACCGTATTTTTGCATGGGACGTGGTAAACGAAGCACTTAACGAAGACGGCACACTGCGTGAATCTAAATGGAGCACCATTATTGGTGACGACTTTATAGAATATGCGTTTAAATACGCTAAGCAGGCAGCGCCTAATGCCAAGTTATACTACAACGATTACAACTTATATAAGCCAGAAAAAAGAGCCGGTGCAATTGCGCTTATTAAAAATTTACAAAGCAAAGGCATTGAAATAGATGGTATTGGTATGCAAGCGCATTATTCGCTTGATAACCCAGAGCTTTCGTTAATGGAAGACTCTATTGTGGCATACGCTGCAACAGGTATTGATGTGATGATAACCGAGCTTGATATTTCGGTATTACCATTCCCTGAGGGTGAAGAACAAGGGGCTGATATTTCGTTAGATATTGCGCTGCAAGAGCGATTTAACCCATACCCGAATGGTTTACCTAGTGAAGTAAACACCCAGTTAGGCGAGCGCTACAAAGCCGTGTTTGACATACTTAAAAAACATGACGATAAAGTAAGCCGTGTTACTTTTTGGGGTATAAGCGATGCACGTACTTGGCGCAACGATTGGCCAATGCAAGGGCGCACCGATTACCCACTATTAATTGACCGTGAGTTAAAACTTAAAAGCTTTGTAAGCGATTTATAATTGCACTAAACATTTAATCTCCCGTAAAGGATCGCTTAATAGCGATCCTTTTTTGGTTTATAAAATAGCTATTTTTTATTGGTTTTAGTTAAGCAGTAACTAATATGCGTTTGCAAAGGCACTTGTGGTGTTAAATAGCTAAATGGGAAGTGTGAGTTATTGGGGCTGTCGGGGCAAAATTGCGGCTCTAGGCAAATACCGTCAAATTGGTTAAACGGGCTTTTTAAATGCTGCCCTGTATACACCTGAATGGCAGGGTAGTTAGAAAGCACACTCAGCATTACTTTTTCATCGGCGCTAGTAAGCTCTGCGTGTTGCTTATTGGCTTGCAGATTAAGTACTTGCTCGGTTACAAAGTTATGATCGAGTTTATCGATTTTATTAAGCACCCGCGCATTTGTGTAGTCAAAAGTTGTATTTGCTACAGGGGCTATTAAACCTGTGGGAATGGCGTTTGTATCTACGGGGGTATAATGCGCGGCGGCCAGTTTTAATGTATGCCCTTGTGCGCTGTTAGTAATGCCATTTAAATTAAAATATGGGTGCGCTGTTGGCCCTGCAATGGTTTTTTTATTACTGGTAATCGTAAATTTAATATCAAGATTACTTTGGTTTTTACTGTTAGTGGTAAAGGTATACAGCACGTTAAATATAGTTTTACCGGGGTAGCCGTTGTAACCATCAGGCAAGGTAATACTTAAACTTAACGCATTTTTTTGATGATAATCGAGCTGCCAAAACAAGTCGCTTAATGCTTTTTGACCGCCGTGGAGTTGGTTTACGCCTTCGTTTTTATTAAGCGCATAGGCTTTATCATCAATGTTTATTTGGGCGTTACTTAGCCTGTTTGCATAAGGGCCGGCTATAGCGCCTAAGTAAAACGTGTCGTTTAAATAGTCATTAATATTAGAATAGCCAAGTACAATATTTCGTTTTTTATTATCAACATGGGTAACCCAGCTGGTAAGCCGGGCACCATAGTTAATAATAGAAATAGTGTCGTTTGCTTCATTACTTAGTGTGTATTGAACAATTGAAGTTGTCATGTTGGTTACTCTTTTAATTGTTCGTTCTGGCTTTTTTAATTTCTTCTTTTACGATTGGGTACAGATCGTATGTTGGATAAAACTCAGTGCTGTAGGCTTTCCAACCATAACGTTCAATCGATAAATTTACTTTTGGTAATAACGCTGCCGGAAAGCGCAAGGTAACAACTTGCCCTATGCCCATCATTACTTTCCAAGATTCTACTGTTGCGCCCTCTGGCGGGAAGTGTTTGTAAAAGTTAGCGTTGTTTAGTATTTCTTTTATTTCAGAGAGGTTTTTTGATTGGTCGTGCTTCAAAAAAATCGTTAGCATTAGTTCATCATTTTGCTCGTAATTTGCCCATGCGTTAAAACTAGTACTTGCACTAAAAAGCATAATTAATAGTAAGTATTTCATAGTTCACCTTTGTTAGTTAATTATAAAAATGCGCCGAGCTTTGAAAGGCTTAGCGCATTAATTGGATAAAGTTTGGATTATTTAGCGCATTACGCGTACTAAATATATTAAGCGTTGGCTTTAATTAACGCCTGCGCGGTGCTCACTACATTTTTGGTGGTAAAGCCAAAATGCTCTAATAACACGTTACCTGGCGCCGACTCACCAAAAGTGCTCATACCAATTACTTTGCCTTGTAAGCCAACATATTTAAGCCAGTAATCTTGATGTGATGTTTCAACTGCAATACGGTTTGCTATCGAGTTTGGCAATACACTTTGCTTGTAATCGTCTGATTGTAGATCAAACAATGTGGTGCTTGGCATTGATACCACACGCACTGCAACACCTTGTGCTGTCAGCTCTTTTGCGGCTTGCATTGCTAAATCAACTTCAGAACCCGTTGCAATTAAAATAAGCTCAGGCACTTTATTGCTATCGCTAAGAATATAGCCGCCTTTTTCTATGTCGCTAATTTGCTGAGCTGTACGTGGCTGGTGGTTGAGCCCTTGGCGACTAAAAATAAGCGCGGTAGGTTGCTGCTGATTTTGTATCGCGTTTTTCCACGAAACGGCGGTTTCTACTGCGTCACATGGGCGCCATGTTACTAGGTTTGGCGTCATACGTAGGTTGGCTAGTTGCTCAATAGGTTGGTGAGTTGGACCGTCTTCACCTTGGCCAATAGAGTCGTGGGTATACACAAATATATTTTGAATACCCATAAGTGCCGACATTCTTACTGCGTTACGGGCGTATTCCATAAACATTAAAAACGTAGCACCGTAATTAATAAAACCACTGTGCAGTGATATGCCATTCATAATGCCGCTCATACCAAACTCGCGCACGCCATAAAACAGGTAATTACCGCTGGCGTCATCTGCGCTTATGCCTTTGGAGCCAGACCACAGCGTTAAGTTAGAACCGGCTAAATCGGCAGAGCCACCCAGTAACTCTGGTAAATGCGGGGCAAAGGCTTCAATGGTGTTTTGCGAGGCTTTTCGGCTGGCAATGTTAGCGGCGTCATTGTTGCACTGTGCAATATAGTTGCTTGCAATAGCTTCAAAGTTGTCAGGCAGGGTGCGTTTAATTACGCGTCGCTCAAATTCATTAGCAAGCTCTGGGTGGCTTTTGGTGTAGTCGCTAAACAGTTGTTGCCATTGTTTTTGTTTTTTATCACCGCTTTGTTTAGCGTCCCAATGGGCGTAAATATCATCACTGATACTAAATGCTTCATTTGGGAGGTTTAAAAATTTGCGCGCCGCAGTTATTTCGTCATTACCTAATGGCGAGCCATGGCAGTCGTGCGAGCCTGATTTATTTGGCGAGCCAAAACCAATCACGGTTTTACAACAAAGTAGAGTAGGTTTATCGCTCACTTGTTTTGCTTGCGCAATGGCGCTGGCAATTTGCTCTGGGTCGTGACCGTCTATATCTTTTATTACATGCCAGCCGTAAGCGTCAAAGCGTTTTGCGGTGTCGTCGGTAAACCAGCCCTCAACGTGTCCGTCGATAGATATGCCGTTATCGTCCCAAAAAGCAATAAGTTTACCCAGGCCTAATGTGCCTGCAAGCGAACATGCTTCGTGCGATATGCCTTCCATTAAACAGCCATCGCCCATAAAACAGTAAGTGTAATGATCAACAATATCAAAACTCTCTTTGTTAAATTGTGCTGCTAGGGCTTTTTCGGCAATGGCCATGCCTACGGCATTTGATAAACCTGCGCCAAGCGGACCTGTGGTTGTTTCAACACCTGGTGTATAACCGTATTCAGGGTGACCTGGGGTTTTTGAATGCATTTGCCTAAATTGTTTAAGCTCACTAAGTGGTAACTCGTACCCGCTTAAATGCAATAAAGAATAAATAAGCATAGATCCGTGACCGTTACTAAGTACAAAGCGGTCTCGGTTTGGCCAATTTGGATCGGTTGGATTGTGGTTTAAAAAATCGTTCCACAGTACTTCGGCTATATCGGCCATACCCATAGGTGCGCCCGGATGCCCTGAGTTTGCTTGCTGTACCGCATCCATACTGAGTGCGCGAATGGCATTAGCAAAAGGCGCACGAGAAGAAAGTTGAGTCATGTATTACCTCAAATAAAATTAAAAAAGCCCGCACGTTATGTGGCAGGCTTGAGGGAAATTAGTTTAGTAAGTCTTCAACCAATTTAGCCAAAATACGCTGATCTTTGGCAAAGTTACGAATACCTTCACCGAGCTTTTCGCTGGCCATTGGATCTTCGTTGTGCTGCCATAAAAATTGCTCGTGGGTGAGTGGGGTTATGTCGCTTTGCGGTGCTTTAGCAATGTTTGCAGCGTTAAGCTTTGTAACCAGTTCACCTTCTTGGCTTTGTAAATCATTGAGTAATGATGGCGAGATAGTCAGTAAATCGCAGCCAGCAAGTTCGATTATTTCCTGAATGTTTCTAAAGCTTGCGCCCATTACCACGGTTTTATAATCGTACTTTTTATAGTACTGATAAATACCTGTAACCGACTGCACACCAGGATCTTCGCTTGGGGTGTATTCTTTATTATCGCGGGCTTTGTACCAATCAAGAATACGACCAACAAACGGAGATATAAGCGTTACGTTAGCTTGTGCGCAGGCAATGGCTTGAGCCATCGAAAAAAGCAGTGTTAAGTTACACTTAATGCCTTCTTTTTCTAATTGCTCTGCGGCTTTTATACCTTCCCATGTTGAAGCAAGTTTAATAAGTACGCGGTCTTTTGGAATACCCGCTTGCTCGTAAAGTGAAATAAGCTTACGCCCTTTGGCAATACTTGCTTGGGTATCAAACGATAAACGCGCATCTACTTCGCTCGATATACGCCCAGGTATTACTTTTAGTATTTCACAGCCAAAGTTAACAATAAGTTGGTCGCATATAGCGTCAACGTTGTTGCCAGCTTTATTTATAGCGTCTTCAATTAAATGTTTATATTGAGGTAATTTTGCAGCTTGTAAAATTAACGAAGGATTGGTTGTTGCATCAACCGGTTGTAGGGCTTTGATTGACTCTACATCGCCACTGTCGGCAACGACTGTGGTTACTTTTTTGAGTTGTTCTAACAAGTTCATAATGATGTACGCCTCGGCTTTAAAACCGAGGCGATGTCCTTATACGTAGCGGTTAACAATATTCTCAAGCAGTTCTTGGCGACCAGAAACTTGCTTAGGATCGATGTTGTTCTCGTGTACTAAGGCTGAAAGGCTCTCAAGTGATTGCTCACCATTTAGAATGCTTTGACCTAGGTCTTCTTTCCAACCAGCGTAACGTTTTTCAACAAAATCAGTCAGCTCGCCACCTTCAATCATTGCTGCTGCATTGAGTAATGCTTTAGCCATCGTATCCATACCGCCAATGTGACCAATGAATAAGTCATCACGCTCACACGATTGACGACGAAGCTTAGTGTCAAAGTTAAAGCCACCGGTTGTAAAACCACCCATTTTTAAAATTTCGTAAACAACAAGTGTGCACTCAGCTACGTCGTTAGGAAATTGGTCAGTATCCCAACCGTTTTGCATGTCGCCACGGTTAGCATCAATACTACCCATAATGCCTTCTGCGCAAGCAACTGCAATTTCGTGGTGGAAGCTATGACCCGCAAGTGTTGCGTGGTTTGCTTCAATGTTTACTTTAATTTCGTCTTGTAAGCCGTGCTTGTATAAAAAGCCTGCAACCGTTGCTGTATCGTAATCGTACTGGTGCTTAGTTGGCTCTTGTGGTTTTGGCTCAATTAATAATGTGCCTTTAAAACCAATTTTTTTCTTGTGCTCTACAACCATTTTCAAAAAGCGTGCGTACTGTTCGCTTTCTTGTGCAAGGTCTGTATTTAGTAGTGTGTCGTAACCTTCACGACCACCCCAAAGTACGTAGTTTTCGCCGCCTAAACGATGCGTAATTTCCATTGCATGTTTAACTTGTGCTGCTGCATATGCATACGTATTAGGATTAGGGTTTGTTGCACCACCGGCACAAAAACGCTGATTTGAGAATAAGTTAGCAGTACCCCACAGTAGTTTTACACCTGTGCGCTGCATTTCTTTTTCGATAATGTTAGCTATGTGCGTTACGTTATCGTGGCTTTCTTGTAGTGTTTTGCCTTCAGGGGCAATATCAACATCATGAAAACAAAAGTAAGGAACGCCTAATTTTTCATAAAATTCAAAGGCTACTTTTACTTTTTGTTCAGCAAGTTCTAATTGATTGCCTACAGGTTGGATCCAAGGACGGTCAAACGTACCTTCACCAAAAATATCAAACCCTGTAGAACAAAAGTTATGCCAGTAACAGGCTGCAAAACGTAAATGTTCTTTCATTGTTTTGCCAAGCACTACTTGGTTTTCGTCGTAGTAACGAAATGCAAATGGGTTTTTAGAGTTTTCACCCTCAAATTTGATTTTTTCAACGTTTGTAAAAAATTGTTCGCTCATAATGTGCTCCATTAATTTTATAATAGTGTATTAAAAGTATGTTTTTACACTTTGGTAAAGTGCTTTGTATGTTGTGTATTGTTGTGCGTAAAAGTTTTGCATGACTGGGTCTGGCTCAATTGTTTGCGTTACTTTGCCGTTAACACACACTTGTTGTGCAGGGAGTTGTGTTACTGCTATTCGGGCAAGTCTTGCAGCGCCAAATGCGGGGCCAACTTCTGAGCCTTCTCTGTAAATTAGGGGGCGGTTGAGTACACTTGCGATGACTTTTCCCCACAGTGGGCTTTTAGCGCCACCACCAATAACGGTTACATCGTCAATTTGTGCACCAGCATCAAGCAGTACTTGTTGGCCATCGGCAAAGGCAAAAGCAACGCCCTCGAGTACTGCACGGCCAAGAGCTGCTGCATCGGTATCGCTGTCTAAACCAAAAAATACGCCTTTGGCATCGGGGTTATTATGCGGCGTACGCTCGCCAGTTAAATAAGGTAAAAATATGACTGAGCTTGGTTTGCTAAAATCGCATTTACTTACTTGTTCAAGCAATGCGCTTTCGTTTTTAAAACCGGTTAATTTAGTGACCCAGGTTAAACAGCTTGCTGCGCTTAACACCACTGACATTTGGTGCCAGGTGTTTTCAATGCAATGACAAAAAGTATGTACAGCACCTTCTGGGTTAGGCAGGTATTTATCGTTAGCAACAAAGTAAACGCCCGAAGTACCTAATGACAAAAACGCTTGTTTAGGCCTTACTACACCAACCCCGGCAGCGCCTGCGGCATTATCGCCACCACCTGCAACAACAGGCACCTGCTCCATACCCCATTTAGCAGCAACCTGGGCTGTTAATTTGCCAGTAATTTGTGTGCCCTCAAAAAGGGTAGGCATGTGTTGCTCTGTTAAGTCGCAGGCGCTAAGCATTTTTTGCGACCATGCTCTTTTTTCTACGTCTAGCCACAGTGTGCCTGCTGAGTCAGACATGTCTGATGCAAAATCACCGGTCATTAAAAAGCGTAGGTAGTCTTTTGGTAGTAATACTTTGGCTATTTTTGCAAAGTTTTCTGGTTCAAACTCTTTTAACCACACCAATTTAGGCGCAGTAAAACCAGGCATTACTATGTTGCCGGTAATATTACGAGAATTTGGTTCGCGTTTTTCAAGCTCTACACATTGTGCAGCACTGCGCCCGTCGTTCCATAAAATGGCTGGGCGAATAATGTTATTGTTTTTATCAAGCAGCGTAGCGCCATGCATTTGCCCAGAAAGGCCCACAGCCTTTACCGATTTTAGTAATGCAGGGTGAGTATTTTTAAGCTCCTCAATTGCACTACAGGTAGCAAGCCACCAATCTGTAGGGTTTTGCTCAGAAAAAAGTGGTGCTGGGCGTGAAACGCTTAAAGATCCACTTGCTTGAGCAAGCAATTGGTCTTGCTCGTCTAAAATAATTACTTTTACACCTGAAGTGCCTAAATCGATACCAAGGAACATAAATGTGATACTTAATGTTGTTTTAGTGTTAGCGCTAACATTAATGATTTGATATTGTTAAGTCAAGCTAGTTTTAAACTATGTTTAACAATTAATTTGCAAGTTTATTGCTTGGTTGTTGGAGTTCACTTAAATTTCTTTTTAAGATCATAAGGAAACACTATGAAAAAAATAAACTGGGGTATTGTTGGTTGTGGCCGAATTGCTGCACAATTTTGTGAAGACTTAGCACATATAAATAATGGTGTTGCGTACGCAGTTGCAGCAAGAAATGGAGATGATGCAACCGCTTTTGCGAGCAAGTATGGTGCGGCCAATGCCTACGAAGGGTATCAGGCATTATTTGACGATAAAAACGTTGATGTAGTTTACATTGCGACCCCGCATAACTTTCACTTTAAAAATGCCAGCGATGCTATTAAAGCAGGTAAGCATGTATTGTGCGAAAAGCCCATTACGGTTTCGGCTGAAGAGTGCAAGCAGTTGTCTCTACTGGCTAAAAAGCACGACGTATTTTTAATGGAAGCCATGTGGACTTACTTTTTACCTGCAATACAAAAAGCAAAACAATGGGTAGGGCAAGGGCGAATTGGCACTATTAAACATGTTAAAGCTGACTTTGGTTACCCTGTGCCTTTTAACCCCGACGGGCGTGAATACAACCCAGATTTAGCGGGCGGTTGTTTACTCGATATGGGAATTTATCCGCTTGCCATTGCCAATTACTTTTTAAATAACGACCTTGAAAACTTACACGTAAGAGCAAATATTCGCTACAAAGGCGTGGAAGACGATGTACTTATTACTGCTAATTGTGGCGATGTAATGGTGAGCTTAGCAACGTCATTTCAATGCCGGTTAGGGAATGGCGCGTATATTATTGGCGACAAAGGCTATATAAAAATACCCGATGCATTTAGGGCTTATGAGTGCTCTTTGTATGAGCTTGATGACTTAATTGAGCATTTTGAAGATGGCAGGCAGTCACAAGGTTATAGCTTTGAAGCGCAAGAAGTAGGGCGCTTACTGAGCGAAAACAAACGAGAGAGTGACATTATGAGCCACTCTCAAAGTTTACTTTTACAATCACAAATGGAGCGTATTAAAGCCCTGTTTTAAAATAGTTTTAAGAGAACTTTAATAGAGCTTTGAATGAGCTTTAAAGCAGTTTCAAAAAGCTTTCAATCAACTAATAAACTTAACTGGCGGCGATTTATTCGCCGCTAGGTTCGTCATAATTAAAAAATGAATAGTGAGCTTCTTTATTTCTCCCCGATAAGTCTTGGCACGCCATACCAACAAAAGCGCCGGTAAAACACGGGCGATACCCTTGTGGTGATTGCTGCACGTAATCATCAGATAAAATACTGCCATCGAGCACTGGACCAAACTTTATCCAGCAGTTTTTTTCGGTGGCGTAGTAAAACTGCAGCTGAGCGCCATTAAAATCAGCTTTTAAGTAAACAGGTTTGTTTGTTTTAAGCAAAAGCGGTGCAACAGGCGTGCTTGTTTGGTATTTATCGCAGCTTATTATATTTAAATAACGTGGTGTGGTTTCATCGCCTACATCGCCGCCGCTTATATGCAAATAGTAGTAATGCGCGGTGTTGTAATAACATACTAGCCCCGCCATTTGTTGAAAACTGCTTGGCGCAAAATCAACGCATGTGCTGCTAACAGTATGATGAGCCTGTACACGCCTGGCAATAAAACTTTGCTGATGCAATGAGCTTAAAGACTCTTTTCCCACTAGGGTGAGCGATGCTTTTTGAGTGTTTTTATACACCCAGCTTTTGCACATGGGTATACGCAATGACTGAAAATCAACAGTAAGCCCATCGTTACTAAAATCAATATGTGTTGTGGGTTGCGGCTGTGGGTTTAGCGTTAAACCTTCAACGGGTACGTGTATCCTGGGGGCTTTATTTGTGTGTTTTGCATAAGGCCAGCCATCGTCTTTCCAGATTATTTGCTCAATCCCTGTTTCACGCCCTGTAATGCAGCGGCCACGCTCAGTCAGTGGTCTAGATGTTAAAAATACCGTGTACCAATCACCGGTTTGTGTTTGAAAAAAATCTCCATGGCCACATTTTTGCAGCGCATTACTCGGCTCGTGGGCTGCTGTTATTACGGGGTTGTGTGGGTGTGCTTGGTAAGGGCCAAATACGTTTTTAGCACGCGCTACACTAATGCAGTGTTCATACCCAGTGCCACCTTCAGCGGTAATTAAATAGTAGTAATCGCCGCGTTTTAAAATATGTGGGCCTTCAGTGCAACCAAGTTCTGTGCCTGAAAATATAGGTTTAACATCGCCTATTAATTTATTGGTTTTTAGGCAAAGCTCTTGCATTACTATGCCACCAAATAGTGCGTTGTTGCGGTGATCAACCAACATGTTTAGCAAATAGCTTTTACCGTCATCATCGTGAAAAATAGACGGATCAAAACCGCTAGAGTTTAAGTAAGTCGCTTGTGACCAGTTACCGGTAATATCAGTGGTTGATACAAAATAGTTTGGTGTGTCTTTGTAAGGGCCATCAAAGCTTTTTACATTGGTATATACCAAATAAAAACGGCCATTATTGTAACTAAGTTGCGGTGCCCATACGCCGCAAGAGTCGGGCATTCCTCGCATATCGAGTTGCTCTACGGTGTTAAGTGCTTGGCCTATAACTCGCCAATTTACTAAATCGGTAGAGTGGTGAATTTGCACACCGCCAAACCATTCAAATGTTGAAGTGGCTATGTAGTAGTCGTTATTAACTCTGACGATGTTTGGGTCTGGGTTAAAGCCTCTTAGAATTGGGTTTTGCAGCATGCTCATAATATAGGCCTTTTTAAGTTTTTTATATTATTGGGTATGAATATTACAAATTTGTTGTTAGCGCTAACATTTTCGGTGTAGTATAAGACTTTGTCAATAAGTAATCATATAAAACGCGCTGTAAACAATATCAAGCTTTACAATTATGTATAATGAAAATTAAGAAAGTTAATTATAACAATCCACTGATTGTGAGTAGGTAATAACAGTAATGGCCGATCCTAAAAGAGTAAGAATACAAGATGTAGCCGAGCAGGCTGGTGTATCAATGATGACAGTTTCGCGCGTGCTCAACCAAGACAAAAAAGTAAGCGACAAAACCCGCGAAAAAGTAATGACGGTTGTTGAGCAATTAAATTACAGGCCAAATGTGTCTGCTAGGCGCCTTGCTAGTACTAAGTCATTCTTTTTAGGGCTTTTATACGATAACCCAAGTGACTCTTACATAAGCCAGTTTTTGTTAGCAGCGCTTAAAAAATGCCGCGCTCTGGGCTACCACCTAGTTGTTGACGAAGCGCATACCGATATTGACAAAACAATTGAATCGGTAAAGCAACTTATTGATGTTACACAAGTTGATGGCATGATTTTACTGCCTCCTATGTGCGATAACGAACAGGTTTTAGATGTGCTTACTAAAGCTCAAGTGCCATTTGTAAGAATAACGCCAGATACAAAATTAAATCGCTCCCCTTATATATGCATGGACGATTATCAAGCGGCGTTTGATGTTACAGAGCATTTAATAAATCAAGGGCATAGCAAAATTGCACATATTATTGGCGACACTAAACAAGGTGTAAGCCGTTTGCGTTACCAAGGTTATTTAGATGCGCTGCGCTCTAATAAAATAATAACGCCACCTGAGTATATAGAGCAGGGCAGTTTTACCTATCAATCGGGTATGGAAGCGGCAATAAAATTACTTTCGCTTGATGATAAACCAACAGCTATTTTTGCAGCTAACGATGATATGGCAGCCGCTGTAATCTCAATAGCTCAAAAACAAGGTATTAATATTCCAAGCGAACTGTCGGTTGTTGGCTTTGATGACACGCAACTTGCGACCATAGTTTGGCCAAATATTTCAACCGTAAGACAGCCCATTAATGAAATGGCTGAGCTTGCCATTACTTTACTTGCATCAGGTCAGTATAACGATTTGAGCAATGTAAAAAGCTTAGACTTAAGACATATTTTAGATTTTGAATTAATAGAAAGAGAATCAAGCTCAGCCAATAAAAATAACTAAATAAGCGAAAACGTATATCCTTTTGAGCTTCAAAATCTATATAAAATAACAACAACACACAATATGGATACTTATGAACGAGAAAGAAAATGTACTTTTAATAGTATTGGTTTGCTTTGTTGCGACCATTGGCGGTTTTTTATTTGGGTTTGACAGCGGCGTAATTAACGGCACGGTTGATGGGCTCCAAACTGCGTTTGACTCCAGTAGTGCGGGTACGGGATTTAACGTATCGAGTATGCTAATTGGTTGCGCCATTGGTGCTTTTGGCGCAGGTCGATTGGCTGATAAAGTTGGTCGGCGTCCAATTTTACTTTTTGCCGCTGCTTTATTTATTATAAGTGCTTGGGGCTCGGGTGCGTCAGTCACATCGTTTGAATTTGTGATTTATCGCATTTTAGGTGGCTTAGCTGTAGGGGCTGCATCGGTTATGACCCCAGCTTATATTAGCGAAATTGCCCCCGCACGATACAGAGGCACGCTCTCTACACTGCAACAAGTGGCTATTATATTTGGTTTGTTTAGCGCATTTGTGAGTAACTACTTTTTAGCAAATACGGCTGGCGGTTCTACGGCTTTATTTTGGCTTGACTTTGAAACATGGCGTTGGATGTTTTGGGTTGAATTATTACCTGCATGCTTGTTTTTAATCGCTTTATTTTTTATCCCCGAAAGCCCTCGATACTTAATTATGGCTGGTAAAAAAGACGCTGCTGCACGTGTGTTATCGTCATTATATGGTGCTGAAACTGCCTCTCTTAAATTAAATGAAATAGCAGAGTCTCTTGCTGGTGATAAACACCAACCTAAATTATCTGATCTTATTGATAAACCTAAAAAACGTTTACGCCCCATTGTTTGGATAGGAATTGGCTTAGCTACATTTCAACAATTAGTAGGCATTAACGTTGTTTTTTACTACGGCGCGGTACTTTGGCAAGCAGCTGGCTTTACTGAGTCTGACGCGTTACTCATTAATATAATAAGCGGTTTTGTAAGTATTTTAGCGGTGTTTATTACCATGTATTTTATAGATAAAATTGGCAGAAAACCTTTTTTGTTAACCGGTTCAATTGGTATGACAGTGACGCTTTCGGTTATTGTTTATGCCTTTTTAAACGCAGATATTGGCTCAACAGGTAACTTAGAATTAGGAGAGCAGGGCATAGTTGCTTTAATAGCCGCTAATGCATATGTGTTCTTTTTTAACCTATCGTGGGGCCCTGTAATGTGGGTTATGCTAGGTGAAATGTTCCCTAACCAAATTCGTGGCTCTGGCCTTGCAGTTACCGGCTTTGCCCAGTGGATAGCTAACTTTTTAATTACCTGGTCGTTCCCTGTTATGCTCACAGGCATTGGTTTAGCAGGGGCGTATGGTTTTTACGCATTTTGCGCGTTTGTTTCAGTCATATTTGTATTTAAGTTTTTACACGAAACCAAAGGTAAAGAGCTTGAACAAATGAAAGGGTAAATATTATCCCTTTAATAAGCACCAAAACCATAGCAATGATTTTGGTGTCTCGTATCTAGTTTGATGGTAGCTGCGAAAGCATAACCAAATTTTAGTTTAATAATTAATCCTTTTGGTCAGCAATAACTAATTTCAATAATTTATTACCGCAACTAACTGAAATACTGGGTAGGTTATCAGGGAAGAGATAGTAAATGTTTAGTTACAGTTTTTGTATGTAGGCCTTGTACAAAGGATTCTATATAGAACAGTTTTACGGCTTTCTCAAATACCAAGATCAAAACGAAGCCCATTTTATCTTCAGTAAAATAAAGCACTATATTTTATACTTTATGTCCTTTACACGAGTACTATCAAGTACGTATAATGCGCCTCTCATTTAGTTTAGTGTCGTATTAATTGTGCTTGAATGATTCGAGCTTTAGGGACAACCATGGGAATTTGGTATTTAGTAGTTTGTAAACCTCGGCAGGAAGAGCGAGCAAAAACAAACTTGCTTAATCAAGGGATTGAAGCATTTTATCCAAAATTAACCACAGAAACACTGGTTAAAGGTCGTCGTACCATCAAAAATTCTGCTTTATTTCCAAACTACTTATTTGTATACCTAGATCCACAAAACGATAACTTTTCTGTTGTAAAAAACACACGAGGAATTGGTGGTTTCATATCCTATGGTTCAATGTATCAAGTAGCTCCTAATTCGTTGATATTTGCATTGAAGACTAGTTGCTCTCACTGCAGCGAATCAAAAATTCCTAAACCAGGTGATGTAGTAACTCTTAACAATGACTCATTTCATAGTGTAGAAGCAATATATAAAGAGCCTGATGGTGACATGCGGAGTATTTTGTTAGTTAATTTACTCAATAAAAGAATAGAAATGAGTGTCGATAATAAAGAAATAAAAATATAAAGCTAAATTTCAAAATAGTAATAGCAAAAAATAGATTAACTATGAGTCAGGTCATACCTTACTTAAAATAAAATAAAATAAAACCAGTACGTAGGAACTGCAACCTAGGGGCGGAAGCGTGCGCAAAAACATATGTACAACCTGTTTTAAATTAACAATTTTAGCAAAAGATATATTAGAAATTAATAGACAATAAATTGCGATAACTCCGATAATTAATAGTAGTAAGTACAATTGTGTTATAACGATTTTGTATTTTTTAATACTAAAAGCCTAGTGTGAGTTTGGTTTTCACATTTTTTTAACTGTTTAAGTGCTTACTAATGTCCTGAATCTTGCACAGGCTTTATTGTCATGCTTTAATTACCCAGCTAAAAATACAAGTACTCATCATCATGATTATTGTTGGTGAATAAAAAGCAATATTTAATAATAATTTTGGGATTCTACAATGGCGTTGAGCTATAAATCACTCATTACTTCACTCGCATTCTTATCTATAACTGGGTGTACTATTATACCAGGTAGTCATTTTGAGGGTATTGACTCTGGCGAGCAAACACAAAACTTTGACAACGATCTAGAAAAAGTAAACATACAAATCATAGATTCATCTTTAATAAATCAACAAAAACTAACGCGAAAAGCGGCTAAACCACTATTAAATGTTGAAGAATTAGACGTCGATGGTTACGAATATAAGCTAGGCGTAGGTGATGTTCTTACAATTGGCGTATGGGATCACCCAGAACTAACTATTCCTGCAGCAGTTCAACGTACTGCTGAATTTGATGGTTTTCGTGTACAAAAAGATGGCACAATTACTTATGCATATGCACCAAATATTGCGGCTGCTGGTAAAACTGTAGGCCAAGTACATCAAGAGTTAGTTAAGCGCCTTGCTCGAGTAATAGAAGACCCACAAGTAGACATAAAAGTAGTAGGCTTTAGAAGCCAAAAGGCTTACGTTACCGGTGAAGTAAACCAACCTGGCATTTATCCTGTAACAGAAATCCCCTTAACGCTTATTGACGCGCTTAACCAGGCAGGTGGCTTAACTGCTGCTGCAGATTGGCGCACTGTTACATTTACACGTGGTAATAAAACCGAGGTAATACAACTAGAAGACTTCTATGCACACGGTGATATCACGCAAAATCGCTTGTTACAAAATGGCGATATAGTGCATGTAAATCGTAATGATCAACAAAAAGTATTTGTATTGGGTGACGTCAAAAGAGCAGGTTCAGTTACCTTAACGCGTTATGGGTTAAATTTAGCTGAAGCGTTAAGCGATACAGGTGGCTTAAATGAGGCAACTGCTGACGCCAACGGTGTATTTGTACTTCGTAAACGTAATTATGAACAGACAGGCATATTGGCCGATGTATACCAACTACACGCAAAAAGCATCGCAGCACTCGTGTTAGCTGAGCAATTCGAGCTACAACCACACGATATCGTTTATGTGACATCAGCACCACTAGCTCGTTGGAATCGCGTAATAAGCTTATTATTACCTTCGATAGCGACAGTTGACAGCCTTGACGATATAAGCGCTAATTAAGGATAATAAGATGTTTGATTCTGTATTAGTAGTATGCGCGGGTAACATATGCCGCAGCCCAACTGGCGAATATGTTTTAAAGCAAAAACTTGAAGGAAAAAATATCAAAGTATCTTCTGCTGGTTTAACAGCTCTTGAGGGCAAACCAGCAGATGAAAAAGCAAAACAAATTGCACTAGTTCACGGGATTAATATGGACGCCCATCAAGGACAGCAGCTTAATTCAAGCTTAGTAGCAAAAAATAGTGTAATTCTGGTTATGGAAGAACGTCACTTAAATGATGTTCATGCTCGTTACCCAGAGGCGCGCGGTAAAACGTTTTTACTTGGTAAGTGGATTGATAACGCTGAAATACCAGACCCGTATCGTCAAAGCCAAGAAGCTTTTGAACATGTATACAAATTAATCGACAGCGCATGTAGCGCTTGGCAAAAGTATTTATAAGGAATGGCTAATTTAATGAATACCCTGCCGAATAATAGTTCTAGTAGTTCTAGTAGTTCTAGTAGCGCTAGTAATAAAAATATAAATAACACACAACCAACACAAGAAATCGATTTAATGGCGCTTTTAGGTGCACTGCTCGATCGTAAATACTTCATAATAAGTTTGACCGTACTGTTTATGTTTGTAGGTGCTATTTATGCTGTATTAAGTATGCCTGTGTACCAGGCAACTGCAATGATTCAAGTTGAAGACAGCAGTGCATCGGTTCCCGGTTTTGACGATATGGCAGGTATGTTCGAAAGTACGTCGGCCGCTGTAACCGAAATAGAGTTATTAAAGTCTCGTAGTATAATCGGCGAGGCAGTCGATGTGTTAAACCTCGATATTGTAGCTGAACCTAAATTATACCCACTTATTGGTAGCCGATCATTTCGTAAATTTACCTCAACTGAAAGTGGCGAGCTAGCAGAGCCAAGCTTTGGTGCTGGCAGCTATGCGTGGGGTGGCGAGAGTATAAATATATTTAGATTCGAAGTGCCGCGTACAGCAATAAACCAAACATATACTCTTGTAGCGCAAGCTAATAATAACATTGAACTTTTAAATGCTGACGGAGAGCAAGTGTTAGCAGGTAAAGTAGGTGAAGAACTTAAAAAAAATAAGTTTAGTTTAACTGTTCGTACTTTAAACGCGCGCGCTGGTACTGAGTTTTTAATTTCTCGTAAAGATCGCCTTAATACTATTTTAGATTTACAAGCGGCGATAGGCGCAAGTGAAAAGGGTAAAGATTCAGGTATTATAAACCTAAGTTTGCAAAGCACTAACCCAAGCTACGCTGAAAAAGTGCTCGACAAAGTAGCCGCTATTTATGTTCGCCGAAATGTAGAGCGTAATAGCGCTGAAGCTCAAAAGTCACTCGAATTTTTAGAAGTACAATTACCTGAAATTAAAAAACAACTTGAATATGCTGAAGAACGCTTTAATAACTATCAAATAAAACGCCAATCTATAAATATAACACTAGAAACCCAAGGTGTGCTTGAACAAGTAGTAAAGCTTGAAACCAAATTACAAGAACTAAACTTAAAACGCCTGGAAATTGGTCGTAAGTTTAAAAAAGACCATCCAACATACCAAGGTATTTTAGAGCAAATAGAAGCTGTTGAAAGTCAAAAGCAAGAACTTGTAGGCGAGGTAAGTAACCTACCAGAAACCCAGCAAGAGCTACTCCGTTTAAAGCGTGATGTAGAAGTAAGCAATCAAATATACACTTTACTACTTAGTAAGACTCAAGAGCTTGATATAGTTCGTGCAGGTACAGTAGGTAACGTACGTATTATAGATTACGCAGAGGTTAATACTAGTAAACCTGTAAAGCCTAAAAAAGCACTAATAGTAGTCATGGCAACTATGCTAGGTGGTATGCTAGCTGTAGCATTAGTACTTATACAAAAAGCAATGCACAAAGGAGTTGAAGATCCAGCAGAAATAGAAGGAATTGGTTTACCTGTGTATGCAAGTGTACCGCATTCAGATTATCAGGATAAATTAAGTGGATTTGCAGAACGAGCCCGAAAGAGTAAGAGCAATAAACCTAAAAGTATATTAGCGCTTGATAATCCTGCGGATCTAGCAATAGAGGCGTTACGTAGCCTACGTACTAGCCTACACTTTGCGATGATGGAAGCTAAAAACAATATCATAGCTATATCAGGGCCGAGCCCTAGTGTAGGTAAGTCTTTTATATCGGTCAACTTGGCAAGTGTACTTGCACAAAGTGGTAAAAAAGTATTGATTATCGATGCTGATATGCGTAAAGGCTACTTACAAACTCAGTTTGGGATAGAGGCTACAGATGGATTAAGTGACTATCTGTCAGGTCGTTTGAATCTTGAACAGGTTGCAAAAGCAACTAAGGTTGAAGGCTTAAGTCTCATTACTCGTGGACAAATTCCACCAAATCCTTCAGAGCTTTTAATGCACAGCAACTTTAGTAAATTAATTGAAGAAATAGGAACTGCTTACGACATAATAATTATAGATACGCCACCAATTTTAGCTGTTACTGATCCTGTAATAGTTAGTGCTCAATGTGGAACTACATTGCTTGTGACACGCTTTGGGCAAAATCATTTGCGTGAAATAGAGCTAACTCGTAATCGCTTTGAGCAAAATGGAATCGATGTAAAGGGCGTTGTATTTAATGGTGTAGTTAAAAAAGCTAGTAATGCATATGGATATTATGGTTACTACAACTATGAATATAAAAGTGATAAGTAATAAAGGTTAAAAAAAATAGGGCCTATTGGGCACTTTTTAATAAAAGTATAAAAACAAGGTATTACAATAAGATAGGCAAAATTGGCTGTCTCAAAATGGAAAAAAGTGTCTCAGCGGGGTGTAATAAAACTGAGATATTATAGTGAAGAAAAACATGACGCCCCCATGATTTGTTGGCATATTCATAAGGTAGATATAAAACTTTATATAAATAAAAAAATTATATTTCGGAGGTTTTATTACCCTTGTATATACTTGTGATCAAGCGAAGATATTAGAGTGATATTAAGAACTGATAAAAAGTGAGATGGGGAATAATGCATATCAAAATATGATATGCTTTAGCTTATTAAAAAGCTTAGTTACTATATTTTAAAAACTAATATATTTTATTAAATCGCTTTTTTCGCCATAATTAGTCAAAGTTATGACATAGCAAGTATTATTTACGTATTTTAATTTATGCCATCTGGGGCTAGCAAGTTGAATAATATAGCAATCCAAGCTAGCATATCTAGTAGTAGCTTCTCAATTAAAGTTAGGGAAATAGCTAAGTGAATTCAATTTAATGAGATGTAGTATTCGCTTATTTAGTGTTTGTAAATAGGCTTGTATATTACTCCATCATTTAAAAGCTCATATTTTAGGTGGAGTGGACGGTATATTTTATACCAAGCTGTTTAAACAAATATGAAATTTATAAATGTCCTCTATAGTTACATCAAAACTATAAAATTAACTCCTATAATAGTGCTTTTAATGAAAAACTTGATTCCAAAGAGTGTCTTTAATAACTTTATAAATCTTAGTTCGATCCAAGTAATTACTGTACTTGTACAAATAATTTTATACCCTTTTTTAATAAATAAAATAGGTGCAGACGAGTATGGTAAAATTATATTAGCTCAGATAATTATTACTTATTTTCAAGTGTTTGTCGTTTTTGGTACCGATCTAGCCGCAATAAGCTTGGTGTCAGGGGAAAAAAAAACTCGAGTACTGAGTCATAGTTTTTCAATGGTTTTTTGGGGGCGATTAGTTTTAAGTTGCATAGGGGCTTTTCTTTATATTCTAATTTTATTATATTCTGATATAGATAGTATTTTTTTATTTTTTATAATCTCTATATTTGAACCTGCCTTTACCACCCGCTGGTATTATCATGGAAGAGAGGAACTAAGCAACTTTACAGTACCATTAGTTCTCTCTAGACTATTAATATCAATAATGATTTTTATAAGTGTTGGTGATGAAAGCGACAGGGATATAGTGATAATTTTATTATCTTTTGGTTATTTTTTAGGCGTATTACTTCCGTTTTTTTTACTACGGAAGAGAGATATTAAAATAGTAAAAGTAAAGTTTTTAGACATTGCAGTTTTTTTCTCTAGCTCATTTAGGTTGTTTTTAACAAATATTATTTCAATAGCTAAGGATAAAACATCAGCAATAATTATTGGTTTAGCAATTAGTTATGAGTTATTAGTTTATTATGAATTCGCAATGAAAATATCTAATGTTCTATCTTCATTTTTATCTTCTTTTAGCTCTTCTTTCTATCCTAAATTTTGTCAAAAATTTGATTTTTTTATGTATAAAAAAACCTCTAGATTAGTGTTTTTATTCAGCGCTACCCCTTTGTTTTTTCTCGTTTTATTCCCGAAGCAAATTAATGAAATTATATTCTTTATAATGGGGGTTAGCTTAGATGATGTAGTAAGTGTTTTTTATTTTTTTGGTTTACTCATATTCGTAAGAGGCCATTCATATTTCATGGGTTTATGTTGTTTAATGGCGAATAAGCAGAATAAAGATTACACAGAAACATTAATCTATTCATCACTGCTGTTTTTTATTCTCATAATTATTATGTTGAGTATTGGTACTTTAACGATGGGGAAAGTATGTTTAGCATATTCTATAGCCTTAGTGTTTGAATACTTTCATAGACTCTTTAAATGTAATAAATATTTATCAAAGGTGAGCTTTTGAAAGTTTTAATTTTTAGCCATGAATATCCAAATTTTGGTGGCGGAGCAGGCGTAGTAGCAAAGCAATTAGTTACAGACTTATCTAACCAAGGTGTAGTAGTCGATATTTTAACTAGGGCTCGTAAAAACAACGACTTATCAGATGTGAATCATTGTTTTGAGGTGGACTACAAAGGAAAACCGTGGTTTATTGCTTATACTGCCTATATAAAATTATGTATTAACCTTTCAAGCTATGATTTCATCATCTGCAATGATAACGTATCACAATATATTGCAGGATTAATCTTTACAAAAAAGGAACTAGAAAAAAGCGTTTTACTATTGCATGGTTCTGAACCTGAATATTTTTATCAAAATAAAAGTATAAAGGCTAAGTTATTATGTCTTGAAAAAGTATATAACCGTGCTATTACTCATTGTTCTAAATGTATTGCACACAGTTATTATATGAAAGATAAGTTTCTTGAACACACCACATCTAAAGTAAAAAAGGAAAAAATATTAGTTTTTTACTTTGGCTTCGATTCGGATTTGTTTTATCCAGTTGACGCTAGTAACCTTAGGACTAGTTTGGACTTGAAGTTATCTGATATAGTTTTACTGACCGTGGGTAGAGTAGTGGAGAAAAAAGGGTTTATTAGGAAACTAACATTATTTAATCAAGCTAGGAAGTCCAATTCAAACCTTAAATGGGTTATTGTGGGGGGAGGGCCATTCTCAGCAGAATTAAAACAACGGGTTTTTTCATTGTCATTAAATGATGATATTAAGTTTGCAGACGAAATTAATCGAAGTGACTTAAAGCAGTATTATAGTTTGGCGAACGTGTTTTGGCTTTTGTCAGAGTTTAAAGAATCATTTGGTTTAGTTTATATTGAATCTCAATCATGTGGGACTCCCGCTATAGGAAATAATTTGTATGGTGTAAAAGAGGCAATAAATAACAAAACAGGCCTACTAGCTAATAGCGACTCAGATGTTTTAGATTATATTAGTAATGGAGATTATGACTCACATATTAAAAATGACTTAATTGAGTTTTCAACACGTTTTCACTCTAAAAATTTTGCAATGTATTTAATAGAAAATTATAAATAGTATTTTGGATTTTGGTATGGTTATGAAAAGGACCCTGGCTGTTGTAATGACAGTTTATAACGAAGAAATTGAACATTTACAGCTTGCTTTAGAAAGTACTGTCGATGCTTTGGCAAACATAGAATCATCAAATGTTTTTGTTTATGTCGATAATAAAAATGAAAATTTAGATAGCGAATTACTTTCATATTTGAGCTTTATCGATAAATTTGAAAGTAAAGTGAATGTCTATTTCTCTGACATGAATATTGGCCTTGCCAAAAGTTTAAATTATGTAATTAATAACTTTTGTAAAGACTTTAAATTAATAGCTCGAATGGATGCTGATGATGTTTGTGACATAAGACGTTTCGATATTCAATTAAACGAAATTGAGAATACTAATGTTGATATTTTAGGCTCAAATGCGGTTAAAATAGACGAATCCAATCATGTGATAGGTCATATCATTAATAAAGAGTCTCCTCGCTTTCTTTATGGTAATGAAATGGTACATCCTTCGCTAATATTTAAAAAAGAAGTTTTTGACGAACTTTCAGGTTATAGGAATTACTTAGCTGCGCAAGACTATGACTTTTTATGTAGAGCTAAATCTTTAAATTTTGTTATTGTAAATTTAAAGGAAGAGTTGATTAACTATAGAATCAGAAATGGTGCTATTGGTCAGCGAAGAAAGAAGGTTCAAGTTATGTATAAAGTAGGAATATCAAAGTCCTTTCGTAATCGGACTATTTTAACTGAAGAATTGGCTTTAAATTCATCAGACTATAGAATCTATGACTTTATTGAAAGTCGATTGAAATTCAATAGGTTAATTTATCGCTTTGCTACTGTTTTCTCTATTTTACACCTTAAAAACTACTTTCTTAACTTCTCTAAGAGATACTCATGAAAAAGGCTCTAATTGTTGGTCCAAAAAAAAGTCAGCATATACAAAAATGGTATGAGAGGTCTGTAGGTTTAAATTTAAAGTTTATAACAATTGATCCCGGAGGGAGTGATTTCATTCCGGAAGTTGAGGAGATTTCAATTGAAAATGGAAGTCGGATTCTAAGGTTTTTGATTTTAATTCCCTTATTTTTATACACTTATTGGAAATATAAACCAAATGTAGTTAACTTTCATTATTTATCATCCTATGGTTTACTTGCACTTTTAGTTCCTAAGAAAAACCTAGTTCTCAACACTTGGGGGTCTGATGTAAACAATTATATAAAATCTAACAATAGGTTACATTTATTCCTAATTAGAAAGGCACTTAAGCGTTTTACTTGGATAAGTACGCCTGCTGAACATATGAAACAAAAACTTATAGAATTAGGTGGGAATAAAGATATTATTGATGTTTATCAGTATGGGGTTCCAGTACTTAATCGAAAGAAAGATAAAAGTGATAATATTATAAGATTTTTATCAAATCGCAACTGGGATTCACTTTATCGTGTAGATGTTATCATTGACGCCTTTGTCGAATTCATAACTCATAACCAAGTAGAGGCTGAGCTGTATATTTATGGTCGAGGTGGGGAAATTAAAGCCAAACTGGATACTTTGCTTTTTGATAACCCAGGACTAGAGCAGTACATAAAAGTTAAAGGCTATGTACGGCATAAAATCATGCTAGAAGAGATTACTAACATGGATGTATTTATTTCTGTGCCAGAAATCGATGGTATGCCTTTGTCATTATTAGAAGCTATGGAAATAGGACTTTTACCAATAGTATCTAATATAGATGCTAACAATGAATGGATAAATACAGAAAATGGAATTATCTGTGCAGAGGTTAATGCCCAAAGCCTATCAGCTAAAATGCTTGAAAGTTACAGCGTAATTAAAGAGAAAACTGATGGTTTAGAAAATCTCCTAAATTATAATAGGAACTTAGTAAGCAATAAAGGGCGTCTTCAAAGCAATACAGAGCTTTTCATTTCAAAGATAAATCAAGTTGCTAATAATTAGATCCTGTTATTTAGGTAAAAAGGGGAAAGCCCATTAATATCGAGTACTGTATTTTATTAATATTTACGTTAGTGCTTTTAATTTCAATTGTTATAACATTTTTTTTGAGAAAAAAAACAGGCACTTTTTCATTAGCTATTCCAATTTGGGTTATGGTTTTATGGTTATTTAAAGGTGGTATTGACTTTTCTATAGCAAGTATAAGTGGGGGAGATCTTAGGTATGAAAATGAGTTGTTTCCAGTTAATGTTGATATTGACTACCTTCTTTCATATTTAATTTATTTTTTATATTTTACAGCTTACTGTTTAATTTGTTTTATTTACTCACTTACTAGCACGAAAGTGACGTACACCAATATTACTGAAAGAACTGGAATCATAGAATCTAGATGTTTTATATTATTTACACTTATGATGGTGTGTATTTACATTTACTATGGGTATCAAATGTACCAGCAAGCGCTAGGCTCTGGTTTATCTGTTTATCACTATAGTCGTTTTAATGGTGGAACGACTAAATCGTTAATGACTTTGACTTCATGGATTGCATTAACAAGCTGTATAATTGGTATAGTGATAACTACAAAAAAATCTAAATTCATTTTTTCTAGTCTATTAGTTTTTATTTTTGTTAACTCTATGATTTTAGGAAATCGCCACATTCTTTTGTCAGGTTTACTATTTTACTTTGTCCTTATTTTAGATAGTCAGGATTTTGACTACAAAAAGCTTGTAAAATTTTTGTTGGTATTCATAGTGCTTTTATCCTCTGTCATGTCAATATATGTTGTACGTGAAGCGCAGGAGGGAAGTTTTAGTGATATTGACGGTTCTAAAGTCACACAAGGTGTGCTCGATAGTTTATCCTCATCAGAATTTATTTACTCACATATGTCTATGTATGGTGTAATTGCAAATGATGTTGACGTAAAACCGGGACAAAGCTTACTCTTTTTAGTTAGTGCTACATTACCAAGAGTACTTTCTAACTCAAGAGAAGATGATATATATACTTATTATATTGAGAATGTATCACCAAATCCATTTAAGGGTTTTACTATTGCTAACCCTACAGGTTGGTATTTAAATTTTGGATTAATAGGTGTTTTTTTAGGCGGAATTGCTCTGTCTTGCACTTGTTGCTTGCTGCATTACTCCTGTTACCACTACAAAGGTGGAAAAAGTTTATTCTTTCTTTTACTGTTTAGTCTATTTTTATCTGACTCTATCGGTTTTATGCGCTCAGGTGGCCCTGAACCTTTTAGAGCAGTATTTTTAATTAAATCATTTATTCCTGCATTATGTATAAGTTTTATTCTGAGAATGCGAATAAATAGATCTAAGGAAATTACAAAGCTTTGTTCTAAATAACTTTAAATTGAGTATTTCATGATAAAAACTAAAGTATCAATTATTATGCCTGCTTATAACGTAGCAGATTTTATTGCCGAGTCTATAAATAGTGTTTTAGCTCAAAGCTTTATAGAGTGGGAGCTTTTAATTATTGATGATTGCTCTTCAGACACTACTGTGAAGGTTATTACACCTTTTCTGTCAGACTTAAGAATAAAGTTAATTAAAAATCAGAAAAATCTAGGTGGTGCAGGTTCAAGAAATGTTGGTATAAAAGAAGCGAATGGAAGGTACATTGCATTTTTAGATTCAGATGATCTCTGGACAGAGAGTAAATTAGAAAAACAGATAAGCTTTATGGAGCACAGAAGTATCGGCTTCTCTTTTGCTGCACATACAACTATCGATGAGCAAGGGAGTGTTCTTGAAAAAGTTGATGTACCAAAAAGAGTTAGCTTTAAAGGGTTACTTAAGCATAATTATATAGGTTGTTTAACTGCTATTTATGATACAAAACCTTATGGTAAAATTTACTTACCTCTAGTTAAAAAAAGACAAGATTTTGCTCTTTGGTTAGAATTATTAAAGAAATTCGATAATGCCTATGCTATGAATGAGAGTCTAGGGTTTTATAGAATTAGGCCAGGCTCGTTATCACGCAATAAGGTAGATGCATTTAAATACTACTGGCTTGTACTTCGTGATGTTGGGGGGTGTAGCTTCCTATTTGCTAGCTTTAATATATTGTGCTATCTGGGAATTGTTTTTATTAAGAAAAAAAATGTAAAAATTTACAACAAGTATTTTATAGGTTAGATAATGCAAAAAATTTTATTAACAGGGTCTACAGGCTTTATTGGAACGGCTTTAAACGCATCTTTTTTGACTCTAACGGAGTTTGATGTTCGTAAACTTATTCGGAAAAAGAACTTCAAAAGTAATAGCCACAATTGTATTGATGTTGGTGAGCTTACTGGCGAAACGGATTATTATGCTGCATTACAGAACATAGATGTCGTTGTTCATTTAGCAGCTATAGCACATGATAAACATGAGCTTTCAGCTAATACATTCGAAAAATATAAAGTTTGTAATATTGACGCTACGCTAAGTCTAGCAAGGCAGGCTGCTAGCTTGGGTGTTAAGCGGTTTGTTTTTTTAAGCTCTATTGGCGTAAATGGTGTGAATAACGACTCCTGCTTTACTTGTTTTGACGAAGAACATCCCACTGATGATTATGCTAAATCTAAATATAACGCTGAGCTCGGCTTGAAAAAAATAGCAGAAGAAACAGGAATTGAGGTCGTTGTTATTAGACCGCCTCTTGTATACGGCAAGAATGCTCCTGGTAACTTTGGGGCTCTTTTAAAAATTGCAAAAAAGAATCCTCCCCTACCATTTGGTAAAATCAATAATCAACGCAGTTTTGTTGCGCTAGATAATTTAATTGATTTGATAATAACCTGTATTAACCATCCAAATGCAGCTAATCAAACGTTCTTAGTGAGCGATGATATGAATATATCTACATCGAACTTGCTGAAAAAACTTATCTTAGCTGCTGGTAATAAACCTTGCTTATTACCAGTACCTGTTTGTTTCTTAAAGCTTATAGCTACTATAGTTGGGAGGAAGGCAGCTATAGAAAAACTTTCGAATTCATTAACAGTTGATATAGAATATACTAAAAAAACATTGAACTGGAAACCACCAATAACATTAGACGAAGGCATTTGTCGTTGTTTTAAATAACACTCCTTTAATTATTCATGGGCTTTTAAATGATACGTTTACTCGATTTTTTGTTTTCACTGTTTGGCTTGTTGTTTGCTATGCCATTTTTAGTGATTTTATATATTATTGGTTTATTTGACACTGGCTCACCTATTTTCATGCAGAAGCGTATAGGCCATAATAAAAAACCGTTTACACTAGTTAAGTTTAGAACTATGACAGTTGATACCGCGTCGGTAGCAAGTCACTTAGCGAGTACTGCATCAATAACTCCTTTTGGTACTTTTTTGCGTAATACAAAACTAGATGAACTACCACAGCTTTGGAATGTTTTAAAAGGCGAAATGAGCCTCGTGGGCCCTCGCCCTGGTTTATTTAACCAAATAGAGTTAACTCAGGCGCGCGAAGCTAATAATATTTTTGACGTGCGTCCAGGCATTACTGGACTTGCTCAGATTAGTGAAATTGATATGTCTACTCCAGAGTTGCTTGCGAAAACAGACCGTAAAATGATAGATACACTAACAATAGGTAATTACTTTAAATATATACTGATGACAGTGACTGGAAGTGGAAGTGGAGATAGAGTTAAGTAGTATAAAATTTCTAGTTTCTAAAGTATTAAAAGGAACTTGTTATGGATGGTTTTATCCGCACAGTTATTAATGCGCCACGTGCTAAAAAGCGTGTTATTACTTTATGTATAGACTCACTTTTTATAGCTGCAGCATTTTGGTTGGCTCTAATTGTAAGGCTTGATAGCTTGGAGCCATTAAGTGTTGCTGGAAATTGGTTGTTATTAGTACTATTAGTTCCCGTTAGTTTATATACATTTATTAGTTTAGGTTTATACCGTGCTGTACTTAGGTATATGAACTCACAAGCAGTATGGGCCATTATACTTGGTACACTTATCACCACTGTAAGCTTGGTGCTGTTAGCTTTTTTTATTGGTATAGATATACAACGTACTATGCCATTTATTTTTGCTTGGCTATGTTTATTAACCGTAGGTGGTTCACGTATTATAGCGGTTGCTCTGATAGGAAGAATGACCACCAGCAACAAAGATGCGGTCATTATTTATTGTTCTGGGCGTCAATTAGCCACTGCATTAAATACCGGGCCTGAGTGTTTTGTAAGTGCGTTTATTGATGAGGACATGACAGAGCATGGCTCTATAATACAAGGCATAGCTGTACGTGTGTTTAATGATATACATGCATTAATAAAAAAGCGTAAAGCAACGAAAGTGTTGCTTGCTATCCCCAGTGAAACACACACAAGGCGTAAAGAACTACTCGCACAACTATATCGGCCATTAACCATCAAAGTACTTTCGATGGTTAATGGCCGATATAGTTGTAGGTTAAGCAAAACCTTCTGAATTTTTAGACGTTGAAATTGAAGATTTGCTTGGGCGCAATCCTGTAAGCCCTCAAGATGATTTAATGACTGCCAATATAACAAATAAAGTAGTGATGGTTACTGGTGCGGGGGGAGCAATAGGCACTGAACTGTGTAGATAAATAGTGAAACTCAAATCAACTAAATTGGTGTTGTTTGAGCGCAGTGAAATTGCCCTTTATTCAATTGAAAAAGAGTTAGGTGGTACATAACTAATAATGCTCTTGATATTGAACTCATCTCTATCATGGGCTCAGTACAACGTGTAAACCGCCTTGAAACGGTAATTTTGGTGTGCAAACCATCTACCATGCCGCTGCTTATAAGTATGTGCCATTGGTTGAGTACAATGTAGTAAAAGGTGTATGTAATAATGTATTTGGTACAACTTACGCTGCAAATGCTAAAGTAGATACCTTTGTTCTATTTCTACCGATAAAGTGGTGCGTCCTACTAATGTGATGGGTGCAACTAAGCGCATGGCTGAGCTGGTACTACAAGGTTTAGCACAAGAGCGGGGGCTAAACACGCTTTTGTATGGTGCACATTTGGTAATGTGCTTGGTCCAAGTGGCTCTCTTATACCACTATTTAGCCGTCAAATAAAAGAAGGCGGTCCAATAACACTTACTCACCCTGATAGCCCGTTACTTTATGACCATACCTGAAGCTGCACAGCTTGTTACACACACAGGCGCTATGGGCAGGACGGTGATGTATTCGTACTTGATATGGGTGACTCGGTAAAAATAATTGATTTGGCAAGAAAAACGGTTAGGCTATTGGGCCTCGAAATTAAAAAAGATAATAACCCGCATGGTGACATTGAAATTAAATATACCGGTTTACGCCCAGGTGAAAAGCTTTACGAAGAGCTATTAATAGGCGATAACGTAGAGCAAACTCCCCATGAGCGTATAATGACGGCAAAAGAAGTAATGTTACCTTTGCCAGAGTTTAATGTATTTATTGAGGCACTTGATATTGCATGCCATGACTTTAATCACGAAACTATACGTCAGTTATTACTCGATGCACCAACCGGCTTTAATCCCACTGATGGTATTTGGGATTTAGTGTGGAATGCCAGGCTTAAAAATGAGTCTGAAGGTAATACTGAAAGCGTAAGCTATGTGGTTAATTTAAGTAAATAGTAAATAATAAGTGTTAGATGTTAGCTATCAAGTATAAATAGAGATCTGATAGTGATTAAAGTTAAGAATTTAATGTAAAAAAACCAGTGGTTTTAGGGAAATAAAATGAAAATTGCAGTAGTTGGCACAGGATATGTAGGCCTCTCTAACGCTATGTTATTAGCACAACATAATGAAGTTGTTGCGCTCGATATAGATGAGCAAAAAATAGCGCTTTTAAATGATAAACAATCACCAATTGTTGATACCGAAATTAGTAATTTTTTAACTCGTAATGATTTAAATTTTACAGCCACTACTGATAAAAATGCAGCATACAAAAATGCAGACTTTGTAATTATTGCGACTCCGACTGATTATGATGTAGAAAATAATTACTTTAATACCAACTCTGTAGAGGCTGTTATCAAAGATGCTACAGCGCATAACTCAACTGCAGTTTTAGTCATTAAATCGACAGTACCAGTTGGCTTTACGCAAAATATTAAAACAGAGTTAGGTGTAGATAACTTAATATTCTCACCTGAGTTTTTACGTGAAGGTAAAGCTTTACACGACAACTTGCATCCATCACGTATTGTTGTTGGCGAGCAAAGTGAACGTGCTGAAGTATTTGCTAACTTACTTAAGCAAGGCGCTATAAAAGAAGACATTGAAGTACTCTTTACTGACTCAACAGAAGCTGAGGCTATTAAACTATTTTCAAATACTTATTTGGCGATGCGTGTAGCTTATTTTAATGAGCTAGATAGCTATGCAGAAGCACATGGCTTAAACAGTAAACAAATTATACAGGGGGTTAGTTTAGATCCGCGTATAGGTAACCACTATAACAACCCTTCGTTTGGCTATGGTGGCTATTGCTTACCTAAGGATACTAAACAATTACGCGCAAATTATGCAGACGTGCCTAATAATATTATTGGTGCAATTGTTGACGCTAACACTACACGCAAAGATTTTATTGCGGATTCAATCATTAAGCGTGAACCGAAAATAGTAGGCGTTTATCGTTTGGTAATGAAAACAGGTTCAGATAATTTTAGAGCCTCTGCTATTCAAGGCATAATGAAGCGTATTAAAGCCAAAGGTATTGAAGTTGTAGTATATGAACCTGTACTTGAAGATAGTGAGTTTTATCATTCACGTGTAATTAAAGACTTAAACGAATTTAAGCAATTATCTGATGTAGTGGTGTCTAACCGTATGGTTGAAGAGCTTAGCGATATTGCAGACAAAGTGTATTCGCGTGACTTATTTGGTAGTGATTAATTAGTCACTTGTTATATAAATTTGGATATACAGTTTAGGTATCAGCTATAGCTTATAACGTAATTAAACGTCTCTTTGTTAGTAACTAGCTTTTATTGTTTTGACGTCTGATACCTTTTCACTCTTTTGTATATAAAGGAATATTATGAAATATTTAGTAACCGGCGCAGCTGGCTTTATTGGTAGCGCGGTTGTAGAAAAATTAATTGCTGCAGGGCACCAAGTAGTTGGTATTGATAACTTAAATGATTATTATGACGTTAACCTTAAGCTTGCACGCCTTAATCGTATTAAGCATGAGCAGTTTGAAATTAAAAAGGTTGATTTAGCAGACCGCTCAGCAATGGCAAGTTTATTTGAACAAGAGGAGTTTGACCGTGTCATTCATCTTGCGGCGCAAGCAGGTGTACGTTATTCAATTGAAAACCCACATGCTTACGCTGATTCTAACTTAGTTGGCCATCTTAATATTCTTGAAGGCTGTCGCCAAACAAAAGTGAAGCACCTAATTTATGCTTCATCAAGTTCAGTTTACGGCCTAAATGCTAAAGTCCCCTTTGAGACCTCCGACTCAGTTGATCACCCAGTTTCTTTGTACGCAGCGACTAAAAAAGCAAATGAGTTGATGTCGCACAGCTACTCGCATTTATACCATATTCCAACAACAGGTCTGCGTTTTTTCACTGTATATGGCTCTTGGGGCCGTCCTGATATGGCACCGTTTATCTTTACTAAAAAGATATTAGATGGCGACACTATTGATATTAACAACAATGGCGACATGTGGCGTGACTTTACCCACGTAGACGATATTGTTGAAGGCGTAGTACGCATCGCAGATGTCGTCCCGGGGCGTGATGAGCAATGGACTGTAGAGCAAGGTACACCGGCTTCAAGTTCTGCACCTTACGCTGTATATAACATTGGTCATGGTTCACCTATTAGCTTGATGGATTTTGTGAAAGCTATTGAAGATGAGCTGGGTATAGAAGCGAAGAAAAATTTCCGTGAAATGCAGCCCGGCGATGTATACCAAACCTATGCTGACACCCAAGACTTATTTGCGGCAACTGGTTATAAACCACAAGTAGGTATTAAAGCGGGCGTTGCTGAGTTTATTACTTGGTATAAAGAGTTTTACAACAAGTAAGTAAAGCTACCGATCGCCTAGCCTATTAGGGCTGTTTTTTTTGCTAATTTAACACGCTAATTTATAATACCTTTTTTGAAAAAAGTGTCTCAGGCTGAGACAGTACTGAGACACTCTTTTCGTCATTTTTCTGCACCAATAGTCGTATTCCTTCCTTCTATCTATTACCTTAATTAAATGCGTATTTATATCACTTAGAGAATAGTGAGATCACATACTCATTAAATATTTTCATAACTAATTACTTTTTTAACTACTTACAGTCGTATGTTTTTTGTTATAATCCACGCTCACATTAATTTAAAATACAATACAGGGTTTTCCTTGTACTGGAACTGCAAAGGAACTTGCCGTGGATAGTTTCATCCGTTCTGTTTTAAGTGCTTCTAGGGCTAGAAAACGCCTCATTACGCTTTTTATCGACTCTCTTTTTATTTTTACCGCTTTCTGGCTAGCCCTTATCGTAAGGCTTGATAGCTTAGCGCCTCTTTATAATACGGATAACTGGTTACTACTTAGTTTACTTATTCCCATCAGTTTGTTCATTTTTATTAATTTAGGGTTGTACAGGGCGGTACTGCGATATATGAATTCGCAAGCTGTCTGGGCTATTGTGCTCGGAACTGTACTAACGACGGGTTTTTTAGTTTTACTGGCCTTTTTCACCGGGATCTCGATACCGCGTACGATGCCATTTATTTTTGCATGGTTGTGTTTGTTAACGGTGGGGGGAGCGCGCATTTTAGTGCGAGCCATTATTAGTAAAATGACGATGAATAAGAAAGAGTCTGTTGTTATATACGGCGCAGGCTCAGCAGGGCGACAATTAGCCACCGCGTTAGGCGCAGGCCCGAATTACTATGTGCGTGCTTTTATAGATGATGATACGACTAAAAATAACTCTGTCATACAGGGTATCCCTGTTATCAGATTTGAAGATATTTATGCCTTAATTGCTAAGGGTCAAGCGACTAAAGTGCTGCTTGCTGTCCCTAGCGCACCGCGTTCACGTCGAAAAGAAATACTTGCGCAGTTAGAGCCACTTAGCGTCAAAGTACTTTCTATACCGGGTATGGCGGATGTCGTTGAAGGCAAAGCAAAACTTGCTGAGATGAGTGAAGTTGGCGTTGAAGATTTACTTGGGCGCGATCCAGTTACACCAAAATCTGATTTAATGGCTGCTAATATTGCAGACAAAATAGTAATGGTGACAGGTGCGGGTGGCTCTATAGGCTCAGAACTTTGTAGACAAATAATTAAGCAAAAACCAAAGAAGCTCGTTTTATTTGAGCAAAGTGAATATGGCTTATATATTTTAGAAAAAGAGCTTTCTGAGTACATTGCCCACAATAACTTGGATATCAAGCTAGTACCTATAATGGGTTCTGTTCAGCGTATTAACCGAATCGAAACAGTCATGGTTACGTTTGGTGTGCAGACTGTTTATCACGCTGCAGCCTACAAGCACGTACCTCTAGTTGAGCATAACGTAGTCGAAGGGGTACGTAATAATGTATTCGGTACTTACTATGCAGCTAAAGCCGCGGTGAATGCGGGTGTTGAAAAGTTTGTACTTATTTCTACCGATAAAGCGGTGCGCCCCACAAATGTAATGGGTGCAACTAAACGTATGGCTGAATTAGTGTTACAAGGTTTAGCACAAGAGCAAGGTCGCAAGCATAAGACACGTTTTTGTATGGTGCGTTTCGGTAATGTTTTAGGATCGAGTGGTTCTGTGGTCCCTTTATTCCGTAGACAAATAAAAGAGGGCGGTCCTATAACGCTTACTCACCCTGACATAACACGGTTTTTTATGACCATTCCTGAGGCTGCCCAACTAGTTATACAAGCAGGCGCTATGGGAAAAGGTGGGGACGTGTTTGTTCTCGATATGGGCGACCCTGTTAAGATTAAAGACTTGGCAACGAAAATGGTTAGGCTTTCTGGGTTAACTGTTAAAAACGATACGAATCCACACGGTGATATTGAAATAAAATGCACAGGATTACGTCCAGGGGAAAAACTTTTTGAAGAACTTCTCATAGGCGATAACGTTGGTGAAACAACGCATGAGCGTATTATGACTGCAAAAGAGGTAATGCTTCCTTTACCAGAGCTAAATGTATTCCTCGAAGCGTTAGATATTGCTTGTCATAACTTTGATAATGAAACAATTCGCCAGTTACTTTTAGATGCCCCAACAGCGTTTAATCCAACTGATGGAATATGCGACTTAGTGTGGAAGGCAAAAGCGAAAAAAATGAGTGATGAGAAGCTTGTTGATAATATTATTAATTTAAAGCGCTAAATGCAGAGCAGAAGTTAACTCTAAATATAGAGATTTGCGCTACGGGCATATCTTAACGTTATTTTGATTGTAGGCGCGGCTCAAAAGTCGCGTTTTTTTGTAATAAATAAAATTCGGTGTCAACCGGCCAAGATAATTGACGCTAGACCGGCCACCGTAATTGTCGCTTAATACTCATTGACAGTGTTTGTAGCGCGCTAAAATTAAAAAACTTACTAAAGGGCGCTGCACTCTTTATCTAGATTACCAACTTTTAGTTATAGACATAAAGTGAGCGCTCACTTCATTGGTTTCTGAACTGACTTACATGATGATTCAACGTCGTTAAAATTAAAAGTTACCTACTTTATTGCAGGTAACTTCAATTGAATTAAGCTTTAATGATTATACTGAATTACGACATCGTGACTTTTTAATTAAGAGCCTCATGAGATACCACGTTCCACCATCATTTCACTAAACGCAAAACCATCTTGCCTTGAAGCATTCGCAATATAAGGTGCATAAACCTCGAATAATAATCGAGTATCACTGTGTCCGAGCATATGCGAGATATATAACGGGTTTTCGTGCGCTGCAATATGCAATACAGCAGCTGTATGGCGAGTCTCATAAGGACGCCTACGTGATAGCCCCGCATTTTTCAATGATGGATACCAAAGCTGTTTACTCACAAAGTGATTATCGAGCGGGTTACCATTGTGGGTAAATACAAATTCAGTATCAGCTAGGTCTTTTAAGCGGTTAAATAGCGCGTATAAAGTATCGCACATTTTTAGTTCACGCCGTGATTTAGGCGTTTTTACATCACACAATTCACCATTAACCCAGTTATGGCGAATACGAATAAGGCGATGATTAAAATCCACATCACCCCAACGCAAGCCATGAACTTCACAGCTTCGCATCCCAGTCCAAAAGCGTAGTTTAAAGTAATCTGTCCACTCAATGGGTGTTGCATCTAAAAAGAGCTGTACCTCATCAGCGGTTAGCGGGTTTGAGTCAGCACGTTCTTCCTTCAATGTTTTATAACGACGCATAGGGTAGGGGAAATTATGCTCTTCGGCGGCTAAACTCAAGATAGCGATGAGCGGCCATAATATTCCATTGATGCGTTTATTCGTAAGCTTTCGACGGCCATTCTTTTTTATCAACGTTAGGCTTTCACGAAAATAGTCTACATTCGCCAATGTGATTTCACTGACGAGTATATTGCCAAATTCAGGTGTCAAATACGTATCGAGTATATTTCGCACGACACTTTGATAACTATTTTTCCATTTTGCTTTTTGACGGTCAAACCACTCATTCGCATAATCATTAAAAAATGGGTGCAAGCGGTCGGGATGCTTGATGCGTTGTAGCACCTCAAACTTCGCCACCTTTTTACTCTCAGGGAAATAATCGCGGTACTGGAACGTTTCTAAAGCAATTTCTGCATTGATTTTCTTAAGCGTCGCATGGGCTTTTTTTAAATTAACAGGTGTCGCCATGAGCTTAGTGCCTTCACGAAAGCGTTGCCCGTATAGATGTAAATCAAATTGAATACGCCCGTTAGGACGAATGCGAATGTGAGCCATAATGGTCTCCATTAGTTAGTCGATCTATAAATAGATCTATCCCTCACCAATGGAATTCGTTAGAATCAAGCCATCGGCTGGGGTGGTTTAAACGTGTCGCAGCCGGTACGGGGTAGGGAGGTTGCACCCTCTTTACCCCAACTGCTTATCTTATTTTCAATTGTGCTAATACTGTATACTACGTATTAAAACGCGCCACTATCAAAATAATTACTCTGAATATAACAAGTACTGTTTATTTGTCCAGTGTTCTATTGTAAGTTTGTCGATTTTGAAATTTTTGCAAACAATGTGAGTAAGTGATGACATGGGCTTAACATAAACACATTAGCGTCAGCAGATAATTTAAACATTATCAAACCCCATACCAGGAAAGTTGTGGATCACTAAAATCTTCCCCATGTTTCCCAAGTTCTTTCTCAAATGCTTTTTTAGCCTCTATTACCTTGCTCATTTTGTCAGGTGCAAGTTCAATATCATCAATACATTGATATGGATTGACTGAGTCTGTATCGCTATAAAAACCGAGACTACGTTTTCTATCTGGTAATCCTCCCATTTTTAATAGAGGCTATCTGTAGAATTAAAACTCGGATTTCTAAGCTTCTCTTTTCCCTAAATGTTTAAAATACCATCATAGATTCGGAGTTAGGCTTAACACAGACTAGCCTTACTTTTATCTAAGATAGGGTATTCCCCTATGAAGAATAACCTGATGTGTGCTTTAAATACGTTTTTAAAGTACTATTTAGGTTGTGTCATAAGAATTTTGATTTTTCATACATTTTTGTTTCTAAAAAAACGCGATTAACTTTAAACTCCATAGCTTTAATATTATCATCTGAAACATGGATACAAGTATCCATAAAGTGTTCTGATAACTCATGTGCGAGGCTTACATTTGATTTTTCTCTCGCTATAATAGCTACATTAGCAACATTAACGAGGTAAGGTATTAGTTTTTTTTCAAAGTTAGGACAACTTTTTTTAATGTAATCAACATTACTGTAGTTAGTAAAATCAACAATAGAAGAAAAATAACAATAATATTTTTTTATTTCACTCATACACTCGTCAATTTTAATATCATCCGAATAGCAGTTATATCCTACAAGTGGCAATGTTAATTTGCAGCCATTGATTATCCCAAAAAGACCTAGATACTCCTTTTTCACATCGTCACTTACTACCTTTAAATCATATTTTTCAGAAATATCAATTATTTTCATCAAGTACTGATGCATGAAATTCGTACCAGAAGTAGACTTCCAGAAAAAATACAATGTCATTAAAAGTCTCGCGTACTCGTCAGCCCAGGTAATAGGATTTTTATTAAACTTTTCTACTATCAATAATTCAGCTGAAACAAGTAAAAGCTTCTGTGTATCAAAATCTTGAGTCGATACTAAAGCCAAGTTCTTCAATGTATTGAATAATCGTTGGAATCCAGAGTCAGGGTTGTCATTAAATAATTTTTTAGCTAATACATGCGCTTTCACTCCAAATTTAATGGACATTTCTCTATCGACATCTGAATAGAACATTATTAAATTGATATAAGTATCTAACTTCATCTCTTGGCTATTCAACTGGTTAGGTAATTGAATGTGGCTTTCAGGGTTTTCAGGGTTTTCAATTATCTTAAGTGCTCCTAGACTTTGCTCGATTGCTTGAAGATGGTCACCTGAATCATATAAAGAAATAGAGTGGTTAATAAGGCTTTGTACTTTTGTAAGGATGCTCTCATTAGAATGAGTATTTAGCCCATTTAATAAAGAAGAGATTTTATGCTCATATTGAACGACTTTTTGTTTTAATAATTGATTTTTTTCTATGTAACTTCTTTTTTTTATTCCAATCACACGGTTATTGATTGCGCCTATGTAACTATTTAAAATGAGCTCTTTATGTAGTTCAGGTAAAGGTTCTTTCAACAACACCTCGAATTCTGTGAAAAGCTCTTCATAATACTTTTCTGATTCTTCATATTGATTTAACTCAAAAGAAGCATATGCTTTATTCTGAAGGGCGCTAAGGTATGCCGACATAATGATTGAATGAGGATAAACAGATTTTTTGAGACTGTTAGAGAACTTATAATTAAAATTAGCGTAAATTAAAGCATGTTTAAATTCACTACTTCTAAGTGCTTTTACAATTTCAATTTCAAAGTATTGGACAAGTCCATCAAGCCATTCTTCAGTGTGTTTAATATCCTCATCAAAAATAGAAGAAAGAAATGTACAATGCGCAGTAAAGCTTTTATCGCATTGATACTTTTCAAAAAATCCAACGACTAGCTTAACGTATAACTTTCCCCATCGATTATATGAAAAAGGGTTATTTAAGTTTTTCTTGATGATGGCTTGGGTTGCGGCAATGATAGATTCATGTTCTTTTTTGATGTTTGGTTGATGACTAATTAAGTTAACGAATTCCCTATGATGGAAGGATATTAAATCTTCATTATCTTGATTTATCACTTTGAGAAATGGCTTCAATTGCGCATGTAACCTAGACCAATGAATAAGTGGAACTTCTCTGGTTACATTATCATGCCACTCTTCAGGAGCATTTATTTTTATAAAGTCATCATCATATGCTATTAAATTTAATATTTCTGTTTCGCTTAACCCATCTTTAGAGGCCAATAAATAACCTAAAATTCTATCTATGAATACCTTACTATGATGATGTCGTAGATATAAATTATGAATAAACTCAGTTATTGCCTCCTGCTGTGTGGTGGGCAGCGCATTCTTTTCTATATTAAAGCAGTCAGTGATTGGCTCTTCTTGTGCATAATTACTCCATTTTGCGATCTCGTTCGCTACTATATTGAGATACAATGGTGAAGGACAAATTTTAAATTTATTTAAGAAGTAATTTAATTGATCAGTTGTTAGTGTTCTAGAAAATTCGGTCAGGAGTCTATTAAGTAGTTCTGTTGGTTCTTTAAATGAGCTTATATGGAGTCGGTTGTCAGTCTTTCTTTTTAGATGTTTGAACGATGTACTATCGTCAATATATTCATCATCATCCAAAGCTGTAATTATAACTTTAATATTTGAAGGAAGCTCTGTTGGCAACCAATGAAACCTATCGTCATTTTGTAACTGATCAACCGCATCAATAAATAAAACAACATTTTCATTAATGTTTAATAGTATGTTTTTAAAACGTTCGCTGAGCTCTCCAAACGACTCTTTGTCAATATCAACGGTATGATCAGGTATTCCTGTTATTTCATTAAAATAAAACTCATCAATGATAGAAATTAAAATGTCTCTTGAAGTGTTTGAGGTTTTTGTTGCACCGATAAAACGATAAAATACTTTATTAGCTGTGTTTTTCTCATTAGCCTCAATTGATTTAGCTATTAGAGATGATTTACCACTTCCTGACTTTCCATAGCAAATCAAAGGTTGTGTGTTATCACTTAAAATATGACCGGAGATTATATTTAAAAGTGCCTGTTGGCCGACAAAGTTAGTAAGCTTGTTTATAAAGTAGACTTTTTGGTTGCTTAACTCAGTATCTAGAGCCGTGGTATCCGCATGTTTTTCCTGTTTTATTTGAAAGTCGATTTGAACCTTAATAAACTCAGTCACTCTTTCTTCAAATTCTTTTAAGTAGCTCTCGTTTAAAGTATGCGCTGTCAGTTGCTTAGTGGTTACATTTAAAATACTTTCACTGCATAATACATCTTCAAGCCTTTGCTTAAAGTCTTGTGCCAACTTGTAATCACTATTTATAAAGTTATTATTGCTTTTTATTGATGTATCAATATTTCTGATAAACGCAAACGTATGTTTTATATCAATTTCACTAAGTACAGGGCTTCTGGTGAGCAGTCTGTGTTGATGCTGAGTTACCTGGCCATAAGAGACAATACCTTCTTCAGCTTCAGCCTCCGTAGCAGACAAAAAATATTTTCTTTTTTGATGTTCCATCAGATCAGAATCTAATACAGCTTTTTGTAAGGCTGCCCTTAATTCATTTTCTTCTGCTTCCCAAGTGGTGAAATCCGTATATTCACCAGCTCTTTCTTGTAAAATGTATGATACGGGCAGGTGATTATAATCTTTTTTATACCATTTATAGATTATCCTACATTTATCATTAGTTAAATTTAAGCTCTCCAACTCGTTTGATTCGATCTTGTTAGGAAGAGGAACCCACCCATAACGATCGCCTATCATGATCAAAAAGTTTGGATGAATATGCTTTTTGCAACTTTCTACTTCTTTAAGACATATTTCGAGGGTTTTTTGGTCTAGTTGAGCTTCATTATTCACACCCCACCTTAAATCAATAGGTTGAAATGAATAACCATGGCTCGCTGCATATTTTTTTAGATATGGAAATACGTTTCTCTGTAAAATTTGTCGTTCTTGCTTAAAATCACTAAATGTTGATGATATAAAGAGCTTAATTTTTTTATTTTTATTCATAAATAATCCTTTTATTTTTTAAATCGCTAATAGATTCATAATGATTCCATTCTGTATACTCTTGCATCGCTTCTTTAGCTAAATCGATTAATAAGTTTTCAATCACTTGTTTATTAGTAGGCGCGGATCCCAACATCGAGTCGTGTACTCATATCGCGATGTTTTTTTGTGTTTACTATTTGATCAACCCATTGCAAATTTTCTGGCGGCTACAATAGGCGTATCAGAAATAGTGGAGAGGCAATTACTGTCTTCAATATACCAGTAGTTTAAATATTTGAGTGCATCTATTTGTGTTTCATCATGAGTAATAACATGGAGTATTTTATCAAACTCATCTTTATCAATCGCTTCAGGAAGTGGCACCGAACCATACCGATTGCCGTTTAAAATAATGAAGTTGGGATAAGGAAACTGCTTACAATTTTTAACTTCATTTAAACACAGTGAAAGAGTTTTTTGGTTGGCTTGGGCTTCAGCATTGATCCCCCAGCGTAAATCGATTGGATGAAATTGAAAGTTTCTTTTTTGACAATATACGCCAATTTTTGGAAAGACCTTTTCTTGAAGGGTTTGTCGCTCACTTTTAAAGTCTGAAAAGGTGGAAGATACAAATAGTCTAAATGTCCTTAAACAATGCAAGTATAATGTCCTTTTTAGTTGCCCAAGCGCTATCTAATGATGAGTATTGGTTATAGCAAACATCATTAGCAAGTAAAAGCTAAATACGGGGGATTGCATCCCTCAACCCCGTTTTTTTGTAAGGAACGGCAGGCTTTAAACGTTAATTTTTTGAACGAAGATTCGCTAAATGCCGCTTACACTCGTCAGGCGTGTGTGTTTGACGATGCAGTTCTAAGAGCTCAGTCAGATAGTGGACGTGGAAGCAAATTGTAAGACTCGCCGAAGCTAAAGCTCAACGAGCAGATGTCCAGCGAAACGTCAAAAAAGAAAAGCGAGTGGCTTATGCTGTCATCTTGGAAGCTTGCTGCTTTAGTCACGAGTAGTTTACTGTTGCCATAAGCGTGATATTTCCAAGTGCTGAAAGAGGGGCATTTTAACGCGCAAAACAGTCCTAAACGAGGGGATAAGGTGGCCTGTCGTATAATAAAAGTGAATTTCCGCACCTTTTTATCTCAGACTTTTGCGCAGTGAAAGTGTCTCAAATAGCCAAATTCAGACATTTTTATGTCTCATATGTAAAGTTAAATCTGGCGGAAAGTCTTGCTGTGTAAGGGTTGCAGGGGAGTGTGGAGTTTTCTTCTAATAGAGGGAACTCTTGGTGGCTCCTCTTCTAGGTCTAGTGAATTTTGCCTGCTTATTTCTGTAGTAAGTGCTTACTTACTGATATAAAGGTTGACTCATATTAAAAAGGGGGAGATCACCATGATAGTTGCATACAATAAAAAAGAGCAAGCCCGATATAGAAATTTTTATTTTGAGTCTAGGTTATTTATCTTTAAGCTGGCTTTTTTCATGGCTTTAGTGAGTGTTAGTTCTTTTAAAAGAGGAGCAAAATCCCACTCACTAAAATTAACATCAACATCAAAGCCATCAAGATTTTCTTTCCAGTGCTTTTTAGCTGCAATATTATGAGGCCACCTGGCATCAAAACGTAGGGCATCGCCAGTGGGAATACATATAAGCTTTTTAGGCGCACCAGATCCGTATCGCTGCGATGTAATTATTACACTGTTAGGATCACATGTGGTATTGAAATAAGCGCTGACTTCAATGATATAATCTTCATTAATATACGCATACACGGCATATGCTTCACTTACATAGACCTTACGAAGTATTATACGTTCTAATTCATTAGAATTGCTAATTTGTATGCGGTGCGTTTTATCTTGCCAGCCCCACTTAATTTGAGTTTGGTAGTTAAGCTCACCATTAAGAGTGAACATTTCTTTTATAGGCTTATATTGTCCTATTAGAATAGCTAAAAATGCACCGAGTGCGAGTGATAAAAAATCACCTTATTATTATTCAAAGTATGAAATTCCTTTTAATATGATATAGATTCTTACTGAGTAGACAAACGCTTTGAAGTCTCTCTATATAACTTCCGTATAAGCTTAAATACGATAAATAAGGCATGAGGTATACACACACGGCTATACCGATACCCATAAAAAAGACGTGACGCTTATACTTAATGAATAAAATATAATAAAAAATATATTCTAATTTTTAATATAGCATTATATGTATCGAAATCTTAATAGAAGTTTTAATTTGTAGGTACAGGTTTGCAAGCTGAAAAAAATAGTATCAGCGATTAAGTCATTACTTTAAATCGATTTTATCGACATTTTCGAGGGAGAGGGTGTTCAAGAATGCCCCTCTATTAGGTATACTTCATTTATAATCACCCATTATTATAGTTTGCATTTATATGCAAGCAGTGCATTTTAAACAGGGATAGTTAGTAAATGAGTCATGTAAACATTGCCTGCTCAGGTTGTAAAAAAATATATAAAATAGCCCGTCATAAGTTACCCGCCAAAGGTGCAAAAACAACGTGTAAGCAATGCAGCACTCTTATTGTGGTTAAGCCAGCGAAATATTACGATGAAAAAAACGCTGAAAAGCCTGCAATGAGTGAACAAAATCATGTCGCTGTCACTGACAATAAGAAACTTACCTCAGAGCCTAAATCGAGCGCACTAAAAACCCAAAGCGACACCGCGGTAATAGCGACATCGGATGGAAAAATATCTGAAGCTATTAATGAGTTATATAGCAAAAATATAAATCCTCAAATGGCAGATAAACTGAAAAAAGGAACCGCGTCAGCAAGAGCAAAAGGTGAGTTCGTTAAAAGTCGTGCTTTTGAAGAACTTAATAAGCTAGAAAGTTCAAATCGATCCGCGCTCATTATTGTGCTGTGTAGCTGTATATTTTTTCTTCTTTCGAAGCTATTAAATAACGTATATTTTTTTGGAACGTTATTTGATAGTCTCATTGCAATTTTCTTTCTATTATTCTTTATTTTTGTGGTGATGGGCTGTGTTAAGGGCGTAAAAAAAGAGGTGGTTGTTTACTATGATAAGAAAGACGTATTCAATGCGTTTAAAATACTGGGCTCTTTGATTGTCACGTTTTTAGGATTCTCTATTGCGATGTCGGCGATATTAGGCTCAGAGCTCGCCAGCTCAGGCCCTGTCAACTTAATCAATGTGATTTTATGTGTTACCGTTCCCTCGTATTTTTTATATTTAAGTATTGCCGACGCGCTTTATCATAATCAAAATGAGAGTGCAGTAAATAAAGCCAGCGCAATGTGTGCAAAAATTGGTATCGGAATATTGTATCCGTTAGTAATATTGTATGAAGTACGTAATATTGGAACGCATACAACCGTAGATGGTTATGGGAATAAGACCACACGTCATCATAGTCCAGTTTTCTTGATTATTTTTATGGCGCTCGGAGGCGCATTGATATGGAAACTTATCAATGGTGACACGGTATACGCAAAAAGAAAAAACGATAATATTGACTCTGAATAGTCCGAACTCTGTTTTAATGAGCTGAGGTATTTAAATGGATCTCACATTTTTTATTATTGACTGATGGTCAAATAGTGAAGTATCAAATAGCACTTTAATGTGTGTTGTATGAGTGGCAATTCATCATGGTTTAATAATTTTAAAAGTCAGCCACCCAATGCCTTGTGCTTTAGAACTAAATAGTCTATTTGCCATGGTTGTTTTAACTTATAACCCGCCCACTACATAGTTTGGCGTCACTAAAATTGAACGACTGAGGGAAATCGATGAATGGACATAATGAGTGAAATATTTTTAGAGTTGAAAAATGATATTAAATCATCAAAGGTCAAGCCTGTATTACTAGAGTTGTATCCTAAAAATTTAGCTGAACTAAAAAAAAGAAACATTAATTTTTCGCTCTTAGATACTTGTATAGAAATATACGATACCGATTTAACTCATACTAATAAAACTAATGTAATTTATATAGAAGCTAAACTTGGAGAGTCAACACAAATACTAAATGCCTTCCTTGAAAATACAGCTGAATCTCTTAAAAATAAACTCGGGATTGATTCGCTGATTAAAGCAGGGGTTTATTTTGCTACGTTAGGTATTGGTGAGCTATTAAGTGAAAACTTAATAAAAAATATCTCTAGTATAGTTGATGATTCTATAGAGAAACTCCCCGATATATTTGATAGCGAGTGGGTTAACAAACAGATTCAGGAGAAACCAGCGTCTGCCATCAATAACACGATAGAGGATCTTGGAAATAGTAAAACAGAAAAATTAAATGAAAAACATCAGCTAGGTACTAATTTATTTATTAGTAAACAAGCTAAAACTAAACTTTTAGAACTTGCGCAGAGTATTTCATCCTATCATACACCTCATCAAGCGATGGAGTTTACACTCAAACTGCTAACGACATTAAGCATAAATTCACCAAAAATTATAATAATTAATAATCCATATAATTTGGATTCTGCTTCACTTTCACTTTTATCATTATTGTTTTCTTTTTTAAAAGATAAAAAAATAGAAGATAAGAATGATGCTTTATCAGTGCTATTTTCTTATAACGAACTTCAGCCTCACAATAGCTTTGTAGAAAATCATAAAATGTCTGACGTACACCATAAAATAAGTCGGTTCAGACTTATGGTGCAGCGGTATGGAATGCTGGTAAAACCTAGGGCAAAAGTGCCCCCTCCGGTTATAACTAAATCTACGTTTGTAGGTAGACGAGCTGAACTTTTAGAGTTATCTAAAAGTCATAAATCTTTTTTGGAATTAACACAATCAACTACCTCTTTAACTAAGCTTACACAATGGTTTGTTATTAAAGGTGAACCGGGAACCGGAAAAACCTCTTTAATTAATGAGTATTTAAAGCAAAAATTGCAAAGTGAAATAGGCAGTAATAGAAACCAAATACAGTTAAAGCTGCTGAACCAAGTAGGCCATAGTTCAAAAATTACAGGACTCGCTTCTTTATTAGTCTCGATAGAAGAAGAATCGCAAAGGTTGTCTCAACAGTACCAAGCAAACAGAAGTTTTTTTTCAAATTGGTTTAATGATAAAAAAGTTGCGTTTAACGATGCGAGGTCTAATGTAAATAAAACAGTGCTGACTAATGATGATAAGTTAACACTAAATAAAGCTGCTTTATTAAAAGTTATAAGTAGTGCTACGAACCTTACTGGCGAAGTGTTAAGTATTGGAACACCGATCAAGGCAGCAATTTCGGCTTTTCAAACGTTAGGCTTTGACCGGCATAAAGCACAAACAAAGATATCATTAGAAATAGAGAACCAGCTAATACAAAAATCAGAGCAATTTGAGCAGCTAAACCTAGCTATCATGCACCTTTTAAATATTGCACAAGTTGTTAATGATAAAACCAAGCCTCTCCCCATTCAGCTTTATATAGATGATATTCAATGGATCGATGAACTTTCAGCAGAGTTTATTCTTCAGCATTTGGTAAAAAATCACCATGTAGAATTCTTGATCACTGCACGGGGTTCAGATAGCGCAACTAATTTTAAGCTGGCTCAGAAAAATCCACTAGAAAATGAGTTCAAAATACAGGTTTTTAATGAAGCGAATATAATACAACCAAAATTAGTAAAGGGTATTAATGAAGGGGCAGATGACAGAAAAAAAATAATAGTGCTTCATGGTATAGATCAAAGAACACTTTCTTTTCTAATAAAGAAAACCTTTATTGATGCCTCAGAGCTTGAAAGCAATGTAATATCAGAAGCTATAGTCAAAGCACTTTTGCCTTCTGAAAAAGTGTTTAATAGTAATAGTGAAGTTGTAACCCTATTTGCAATAGAGGCCCTTAATTTAATTAGCACTCCTTTATTTTACAAAAAAAATAAATTGCCTTTACTCATAATTGAAAAGTCAAAAGGAAAGTATGGAGTTAATAGTATTGAGCCTAGTAAGTTAAGTTCAACTGTTAAATTAATATTTGAATATATAAGTGAAACTCATAAATCTTCTTTTTTAAATGAAATTTTTGAACAATCAGAAGGGAGTTATTTCACTTTACCTTCCTATGCAATAATGGAAGAAAGACTACTGATCATTAGTTATTATTTTGAAAGTTATAGTGATGCTACACTGTTTAGTTTGCAATTGTCTGCTTTAACGGGGGCGCCATTTGATAGTGAACTAGTTAAGTCTATTATTATTGGCTTGACTAATTTAGATACCGATAATGAGTTTACCGAATTAAAACTTTTGAAATCCTATCTTAATCGCCAAACAGGCCAGTCTTTATCTACAGAGCATCTAGAGATACTTGAAGAAACGTTCGAAATCATTAAGAGGATACCGCGTACAAAGTTATATGATTACAAACATAGCTTATTTGGGATGTTTCTATACACTAAAATGTTGCGGTCACTGACAGAAAACAATCTCTTAAAGATGACCGAGTTGAATGAGATTAAGAAAAAGTATAAACAAGGGGTAACTAAAGATGAAGAATATAAAAATCGTATTTTATTAGGCGCTGGCAATCGGGATGAAAAATTAAAAATAATTACTGACAAATTTGAAAAAAAGAAGTTAGATTTAGACAAGCCACTAGAGCAGTTTACGGTGTTTTTATTAAAAATATGTAGCGCATGCATAAACAATTTAGAGTTGAATGCAGGTAGCAGTTTAGATGAAAACCAAGTTAAAAGTATGAAACGGGAGATGATAAAGTCTTCAGAAGAAATAATCCGTTTTGCAAGGCGGTACAGCAACAGTGACTGGAATGAAGACTATTTTGATCTGCAAAATCATATAGCTAGTAACCTTTGTATGTCTGCACTTAGCCGGTATGGGACATTAAATAGCTTAGTTCGGCTGGAGTTTTTATTGCGTTATATGTATAAAAGCAACCCTCGACGCTGGGCTGGGCGCTATTCAGCCGTATTATATAATATTGCAATCGCTCACCACTTAAATGATAACGATGAGGGGTTTGAAGAGTACTCGATTAAAGTGCATGGGTTAGTCACTCATCATTATGCTCAAAACCCAAAAGTATGGGCAAGTGGCCTGATTGTAATTTGTGAAAAAATGGCACTGTACTTTCGCCACCCAGAAATAAAAGATTATGTTCGCTCTAATGAAGAGTTAAAGCAAAAAGCCGCTGAAATCGAGGTACAGGCTGACTCTATACGTATATCCTGTAATTATGATTATAATATGGTGAAATATTGGAGTGATGAGGAAAATAACCCTTTCCAAGAGGGACTTTCCGGGGTGTCATTTATGGTCGCTACTTTTAACTTTGAAGACTTAGAACACATTAAGCTAGAGAAAAAAATGCGTGGAAATGAATTTCGATTAGAAACTAATAATTACATTAGATTCCGCGATTTTATTCGGTACTTAGCTGATGAAATCAAGTTAATAAAAATATATGTTTACCGAGAAATGTATATTGATATTAAAGAGTTAATAAATAGGATTATTGGCCTTCATGATTTATTAGTTGAAGAGCCAAAGATACCCTATGAAATAAATAATAAATTGAAAAATAAACTTTGTGGAGAATTAAAGAGAATAGAAAGTATTTTGAGAGAAAACAATATGACTAGTTGCGTCGAAGCGTTAAAAGAAATAACCCATCATTATCCAGAATACTAGTATACCACCCCTTAATTTCAATAATATCAGTGTGTTGTTTGACTAGCATAGCTAGTCGAGCGCTTTATGTTTTTTACCTTGGTTTACTAAAAATTATTAATTTTGAATTAAATATTCATAAAATTATAGACATAATAGTTTTAATTAACTAAATTCTAACAACTGTGTCTTTTTGTGTTTGTATCGCAGAAATTTAAATAACACAGTAGTGAACATACTGAATGTTACGCTCAATGTGACAGTAAAACCAGTAGGATTAAATAAGTAAAAATAAGGAATAATATGAAACGGAATGTTAATTATGTATGGGTATTCATTTTAACTTTACTTCTTAGTGTAGTGGTCAATAAAATTTGGCCACAGTTTTAGAGTCTTTGTATCTAATCTCAGATTCATTTGGCGCTAAACCAGCATTATAATGATGCGGTCTAACGTTGTTGTAATATCCGTTGATATAATCACTCACACTATATTTAGCGTCTATAAAATTCCCATATCCAACCTTTGGCATCCATTCTGTTTTAAAGCTTCTAAAAAATCGCTCCATTGGCGCATTATCCCAACAATTTCCGCGTCGACTCATGCTTTGTGTGATTTTATAGCGCCATAAACGTTGGCGGTACTTCAAGCTCGTATAATGGCTTCCTTGGTCTGAGTGAAACATCAACCCACTTGGTCTGCCTCTGCTTTCGTAAGCTAACTCAAGCGCTTTTAGCGTTAAGTTAGAATCTGGCGACAATGACATTGCCCAACCCACAACTTTACGCGCAAATAAATCAATAACGACCGCTAAATAAGCCCAGCGATTGCCTGTCCAAATATATGTAACATCACCGCACCACACGGTATCTGGCTCAACAACATCGAACTGCCTATTAAGCAGGTTTGGGATTTCAAGATGTTCATTACCGCCACGTTTATATGAATGTTGAGGTACTTGGCAGCTTTCTAGCTTTAATTTAATCATTAACTTAGCAGCACGATAACGGCTTAATTCAAAATCGTTATTCGTTGCGATTGCCGCGATTGTCCTCGCACCTGCTGAGCCCCCACTCATTGTATGTATGGCTTTAACTTCAGCCTCTAACCTTACTTGCTCTGGTGTCGGTGTCGTATCCCGTATAGCCCAGTATTTATAGCTGCTACGATGCACATTAAATACACTACATAGCACACTAATTGGGTAACGCTCTCGTTGATTTAATTTCTCAATTAACGAGAATTGTTCAGGGAGTCGGACATCAAGAGAGCGGTAGCCTTTTTTAATATATCCTTTTCTAATTCAATGCGTTGGATTTGCTTTTTAAGTTCACGGATTTCAATTTGTTCGGGTGTCATTGGTGAAGCCAATGGTGACTGGCCATTACGTTCTTGCTTTAATTGAGCAACCCATTTACTTACGGTTGATTTACCAACACCCATCGCTTTGGCTGCTTCTTCTTGTGTATAACCTTGGTCAACTACAAGTTGAGCCGTTTCTAATTTGATTGCAGCGGAGTACGTTGCACGGTTTAATTTTGTCATTTTTTTCACCCAAATTTATATGCAAATAGCATAACATTTCTTTCTTAATGGGTGACCAAAATTACTCTACCACTACAGGGGAAGTCATGCTCTTCGGCGGCTAGGCTCAAAATAGCGATGAGTGGCCACAAAATGCCATTAATGCATTTATTCGTAAGCTTACGACGGCCATTCTTTTTTATCATCGTCAGGCTTTCACGAAAATAATCAACATTAGCCAGTGTAATTTCGCTGACGAGTATATTGCCAAACTCAGGGAGCAAATAAGTATCGAGTATATTAAGCACGATACCTTGGTAGCTGCTTTTCCATTTAGCTTTTTGACGATCAAGCCACTCATTTGCATAATCATTAAAAAATGGGTGCAAACGGTCGGGATGTTTGGTGCGTTGTAGGACCTCAAACTTTGCCACCTTTTTACTTTCAGGAAAATAATCACGGTATTGAAAGGTCTCTAAAGCAATTTTTGCATTGATTTTCTTAAGCGTCGCATGGGCTTTATTTAAATTAACAGGTGTTGCCATGAACTTAGTGCCATCACGAAAGCGTTGCCCATAAAGGTGTAAGTCATATTGAATACGCCCGTTAGGACGAATGCGAATGTGAGCCATAATGGCCTCCATTAGTTAGTCGAACTATAAATAGATCTATCCCTCACCAATGGAATTCGTTAGAATTAAGCCATCGGCTGGGGTGGTTTTAAGTCAGCGCAGCCGATACGGGGTAGGGAGGTTGCCGCCTTTTTACCCCAACTGCTTATTTTATTTTCAATTGTGCTAATACTATATACTAAGTATTAAAACGCGCCATTATCAAAATAGTTACTTATGAATATAACAAGTACTGTTTATTTGCCCAGTATTTTTGCTTTAATATTCATCATCACCATCATACATACCTGAGGCAAATAAATCCTCTTGCACTTCCTGCTTTTTATGCTGTGAAGTCACTTCTATTTTCTCCAAGCTTTCAAGCATTACGAGTACTTTGGATAGCTGGCTTTCATCATTTTCTATAGGGATACTGCGATAAGGTAACTTATCTTTTGATGAAGAATACACGCCTAGTTTAAGTTCACCGTTTGGGTATTTAATAATATCTAGTCGTGTACTATTGGCACCATTTAAATCTTTGATTTTTATATCTAGTAAATCTTTTGGTGGAAAGCGATATAAAGAATATTTATTTTTTTTACCGCTTACTTTAGATGTACTAATGGGACGAACAAATTCATAGGGCGGTGTAAGTACCGCGATCGCTGCTTTCTTATCGTCTAAATAGAGTAATGCATTATTTGCTTGTTTAATACCGTTATACTCTTTAACGCAGTGTCCAAGCTCTGCTTTAAATTCATAAAAACTTAATTCAACGTGTCGCAAAGTTTGTGTTTTTTCAGGAGATTTCGCGCGCAACTCGTTGATGCCTCCTACAAAGCAGGTTACCGCCCCATCATCTGCTTTGAAGGTGAGTAGATCCCCTTGTTGGGCTATCTCTATTTCATCTCCATCTGTGTTGTCACATAAGTCACTTAATTGTTGAGTAGTTTCAGGTGTCATGACCATAGAAATCGGCAGTTTAATATCATTGGGTAAGTGTTTATCTTCTACTTTTCCATCGCGTTGTACGCGAATTGATTGCTGCTCTTGATTCATTTCGCAAAGTTCAAAAGGCATATGTTCTGTAGATTCATAAATTATTCGCTCAATAACTGATTTTGAGACAGTAGTGGTTGGTAGCTTATTATTATTTTCAAGGTAAGTTATATGTTCCTTAATTGCATTGCTGCATTCACATCGGCGTAATGTCGCCTGTTCGCCATTGGGAGCAAATTGAATTAATTCTATAAAAGTAGAGCCTGCTGACGAATCTTGAAAATTTAGTTCAATATCTTGCTCTGATGCAAAATAGTCAGGAAGCTGCTTGGTGTAACTACCATCAATAGAAAATTGTTTATCCTTTAAGTTAGTAGAGCGCTTATCAAGTATAAACTTACATTGTGCAAACAGCGGTTTTTGCCCGGTTACTAAAGTTAAAGATGGTTCTTTCTTGTCTATAAATACAGAAACTGGGCTATCAGAATAGCGAGTATCAATATTTTTAGTTGTGTTTTTAAGTCGTTGTTTTTTCTCTTTAGGAATAGTAGGTTTCATTGTTGAGCCTCATCTAATTGAAAAGATTTGATAAAATACTCTGTAAGTTTGAGTACGTTGTTTGAAAGTGACATTTTTGGTATTAAGCTAATAGTTAACTTTGTTGCTCCTATAGGATGTTTATAAATACGGATATCTTCTTTTTTGCATGCAAACTGTGTTTTAAGTAACGTTATTTGCCGCTCACTTTTGATTTTTCGATTAACACACAAGGTGAATTCAAAATTTAACCAGCCCCAGTCAGCTTGTCTAAAAACGGTATTAAATGCGTGTGCGTTTTTAGTGTTGCAGGCGAGCGTAATTTGCAATGACTGTTTATCGTCAGAAAGTATAACTGGAGGTAAATAGTTCAGAGCCGTGCGCTGCTTTTTAGGAAGAGGTTGAATATGATGCCGGCTACCCTTTTCCCAAATAAAGCTAAGCGAACCTAGGTCGAATACTTTATTTTTAAACATCGATTTGAATATAAACCCGAGTATTGTGTGCTCACTGTCACAAATAGATTGCTGCCACGCGATACTATGCTTGACCGTTGACGATGAAATTGTTGTTACTTTCGCTTTACCAAACATCGCCTCTTTGAGCTCATAGTCGCTCAAAAAAATGTGCTGACAACGTTTCTCTACTCGTGTTTTTCTTGCATATTCAGGGCTGAGTTTAAGCAGAATACGAGATAAGTCATTTGAGTTTGGTTTTAGGCCAAGTAAGTAACATACCTCACTGTGCGTGCGACCATGGCGTGTATACATGCAGTGGGCTGGGCTGATAATAGGCAATAGCCAGTCTATATCATGTAAGTATGACCAGCGTGTCGTGCCATAATAGATATGACCAATCTGCGTACCCATTTCATCTAAAAAAATTGCATCATTAACTTCACGGACAGTTCTGCCTTCAAACCAATAGTCAAAGCGGATAGCCACCGACTCACTCGATAGAATTTCTAGCTCTAGCGATGTTTTTCCTCGTTGATTATCGGGTGTACTATTTAAACAGTGCAGTGTTTGCAGCATAAATATATGCACACCACTGTGGCGAAGATGATGAAAATTAATATGTGTACCGAATAAACATCGTAAAGCACGTGACACAGGTAGTAGATAATACAGTTGTCTCGAATGGTACTTTTCACCTTCAAACCCTAACAAAGGTTGCTCGCGAGGTGAGTTCTTTTTTACCTCAAATAGATATATAAATAACTGGCGGTACTGCTTAGGAAGCGTAGTGTGCACCTTACGAGGAGTGTCACTTTTAGTGTTGCCCTCAGCGGTGTTAGTTACAGTAACAGTTAACAACCCTGTACTCGGTTTAAAGCGAATATCTTTACGACGTAATCTGAGGATTTCACCACGGCGCAACATAGCGTAAAAACCCAGCAAAGCAGCAATTACACAGAATAAGTTACGAAAAGGGTGATGAATTCCTTTGTTAATTAGGGCCTCTATCAGCAAGTCGCATTCATCAACACTTAAGCGTGCAGCGCTGACTGAAGGAGGCATTATAGGGCTTTCAAAGTGCGATAAATCGAGAGAGTCCGTTTGTTCTTGATAGCTTAAAAAACGTAAAAATGTATAAAACTTAATTTTTACTGCATTAGAGTCTATCGATTTATAAACTGCTTGTGCCCATGAGTTTACCGTTTCTTTAGCAATTGCATCAGCATAAGATAAAGGGAAAGGCTCAACCCTACTTTTTAGTGAGGTGTAATTTCTAATTGAGCCCAAGGCGAGTTCTGCTTTTTTAACGCCACCGTACACGATTAGTTGTTTGGTATAATCAAATAGCATTCGAGGCAAAATATTAGTGGCATCCAGTGGTGGGTACTCTACAACATCCAGATTTTCTATATTCTTAAGTAATATTTCATGGGGCCAATGTGTTTTAGTTCTCGATTTTTTTAATGACTCAAACCAGGTAGTATCCCAGTCAATATCGTAAATATCTGTAGCTTTTAACACAGACTCAGTGATGTTTTGGGGCAAGCCGACATGACGCTCTGGATAAGCTAAGTCTTTTATAAAAATAGGCGGCAGTTGAAATCGGATATACCAACTTACTTGAAAGTGTTTAAACCATTCACTTTCTTGAACTCTAGACAGTCCCTCTGTTTGTAACCACTGTGTTAAACTAGTGTATAAAGTTTGCGGGCAGAGTTGCTTAAGTGATTGTGCATAATAATCATGCAGTAATTGGTGGCATACTACTGGAATGTGGTAATGGGTCACTCGTGGGTCATCACCCCCACACGCGTTATGCGTTATAGCAAGGCGCGGATTAGGTACTTCATTTGTAATAGAGTCATGATTATTTAAAATGGCACAAATATGCGTTAACGAAAAGGGCGCGATTTCAAACCCTATCATCAATGCAATAAAACATGGTGTTAATGATGTTCTCGTATCAAAAAAATGTGTTTTGTGCTGTTGGTAGCAAGCAAAAATTTGCTGTGCATGCGCAGAGCCTTTAGCTAGTTCTTCAAAGTATTGGTGATTCGCATCAGTCACCTTTTCTTTGACTGCTTCAGGCAATTGCCATTGGCATTCATTTCCTAAATAAAAAAGAACGCCTTCAAGTGCTTCACGATAAACTTGTCGCTTCCCAGTCACAATCGTATTGAGCTGTCGATTAATAAAATCCAGCTCGATCTTATCTAAACTGCGCTCTCGTTTGTTTATTATAGGTGAATGGTTCAAAATCCATAAGATAGCCTCTTGTGTAGTGCTATATGGCCAAGCGGACGCCAAATAATTGCTGATGCTATTTGTTAGTTCTTTTATAGTTTGTTCAGACATGAGTTAAAGCCTCCAAGCCTAATCGCTGCGGCAATGTGTTTAAATAGGTTTTTAATACGCTAAAACGTTTCGGTGATAACATGTCACTTCCAAGGCGCTCCCCTAGATTTTCGTGGCCCATAAGCCGGTCAATATCGTTATCGAATAATTTGTCTGAAAACATGTGACTATTAGCGCAATAGCAAAAAAAGTGACGCAATTGGTAAGGCACAACATCCGGCCATAACTGATGCATGAATAACCTAAGACCGCTACTGCTAAGTCTTACTGGTGTATTTGCTTCATTACAGGTATACCAAAGTTCATCTAACTCAATATGTATGCTAAGTTGCGAGCGGATAGCCATTTTTAGTAATAAGTACTGCTTAATCTCTTGCTGTAAGTAGTCAGAAAGTATGAGTTGCCTAAGGCACCCTTTGTCTTTGATAAACACCACATCAGTTTGTGAGTAATAGATTGATAAAATACTAATAGCATGTGTGGGCCTTGCGCCGGTAAGGACAATAAATAGCAATGCGATACGATAAGTCGCCTTATTGTAATAATCGCGAAGTGCTGCTTTAGTCGCTCTTTTAACGAAAGCATTTTGTTTTGCGACTAAGGTCAATGTATGTAGCTTTGTAAAGAAATAGCTCACATCATTATCTTCTAATGAGCGAACACTCCCCACAGATATAGAAGGGGTAATATGTGTACTAGTAGTGACGTCGTTGCCGTCTTTATCTCTAATGTATTCAATTCTAAATTGGCTGATTGCGCTTGATTGCGATAAATAACGTGCTTTTTTTATCGATTCATTGATAAGTTTTACAGAAAAACTCTTTAGATAAACTTCAAAAAATGAATTTAATTTATTATTTCGCGCCGCTTGAATAAGTCGAGATAAATAACGGTTATGTGCTTCGAATATTCTATAGCGAATATAATCACTATTAAGCCTTTGGTAATACATCGCACTAGCATGATGGGCCTGGTTAGGTTCAATAAGTTGTATTCTAACGATGGCACCCAGCGTATTATCGGCTTTCGCACTTCGGTTAAAATATTGTTGTAATTCACTTTTATTAACCCGTGGGAATAAAGCTAATGCACGGGGAGTCTTCCATGACGTGGTCATCAATTCAAACAAGCTTTCTTTGGCTTTGTAACTTAAAAACGGTTTACCATAAGAGTTATGATTACTAATAAACTGTTGAAAAAATGGATTGAGATAAGTGGGTATAGGTTGCCATAAGTAAATAACATGGTTTTTATATCTGCACGGTCGAGCATATTCAGCCCAAGAGACTGTCCCGTCATAATAAGTTCTAAATGTATTCTCAGTACAATCAGCATCACAAGTGACTCTCCTAAAATCAGGTATATCACTGGCCTTTTTAATTTTAGTCCAATCTTCTGCTAGCCATATGAAGAGTGCAACCATAGTAATCGCTGGTCGGCTCCGCATACCTAATTTCGCAAGTTTTATCAGTAAAATTGCAAGTGTGGTGGCGTAACTATGCGCATCAGGGTAGCAGCCACCTGCATTACTAAGCCGGTTAGCTTTCGCTATGGATGTAGATTTGCTCATGTTAAGATCCTTATATCAACGGAAAGTGCTTGGAAGTACATTCGCTAAATTAGCTAAGACTTTCTTAGTTGGGCATGGCAATGAATGCTTTTTAAAGCATAAAAGTCGTTCTTGGATTGTATTTCCTGATAAGGCTAGAGACATTGAAAACGCTGGGCTATATAACAAACCAATTGTTAATAGTCTTGCGGCAGCTTCTTGCGGATAAACCAGTAATGAAACGGTCAGTTTAGCGCTCAGAGGGTGGGCTTTAAAACGCTCGAGGAAACCACTGGGCATAAGTGCTAAATAGTAATTATTTTCCGAACTCTGTGTGACTGGTAGTGGGTGTATGTCTAAAATGGCCTGCATTACACCAATATCAAGCATATCAATATTGCCACCCGCTTTTAATTTTAATTTATCGTGCTTTGTTAGCGCGTGAAGCTGCGAATAACTCATTAAATTAATCGAGTTTAAGGGGAGTTTTTTGGTTTTAGAGTTTATTTTTTTCATCATTTAAATTCACCATAAAAGTTATTTACGCTGTGCTTTGACATGCACTTCAAATGTATGCGTAACAAATTAGCTGTTAAGCCGATATTTAAGTTGTTAGCTTTTGAAAAACTACTAACGTATTTACATTGCATATAACTGCGTGCGATTCCCTTGATTAAATCACGGGAATTGAGGGGTCACTGTCAAAATAAAACGCTAAAATCGCTTTTTTTTGTCCACTTACCACTTTTTTGCTGTTTATTTCGAAATTAAACGGCAATTTCGGTTTTTCAAACCTAATTAATATCACCTTGATGCTTACCTTATTTCTCTGCAGGAAATTAAGAGGAGACTTCAAAAGAAAGGCTAATGAAAGAAGCTGCATATTTGGAAGCTCTGGCAGCGTTAACTCATCGTCTGGGTGTAAAGTTGCCAGTGTTGGCTGTTGTTGCAATTGAAGTGAGTTTAACGGCAACTTTTTTGTCTTCTTCATAATCGTAATTTCCTAAAAATATAACTTTAAGATGATAAATAAATTTTTCTATCATCAAATGGAATTGCTCTTTTAGTTATTAAATCACGAGAATTAAGGGGGCACTGTCAAAAAAAAACGCTAAAATCGACATTTTTTGTCCACTTATCACTTTTTTTGTTATTAAAATGTAAAATATATCTTTTTCTAGTGCGCACCACATTTCTGATAGAAAGGATAAATGATGAATAACGTTAAAAAGAAGGGTACTTTTTCAAAGTAATTCAGCTGTAAAAGGCACGTCAATAGACAAGATACTTATGTTTTTCAATTTAAGAATTGATCAGGTTAACAATGTTGTGGGTAGACATTTTAAATTTGATTTTAAAAAAGTAGATTTATGCCGTGATATGTATTTTGCTTTTGTGCTTAATTAAAAGTGGAAAGGACTAATTCTATGCAGGGTAGTTTTTGCGGAATATTATATTAAATAATGGCACATCTAGATTCGTAATTTGCGTGACAAATAGCGCTAATATATCCCTATAGTTAATGTTTACTCGAGATATTAGGGGGTTAGTAATTTTCAGCAGGATCTTATTAAGCTTAATACTCTAAATTGACAATCATCTAGCGTCAATTAATTTGCCTAGCTACCGGTATTAAAATTCAAACAGACAGATGATATGAAATGTATTTTGTTTTATGATAACGGGGAATTACTAAAAATCATATGAGTTCAAAGGGAAGTTGGATGTTTGACCACTTACTAGTGGCAAAATGTATAGCTTAATTGATTATTCAACTTATCCATTACTTCCTTAGATCTAATATTGATTATTTTAGGCACAATGTGCCTTATTCTGGCATTAAATTTATAAGCTAATTAAATTAGGGAAGTATCAATGAAAAAAATAATTGCAGGATCAATCATTGCGGGTGTTTTAACTTTAGCGGGTTGTGCATCTTCAAGTCCATGGGATGGCATGCCTTATCAAGAAGCGAGTGCTTGGCAGGGGATTGGAGTCCAGGCTTATGATGCTAGAATTTTGCGAAGCAATGGCTTTACACCAACAGATACTAAAGAGTGGGTACAAGCTGGGATCAAATCACCACAGACAATAGTTGATTGGAAAATGGCCGGTTTTACGCCTCGTAATGCATCAAAGTGGATAAGTAAAAATTTCACATTAGAAAAAGCAATCGAGTTCAAAAAACAAGGTCTGACAGTACAGTAATAAGTCGCTATTCGAATTGTAATTAAAATGCCTTGCTGTGTTAACACAGCAAGGCATTTTTTGTTTGTAGATAGAAGTAAGCGGGTAATAACGTTAATGCATAGAAATATCACTAGTGTAAACCTCTCTTTATACTAACTATCGTTATGTTAAATAGAGCATTAAATTAAATCCCGTATGGAATAACCTGAAATATTGACTATATTTTCTTATAGTGAAACTAAAATAAAAGGAAATAATATGGCTGGCTTAAAGGTCCTTGTATTAGAACCCGCAATTTACTTACCATCAGGTACCCATAATCTTAAGCAAGATAAAACAGTCAAGCTAATGGGACTTTGGATAGAACACGCTAGTTTTATAGAAGAGATTGATTTAAATAAATATAATTATAGTCAGAGGTATATTGAGGGAATTGATAATTTACTAATGTTTTCTGCTGTGAATTCGACACCGGTTTGCGTTGATGTAGGTCGATACATTGATAAAGATACAGCGATTATCATTAAAACTCAATTTTTCGTACCTTTTAAAGGTAAGAAAGTTGAGGTACTACATGAGCATGCAATTTCATTCACTTCAGGAGGGAAATGCGTTTCAGATAATTTATTTTTCACAACATCTCTCGCTGTACCAGCACTCTTTCGCTCACATGGAAGGGAAGTCGCTGATTTAATAAATAAGCCTCATGATGAAACTAAAGAAGATTTAACAACTTATAGCAATTATCCTAATGAATATGTGGAAACGCTAGCTTTAGTAAATGAAGATGAGAAATCTGAAATGTGGTACAGCACCACATATACCGCACTTACGCCTAATCGGACAGGCTCCGTTATAGCGTTTAAATAATTAATTTCAGTACTTGTATGAGTTATAGAGTGAACCATATTTTAATAAACTTGCTACGGTAATCCCCCTGAAAAATAATAGAAGCCAAACGCAGAGTTTTCTCTTATTGTAAACACAAGATAAAATTATGAAAAAAGCACATTTTACAGAATATGAGGTCATACTTTTAAGTCAAGGTAAAGTTCGTGATCTAAAAATCCTTTTTTCTATATTAAAAATGACCTAATATTATTAAAAATTAGGTCATTTATTTTTAAGGAATTATCATATCATTTTTATATAAATGATATTACCACCTTCTTTTACTTCGTATATTTCCTTATGTTTTCTATATTTTTCATGCTCTAATGTTATTTTATACTTCCCTACTGGCACTTCCATACCATAAGTATAATTTTCGAAACCTTCAACACTAATCTTAACTCTGAATTTATAACTAGGTAGTATAAGTAAACTACCTTTCCCAGTGCCAGTTAATCTTTTATCATCTTCTTCTTTCTTTTTTGTTGGGTCATAACGAGCTGAAATTATTTCTGGAGAATAATAAGTAAAACCTTTTTCGTTCATACTCATCTCTTTATAGCGTTCTTCTCTTAATTTATTTCTTTTTTTATTTTGTATAATTTCTTCTTTTTCTTTTCTAATTTCCTCTTTTTTATTTTCAATATTTTTTTGAACTTCTTGATATTGCATATAAGGAGGAATAGAACCTAATAAAAAAGCAAAAATAACAGCAAATATAGAATAACTATTTTTATCTTTTAATGTTAACAAAATAGATGTTAAAGAAACCATTATAGGTAATATGTAACCAGAAAAGATAAATAAAGGAACAAAAAACAATGAAAAAATACCATCTTTAATATTTTTACTATCTCCCATTTCTAAGAAATCAATTTTGTATAAATATACCGTTATAGCTATAGAAATGGCTAAACCAACAAATGATACAATAACAAATGACAGTGATGATTTGTCATTGTTTAAATGTTTTTTAAAGCTTTCACTAAATAATAATGATGCTGTGCCAGCAATACAAAGTGGTAGAAGAAAAATAACACCGGTTTCTAAACTAGCATGAAATACTTTAATACAGGCTTCTATACCTTTATATATAAAATATATACCGGCTCCTACTATAAGAATACGTATCAAATTACCTGATTTATATGTACTTGAAAGTCCCGTTTTATGTATGCCATTTTCAGAATACTTAACATATGTTTTATCTCTTCTATCTTCCTCCCCAAGAGAAAAAATAAAAGACATTAAAAGTTTCATAACAAACCAAAAAAAATACAAAGAAGAAAGTATAGGTATAGTAAAAAATATATACCATTTGGAATAGGTGTCTTCTGAAAAATCCTGTTCTTCAGTGATTTTTTCTTCTTTCATTATAGCTCCTAGTAAAGATTGATTTTGAATGTATTTTTATTTTTAAAAAATTTTAATTGATAATTGTTTTCTTAAAAAACATAAAGATCTTCAAGGGAGGTACCATTGCTTTATATGGTTTTCATCGCTTTTAGATATAATGTTATAGTTAACTTTTGATTGATATAAATTAATTTTTAATATGTTATTATAAATATAATGCTCTTTAATTAATTGAGTAGGTATTTATGGTTTGAAATTAAAGTATATTAACGGTTTCCCTAATATTTATCTTTAAACTATCCTGATATTTATTTTTCTTAATTAATATGTTTGATGTCATAATTGATTGTATTTTTTAATGAATGAAATGTTTATTCGAAAATAACTTCAACTTTTTCTTTGTAGATTGAACAGTTTTTTATTTAAAGTGGAATATTTAAGTGCAACTTATTTGTCAAGAAAGTATTTCATTAAATGTATAACAGTTTTTATATTCTTTTGTTTTTTGAAATGTTTTCAAAATTATTTAATGTCCATCTGTAATCTTCTGATAATGATTCTTTAGAACTCAGGGCAAGAGCATTAAAAAGCTATGCGTAGTACAGCCTACCTTGAAAAGGTATTGAACTAATAGACTTTTTTCATGTTCTTGCCTTGTATTTTAAGGTAGGTACGCAGTAAATAATTAATCTATCCTTTTAAGCTCTTCCTCGCAGCGCAGAAATACAACTGGCAAGAATTACAAACCCTAGTGACACTGTAAACGCCAATGAAATCGTACTCATTAATGCGTGGCCATTTTGTGCTGAAAAGGTGCTGTCACCAAGGTAATAATGTACAATTAAGTTGATTAAGCTCATACCAAATAAATTACCAATAGTGCGCGATAAGTTCATTGAGGAAGATGCGACGCCTAGCTCACTTTTATCTACAGCACCCATAATGGCATTATTGTTTGGGGTCGAAAATAAGCCAAACCCAATCCCTAATAATAACAATGAGCCGCTAATGTAAACGGTGCTTGAACTAATTGATAACCGGGATAGCAGAAAAAAGCCAACGAGAACAATTATACACCCTAATGTGGCAAGTAGGCGTGGCTGTACTTTATCGGAAAGCCTACCTGCCAGTGGCGCCATGATAGCCATTGAAACCGCTTGGAGTAATATTATTTGGCCAGCATGAGTGGGGCTTAATCCTTTGATATATTGCAAATACAAACTTAACAAAAAGGCGAGTGAAAAATTACTGGCATACATTAAAAATGAAGTCGTCAACGATAAGCTGAACACACGACTTTCTAAAAACATTTGCACCCTAATTAAGGGGCGCCGACTGCGACTTTGGTGAACAATAAATAGCATCAAGCAGATGATTGAAAGCACTGTTAAAAGCCACCCAGCTATATCAGGCAAATCACTTAACCCTAAGACTAAGAACAGTGCAAAGAGCGAGAAAATAACCGTGCCCCACCAGTCAAATGGCGATTTTTTATCGTTTTTCCACTCTTCATGTAAAAACAATTTGATGGCAGCTAGTAGTAAAAGTACAAGAGGGATTTGCGAGTAAAACACGGCCCGCCACCCCCACATTTCAGTCAGCCAGCCACCGACCGCAGGTGCAGCACTCAACCCTATGTACACACACGCCGCAGAGGTACCGAGTGCCATCCCGCGCTTATTATCAGGCGTGACAGAAGTAATGATGGCAACACCTATACCAAAAATCATGGCACCAGCAGCACCTTGTATAAAACGCCAGAAAAGGACCCACTCAATAGAGGTAGCTAGCGCACACATCAGCGAGGCCACTGCATTTAAACCCAAACCAAAAGCATACACACGTTTACGGCCATAATTGTCTGCCACTTTTCCGCATGGAAGCATAAACATTACGCTGCTGAGTAAATACAAAGTGGGCATCCACGCGATCATTTTTGCATTAGCGTGTAGATCTTCGGCAAGATTTGGAATAGCGATATTAACGCCTGCCATACCAAGCGGTCCTATAATAGATCCGCTGCAAATGATAATAAGTGCAATAGTAGTAGTGGGAAGTTTAAACAAGCTGAATCCTTCTATTTCCAAGCCTTAGAATGATACGTGAAGATACTTGCTTGTGCAGGGTTTTAAGTTGTTGAGGACGTCCAAAGACTACATCAACTTAAGTATATATAAATGTCGTTAATTTAAGAAATAACCTTGGTCACAACTTTCAATATCACGCCAAATCTACAAGGCTTTAGCACCATTTTTCAATGAGTGGCCAAATTAACTATGTCACTACATACACATTCAAGTCTAAATTCGGGTGTAAAGTTGGTTCTTGTTCTGTTTGTCATAGTGTTACCTAAATTTGTGAGATGCATAAACACCTCTAATCAAGTGACAAAATTAACTATGTGATTACAATGACACAGGTTTTTGAACACTATCGGGTTGATTCACACCTTTTGATTTTATTAGTTCTAATATGAGAAAAACGCGTTCAATAAAGTCAGTATAGTTCTTATACTCTTTGAATAAGACAGAGAAAGAAACTTTAGAGTTAGAACCATATGGCTGTTCAGGCCATAGTATCAAGCAGTCCTTAAGTAAGTTGTCTACTAACGACAGATCATGCAGAGATGTTGGGCCAGGTTTTATTTGTTCTTCTTCAGGGGTTAATATTGAACTTCTCAATTTTAAGCCTTCCATCATTCTATTTGTATGTTGGGCGTTATGTGTAAACCAGTATTTTATTTTTTGCTCTATATCTTCCATACCCTCTAATAGATGAATTGGATCTGAAACGTACTTTAGAGAAATAACTGCCTTTGCCCTCTTCTTACTTACAGCTAGGTTTATTACTATATGTGTTCTAAAGCCATCCTCATTAGTATGAACTAGCAAGTTATCCATACTATCGTGATGATGTTCTTCAATCTCTTTGCCCCAGTTCTTTAGTCCTGCTACACCTTTATTATCATCGTGTTCAGCTTCATAAGTGCATAGATCATCGTAGGGATCAAAAGTTTCTTCATTATAAGAAACATCTTCAGGCAGCTTATGGGATTCATCAAGTTGGGCGAATGAATCAATTTCTTCGTGAAGGAAGTTCACTTCTAAAAAGGCCTCATAGGCTAATTCATCAGGAATACTATTAAGGAAATTAACCAAATCTCTTATAGATTCTATCGTTTTTGTTTGGCAGAACCTTGCCTTACCAAGCCTTTCAATACTATCAGCGTGTTTAACACCTATACCTTCAATTCTATAGTAAGCCCCACTTATTTTTTCAACCTTGCCTTGTTTCTCAATTCCAAAAACGAAGACTTCGTCGCCAACTTCTATTTTTTTTACTTTCCTTATCGCCATATAATTCCCTCAAGATTTGTAAAGTTATTTTAAACAAGTGCTTTCTATTTTAATTAATATACCATGCACATACGTATTACTTAAGTTACAAAATTAATGTGTTGAATTAAAATATGGCTCCCTTCATATCAGGTACTAATCACCACGATTAATTTGAGGTGTTTCAATAATAGAGACTGGACTTCTTACAGTTTACTAGGCACTAAATAAGTTACATTGTAATTTTCAAGTTGTTTATGGGCAAAGGCAAACGATATACCCATGAATATAATAAGTAAATTACTGAGCGTTTTTACTCTACTATCGAGCAGCTGGATGGTTAGATAATCTCACTAAGAACTAATTGACAAACCTGATGATCTATAAGAACCTACTATTAGATTTATGCAGGTTTACTTGCGCGTAATTTTATTGAAAAAGACAGTGTAGAGTATATGCCTGTAACAGTGACTAGCCTTTAATCTCATCGAGAGGGAGCTGTTTATAACACAAGTTACTATGGTTACTTTTTCATTATTAAAGGGACTTATTATGAAATATATAACTTATGACAGTTTTACCTGTGACTACACTAAGTACGTTTAAAGTGTTAATCAAAGATAAACCTAATTATTATATTTTTAACTACTCCCCCTTATGAACTATACGTTTCAATTTGAATTGAAACTTTTTAGTTTGTTTACAGCAGGACGCATACTGACAGTATCTATTATAAAAAATATAACATGGTAATCATATGATTGAAACTTTACTCAGAAATAAGTTTTTACGAAATACACTGCTTGCATCGCTCTTTACATCCCCTTTTATAGCTCATGCAGGTCAAATAAAAGTAGTATTCGCCGATGCCGAGGGGGTGGGTTTTAATAGCCAAGAGCAATATTCGGCTGTAGGTGGCAATAATGCTAAAACACTAGGTGAAGCACGCAAGAACGTTTTGTTTCGTGCTGTCCGCATGATTGAATCTCAAATAAATATAGCGTCTAACTTTACAATAGAAGTTGAGTTTTCTGATTTAGATGGTTATGGCGCTATTACACGTGGGCCAAGCTTTACCAGCTTTATTGAAGGTCAATCAAATCCATATGGGATTTTAGAAGTTGGTCGGCAGTACCCTATAAACTTACTTTACTCATTACAGGATAATGAGTCTAATTTTTGGGGTTTAGAAATTTATCCTGTGAGTAGAACAAGTTTTTCCGCTACTGATTCAACATACCTTGGTTTTGATAATAATGGTGTAGATAGAAGCTTTATTTCAACAACCTTACATGAGCTAGCCCATGTTATGGGGTTCGCTAATTTAGATTGTTTAGGCAATTGCTTTCCTGAACCAATATCTTTACCGAGTCACTTCACTAAATTTGTATTTGGGCAAGGCGAGCCTTTAGAGGTTTTTGATGATTTGTCAATTAGTGAAAAAGAAAAGCTGGTCTCTTCTAATGATAGATTATTATTTATCGGATCGAATACGACACAGTCAAAATTAGCTGATTTACTGACCGCAGGTATCCACAATGGTGCGGTTGAATTACATGCAGATGGTGAACTTGATGGTCAAGAGATCGCTCATTTTTCACCTAATGTATACCCTGAACAGCTAATGTGGTCTGTTGGTGGTAATGTATTAAATTTGGGGGCTGCAGCTTATATTCTATGTGATGTAGGCTGGTGTCGAGGGACTGGTAAGGTTATTGATATTGCGCTTAGTATAGAAAATACTAATTTTCATGCAGAGCCAAGCCAGAGGGTTGATATTGATTTTATTTTAGAAAACTTCACCGAGACTCCAGTAAATGATCTTCTTCTTGAAATACGTATCCCTGAGGGAGTGGTGTTATCAAATGCGCTTTTAGATAATGGTGATTGCCAAATACTTGATGGTTCTGTTCTGTCGTGCACAGTTCAAAGGTTAGATGCCCAAGAAATGCTGGATATGCACTTTCTTTTAAGCGGCGATATTGGTCAATATGAACTTACTGGCGAATTATCATCAGCTTCTTTCGACGTTGATACTAACGGTAGTAATAATTTATTTGATATAGATTTTAACGTTACTACAAATCAGAAGCCAGAAATAACGTTAGTTGAATCTAAAACGGTTAATGAAGGGACTAAAGTATTCATAACTGCATCAGCCATCGACTCTGATAATGACGAGTTAACTTACTTATGGACTCAATTAAGTGGGCCAAGTGTAGTATTAGCTGATACAGGCGGTCTTAGTTTAGAGTTTACTGCGCCTGAAGTGACACAAGATACAGAATTAGTGTTTCAATTAATGGTTTCTGATAATGAAGCTGAGGTGACAAAACATGTAACGGTTTCAGTCACTGACGTCGAAAAACTTGTAGTCGTTGAGGAAAAAGAAGGGTCTGGAGGTTCTCTTAGTTGGTTACTTACTATAATACTCGGTTTTACAGTATTACGAAAAGGCCGAATAGCTTAATTTGTAGTCGAAAGTGTATGTGAAACAGGTTTTGTGTATCTTGAATAGCTAACCTAATCCCCGTGAATAGAAGGAAGTGATGTCACGGGGAGAGCTTACTCGAGATCGCCAATGAGATAATCAAGCATGTCTTGTGTCTCTTGAGAATATTGTTTTTGTGCCTTTTTTGCACTAGCCAAAAAACTTTTAGTATCATCAACCTTGCCATTATCAGGGTTAATTAGTAGCCAAATTTTATGAAGCCTGTCACGCTGCTCTTCGCTGGATATAACGGCTATCATGTCTATGATTGGCGTAATACTCGTCATTTTAGTGTCACCTAAATATAAAGTTTGACGAAATTGGATGCGCGAATGCTCTTTAGTTAAACACCAATACCCTGAAGAGTAGGTCTCATTTTCCTGTAACATATACTTTAATAGGGTGACGATGTTGGGCTCTTGGTAAGTAACACCCGTATATTCAAAAAAGTCACATTTATAATCCGCGACGACATGTAAAATTGTGCCGCCTTTCTCTAGGTATATGCTTATCGTATATACATTACTTTTTTCAGGACTTATGAATACATCATCTTCCTTTGAGTATACGTAAGATAAGTAATTGATTTTGAGATATTGAGCAAGCTCATCGTTCGTTATTGCCATTACGCATCCTCTAATAGTGTTAAAATTTGGTGGCCCATCAAGGACTCTTCATCAATCAACTTTTCAGCAACGACTTCGAGTAATGAATAGTGTTTAATAAGTAACACTTCCACTTCTTTTTCTGCCGTTTCAATCCACCTTTTTACTGCATTTTGCGCATTTGCAAGTAAGTCACTCTCTTCAAAACGTGTGAGTAGGCCAACATTTAATGGCCCTACAGATGGCTCTATTCCCCCTTGATAAACGGCATGCATCGCTAATTGTGTGGCTTTTTCAATATCGTTACTTGCACCCGTGCTTATTTCATCAGCAGAGCCTGTGCACAGTTTTTCTGCAATTCTTCCGGCAAGGAGCATTTGTAGTTTGCGCATTATAGTAATTTTTGAGTAGCTCTCATATTCATCTGGCTGTCGTGTGGCGACAAATCCAAGGGCTTGATTACGAGGCTCTATAGTAATGAAGTCAATATGTTGTTTAGGGAATAAAAGGTGGTGCGCTACTAAATGACCGGCTTCGTGATAGGCTGTTTTACGTTTTTCGTCTCCGCTTAAAAATAAATGTTCAGAAGGGGAGCCATACCTCACTCTGATCATTGTTTTTTCAATAATCTCTTTAGACAGTTGGACATCATTTGATACCGCAAACTGTATCGCTTCTTTTAATACCTGCTGAATTTCAGCAGGAGACATCCCTTGTGAAAGTGCAACCAGATTAAGTAGTTCATCATCAGTCCAGTTTAAATTATGCTGTGAGGCGTATTGAGTGAAAAAGAGAGTACGTGCTTCTTTATTGGGTAAATCACAATATATAGTCTCGTCAAACCGCCCAGGGCGGGTAATTGCACGGTCGAGCTTTTCTGGGTGATTTGTTGCAGCTAATACAAAAATTTGGCATTTATCATCAAAACCATCCATTTCGGTTAATAATGCATTGACGGTTTGGTTTGCATCTTGAGCGGCTCCTGAAGTGCCTGCTGTTCTCGCTGCAGCAATAGCATCTATCTCATCAATAAAAACAATAGCGGGTGCATATTTCCTTGCTGTGGAGAATAGTTTTTTAATATTTTGTGTTGTTCCACCATGATGTGAAGCTGAAAGTTCAGCGGCTGATACACTGAAAAAAGGTAAATCACATTCACCGGCGACAGCCCTTGCTAGAAGTGTTTTACCTGTTCCAGGGGGGCCTGCAAATAAGTAACCTGCGGGTACTGATATACCAAAGTTATTCAGTTTGGATGGTTGTTTTAACCATCCAATAACATCATTAAGGCGATTCTTAGCACGCTCGAGTCCAATTACATCGGATAGTTTGTCAGTGGGAGCTGATTGAGAGAAAAAATCACTTTCACGTAGATCATTGGAATAAATAAGTTGTTGGGTATTTAAGTCATGAAAGGTCACTTCAATACCATCTGACGACTTCTCAACAGAGATGTTATATTTGAGCATTTGATTTTGATTACACATGCGAGTTAGCGAATATTCAGTATCAATGTAGAAATTAATCCGTTTAAACATATCTACCAACGCTTGTGTGACAGATACCGCATCTAAACTAAAGTGCTCTCTAACTTCTTCGTGATTAGCGTTATACCTTGAATGTGATTCACTTATTAATTGATAAGAAAATAAAATTAGCTCAGGGTTTTTGCTAGACATCTCATCAACTAGTTCAGCAAATCTATTTGCATCCAGAGAATCAACATCAATTAACAGGCTCTGAGGTCTTAGCATTTCAAGAAGGTGGGGTATGTCGTTTTTATTAGCGCACAGGGTAATGCTTTCACTGCTTAATGATTGGTTTATAGCGTCATAAACACGCTTATCATCATCTAACACTAAAAAAATATTTTGACTCGCTTGGGCTAAATCATCACTGACGTTCACATTAATAAAAATATTACTTTGTTCTTCGTCTAAGTATGAAATTGATTTTTGTAATATATTTGCTTGTAATTCAGGAAGTGAGTGCTCTATTTGCCGCATGGTAATTTCAGGCGCTAAACTTTTAAGTAAGAAACGTGGAAAACTCTCTGGCCATTTAAACGTTATACCACCCATGCCGAGGGTGTCATGAATCAATACTTTTTCGGCAGCCTTAATAAAGTGATTTACTTTTAAACCAGAAAATAAAGCCGAATAACCTTTTGATAGTCGATTCACAAATTCAGGCGCTAGGCTTTGTCCCGTCTGACCATTCTTAGATGTACGAAGTACATCAAATACGTTTACTTGATGATGTTGGTTATTTTTATTGAATAACTCTTGCCCTAAGTTTGTCGTAAAAATAATAATGGATTGGGTAAAGTCAATTTCTTCTAAGCTGGTCGCATCTTCTGTATACCCAGAGTCTAGAATAGTTAACAACGATTGAATTACATTAGGGTGTGCTTTTTCAACTTCATCAAAAAGTAATACTTGGCGAGGATTTATTCTTACTAAGTTGGTAAGCAATCCAAGCGAGGCATCAGTATATTGGTTACCCGAGCCAACTAATTTTTTTGGATCGTGCTCATGGGTAAAATGTTCCATATTAAACACATTAAACCCGTAGCCTGAGTTTTCAACATCATTGAGTAGTTCAGCAAAACGAGTGGCAGAGTATGTTTTACCGACGCCAGAGGGACCAGCGAATGTATAAATCATTCGAGGACCTTCACTACGATGCAGGCATGATGATAAATACCCTTGAGCGATGCCTTCCATTGCTTTTTTTTGACCAATGATGCGATCACTTAACGCTTCTTGTATTCTTTTTGATGTTTTTAATGATTTTATTGAGCGATTTTTACTGTTATTAATTGCTTTAAGCTCGTTAATAAACTCATCGTCTATCTCAAGTATTGATTTAATTAACAGGTTAGTATCGAGGACATTACCATTAAACGCTTTATTTAAAGATGATTCAATCGAAGGATTGAATCTAAGGTTAAATACAGGGCGCTTAGCTTCGGCATACCAGTTTGTTGTACTGCCCTTTTCAGAATCGAAAGTGCGCACATCGACTACATCCTCGATGTTCTCACGGTAATCATAGACTTGTTGTGGAAAAATAACTTGATAATGAAAGCAATTAAGCTCTGCCGCTAAGGTTTCGAGCATGAAAGGGACGCTTAGTATGGCTGAAAAAAAGAGATCTGGCGAGACGCTATCTAGCTTTAATCGGGCATATTCATTATTCGAAATACTCAAGTCTGAGTTTTTTAAGAGATAGTTCGCCGTTGAAACAATAGTTATTTCATCAAATAATTCTCTAGTCTGTTTTGATAGCGAAGAGTAATACTTTTTTATATCAAAAGGTGGCGAGGGGGTGTGCTTGATTGTTTCAATAGGACTCGTCGTGTGTGTCTCTTTGTCAAATAATCGAATTGTTTCATAAAGAGCAGGAACAGGGGCTTTTCCATCGTATTCCTCAGAGAAAAAACATCTCATCACTTGCTCAACAGATATAGTGTCTCCCTCTTCGGCAGAGTGTTTACTTTCATATCGCTGGGTATTAACAAACTTAGTTATACATAAACTCTCATTCGGTAGTAATGAAATCATAACTTCATGCATGGGAAAGCTAGTTAACAGTAAATTGACACAATTAGGGTGATGAAAAATGATATTCTTAGCTTCGAATCCGAATAATGTGTCTTCTCGTAAAATGAGATCAAATGTTACAAGTTTATTTTCGAGAACGGTGTCTTTCAATGACCAGTTCAACATGGTGAGAATAAAAGGTATTAAGCTGTCTGTACCAGACAAATGATCATAGTCTAAAATCTGTTCGTTATACGTTACTTTTTTACCGTGAAAGAAATTCCCAACTACATTATTAAAAGACATAACTACATTCCATTTTAGTTAATTTGAAGTGAGTAAAAGGTAACTTACTTCCACTGAGTATTTATAACGGAATGAAAAATATAATGAAACCATTATTTTTCAATATTTTTATAAACTATAAACGTCTGGCAAAGTGCATGTTAATAATAAATGGAGATTGAACTTCCCAGCTTTCACTAGACAGTTTTTAACTCAGAATAGTACTCTTCCTCAAACTTAGCAGGTGAAACACCGCCTGTGTGTGAATGGCGCTTTTTTGGCTTGTAAATTATTTCTATAAAATCAAATATCTTAGCTTTCGTATCTTCGCATCTTCGCGTGTTGAGTATATCTTACGCTTAATTATCCGATTTTTAATCGTCGCAAAAAAGCTTTCAGCAACCGCATTATTATGACAGTTTCCGGCGCGGCTCATCGAAGGCACAAGATTATGTTCTTTCCAGCACTACCGTATTGACTACCTTGATCACTGTGCACCATTACCTCAGCCTTCGGTTGATGTTGATATACAGCCATCAATAGTGCGTTTATAACAAGGTACTTATCCATATTTTTATCCTTTGACCAACCCACAATACGTCTAGAGAATAAATCCATCACTGTTGCCACATATAAAAACCTTCATAAGTTCTTATGTAAGTTATGTCGCTCACCCACGATTGGTTTGGCGCTGGCGGGTTAAATTGACGCGCTAATAAGTTATCTGCAATTCGCGATGTCTTACCGCCTTCACGTAAGTCTGCATGTATCCAAGGACTACCATACGTGCAGCCACTGGCTACATAAAGCGCTTTAATGAGCTTCAACAAGCGATTATCTTCAATCGTTCTATCGCTTATAGGCTTTTTTAACCACGCATAAAAACCACTACGATGCAGCTTAAAAAGGCGGCACATCGCAGTGATGGAAAACTCATCTTGGTGATCACGAATGAAGCCGTACTTTACTCGGGGTTGCTGGCAAAGTACCTTGCGGCCTTTTTTAAAATGCCCCGTTTCTCAGTGACACGTTTCATGTAGTGGTCAATAAAATTGTGCCTCTAATTTAGCGATCTTAAGTTTTTCATCGGATGATTGAACGGATATAGGTTTATCTGATAACTGGCTCCGCCAGTGGTATAGCGTTTTGGTACAAATATCTAATCGTTCAGCGACTCCTGCAACTGAATATCCACGCTCAGTAATTTTTTTAACAACCGCTTCTTTAAACTCTTGGGTATAAACTTGCCTTTGCTCATAAAACACCTCTAATTAGAAATTACAATGTAACTCATTAGGTGTCTAGCAAACTATGGGAAGTCCACTACCATGGAATATTAAAGTAGATCTTTAGTACTAGACGCTTACGAAATAACCTGTTTATAATCAGTGTAGATTGAATGTATTAATAAAAGGAACTTAACATTGAATAGATCGAAAACATTCAGATTGTTTATTAGCTCAACTTTTAGTGACTTCAAAGGAGAGAGGGAGGTTCTACAGAGCAAGATCTTTCCGCAAATAAGGGAGTATGCGTTAGAACAGGGATATGCTTTCCAACCTATCGATTTGAGATGGGGAGTGAGCAATGAAGCTCAGCTAAATCAAAAGACACTCGAGCTATGTTTAGATGAAGTTAAGGCATGTAAAGCATTCCAACACCCCAATTTCTTAGTGATGCTAGGAGATCGTTATGGCTGGGTACCATTACCCTGTGAGATTGAATCACTAGAGTTTGAAGCTCTTTGTAGAATCATAACTGAAGAAGAAAAGAAAAGCTTAAATAAATGGTATATAAAAGATCTTAATCAGCTTCCAATATCATATGTTTTACAAGAAAGAGTAGGTGAATTTATAGCTTTTGAGTCTTGGGGAAAAGAGGAAACTAAGTTAAGAGGTATTTTACAAAGGGCTGCTGAAAAGCTATTTTCAGATACTAAAGTCAACCGCCAGGAAAAAAGAAAATACTTTAACTCAGCGACAGAAGCAGAGGTAGATGAAGGAATTATTTCTTACTTAAAACCTACTATGTTTCAAAGAAAATTAATGAAAAAAACTCTAATATCGCCTGAAATAGATAGACAGCATATTTTTGGTTTTTTTCGCTCAGTTGCTTCTAGTTCAAAAACAGTTGATACATTAATTGAAAGTGTTGACGATAAAAAGAAAGCTAAAGCCTTTAAAAATAAGGTGAGCGAGATATTACTTCCTGAAAATAGTTTACAGATAGAAGTGAAGCAAATAGAGAATAATAGACTAGATGAAAGTTATTTACTTGAGTTTCAAGAAAAAATAACTCAGTTCTTGAGATCACAGATTGATGCCCAAAAAGAACGAGAAGAACAAAACCCTCAGACTTCTTTAGAAGTCGAGCTTGTAGAGCAAAAATATTTTTCAAAAATTAAACGTAAAAATTTTATCGGACAAGAGAAGCAGTTAAAACAAATTAATGAGTATATTTTCAATGATAATCAACAACCGTTGGGTATCATAGGTAAATCGGGGAGTGGTAAGTCTGCTTTGATGGCTAAGGCAATTAAACAAACACAACAAATGATGCCAAATGAAAATATATTATATTGTTTTGTTGGCGCAACGACTAATTCAACGTCTATGAAAAAGATACTCATTTCTTTATTCGAACAATTAAACATAGATGTTAGCAATGAATTACCATCGAATGGATCTATTTACTCCGAGCTAAGTAACAGGGATAATTTAAATAGCAGATTAGAAAAACGTATGTACTCTGAGTTGCTAAACGTAAAATCTCCAACTGTTATTTTTATTGATGGATTAGAGCAATTACATGACAGTACTAATTATTATTGGCTCCCTGATAAACTCCCCCCACAAGTCAAAATTATCATCTCAGTATTAAATGATGAAAGATACCCAGGCGACAGTAGTTCGTTCGATATTTTAAAAACAATCACAGACCAATTCGTTAAATTACCTTCTTTTGAGAAGCCGGCTGACCTTATTGATAGGCTTTTACTGCAAGCTGGGCGTACTCTACAAAGTCAACAAAAAGAAAGTATTTTAAACCACTTTAGTTCCGATATTACACCTTTTTCAATCAGTCTAGCTATCAGTGAAATGAAGCATTGGCATAGTAATAAAGTGGTAAATACAAGTAATAATGAATTGCTTTTCACCGGTAATAATTTTATCGATGATCTTATAAATACAGGTCATCACCATAAAGAGTTTGTATACAGGGTGTTGAGTTATTTACTCGCGTCTAAAGGATTAAGTGAGTATGAATTATTACAATTGCTGTCGGATGATGCTGATTTTATTGAATTGATAGCTCCAGATAATTGGCATCAGAATATTACGAAAGAGCTTCCCATCGTGCATTGGTCTAGACTGAGTTATGAACTTAAACCTTTTTTAAGCATTAAATTTGAAGGTGGTGCCCAGTTACTTTATATCTCTAATCGAGAATTTAGAGATGCCATTATGAAACTCCCTAATTTAAAAAAGCAGTACCAAGCTATTATAGAGTCCACACAGCATTTAATCATTAAAAGTCAAAAAAGTAAGGGAGCTTTTAGAAATGAGTGGGATGATCTCTATGCTATTTTGGTGTCGCAATTTTTATTTCATTTCCATGATGAAGAGGTACATCAAAAGTATGCAGAATTTATTGCTAAAACGCCTGAGATTATATTCTTTTGGCAAGAGAAATATTTTACTAACCTTCTAAAAATAGGAAATGATGAATACCTTTCAGGTAATTTGGAAAGTGCCAAGTGTGCTTTTAAAAGCTCTTTGCATGCAGCTGAACTTTTACTTATTAATGAAGAATCCAAAAGGCAGTGGATAATCGTTTATGTAGAAAGCATAAAAGGAATTTGCGATTGTTACTACAGCTTATTCGATTATGAGCAAGAGCAGTATTATAGAGAAAAATTAACCACTAAGTTATTTAGTTTATATGAAAATGAATATTCTGATGACGTGACGAGCCAATATATATATGCACTTGGTCAATTAGGTGAGTGTTATAGTAAGCAACAAAAAATGCACTTAGCTCTAAATTGCTTTAAGCAACAAGAAAGCATAATAACAAAGCTCTTCAGTCAAAACCCGACTCAGTGGGGGCTCGATTATGCGAAAGCTATTGTAGAGCAAGCTGATTATTATTATAACCAAGGGCAGATAGCATCAATACATGAGTACTTAGTTAATGCTAAAAATAATCTCACATTAGTTTTTAATGAAAATAAAATAAAATATGGTTCATTATATACAAGAATAATAAACTATATCGCTGAATCATTTGTTAGCAATAAAAATTATGACAAAGCTCTAGTTAATTATGAGGAGGTTTATGAACTTCGGAAAAGCCTTGTTGTACGAGGAAATAGTCAAACGGAATTAGATTATGCTCGCGCACTCAATAATTTAGCTACGATGTACCAGAGGCTTGAAATAATAGTTGAAGCGATTGATTTATTTAAGGAGTCTTTAGAGCTTAGGGAGAAACTTTATTTTATCAAAAAAACTGGTCGAGAAAAGTTATATTTAATCGGGTTAAAGCATCTTGCACAAATACATTTTTTATACGGAGACCCGATATATTCAATCACACTTTATGAAAAATATTGTGACGTAGTTAAAGCTCTTTATGATAAACATTCAAAAGAATGGGTGAAGAGGTATATAGCCGGTTTGGTTGATTTATGTGGCGCTTATACAAAAGTTGGTGAGACCAATGATGCATTGATAGCAATGGAAAGTGCCTATCAAGTAGCTAAAAGATTTTATGGAGAACAACATGCTAAAACAGAAGAGCTTTTATCTATTTTGGAGCTGATTAAAAAAAAGACTAAGTCTGATAGTTATGATCGGATAGAATTTGAAGATATTAGCGATGCTCTTTTTGACGAAAGTATCTCATCTGAACTAGCTTTTGAAAATAACAAGGAAAAAACAGATACAAAACCACAAGCAACAATGCTGGATTTATTTAGTATTGCAAAAGTAATTGCCTTACAGATTGGTGAAAATGAAATTACCTTGGATAGTTTTGCTATTGGAATTGGTCACATTGAGCTTAATTATGATGTTCAATCAGCACTTTCTACTTGGATTAATTTAGATGCTATTCCTAACTATTCAGATAGTGGTGCAATTTTGTATCACGCTGAACAAATAAAGGATATTAACCTTCCTATCTCAGACGATGTCTTACACTTGATTAGTGGTTTACAGATATTTATGTCTATTGATGGCCCTATTGGAACGTTTAGATAACAATTTTTCATAGCTACTATGATTTTTAGGGTAATCCCCCCGGAAAACATTAGGGAACTGTTTAATGAATAATAAACGCAATCATAGAGAGATTATATCAACGGATATTACAACAACGTTAGACCACATCATTATAATGCCGGTTTAGCGCCAAATGAATCTGAGGTTAGATATCAAGATTCTAAAACTGTGGCCAAATTTTATTGACCACTACACCTTCGTGTTAGGGTAGAATACTAAAATGATAAGAAAAATTGTTTAAAGGATGAAATGAAAACAAAACTATACCTAGGCCTCATCGGGGATGAGTTGTCTCAAGAAAACGGACTAAAGATGGCAGGGTTGTCACTTCATTCTTTTGTAGAGCTTCTCTTAAAAAATGCTCAAGTTAGCGATATTGCATCACTTCCATTTGAGCCTATACTTTTGACTTACCTTATAACATCGACAGAGAAAGAAATTCATCGAGAAGCTGAAAAGCTCAATTTAACTACAGAAGTACTGGATCCTTTAGGGACAACTGGGGAAGTGTATCAAGCAGACTTCTTAATAAAGAAGTGTAATGCATTGATGGTTGTTCATGATAGTGCTAACAGTCTTTTTGAGGGTAACACTTCTAGAGCCCACGCTATAATTGAAAGTGTAGTTTTTCCAGAAAAAAACATAACTGAGAATATGGAGTACTTTGCTAATAATGACGAGTTCCTTCCATTTTTATATGAAGTACGTGTTTTTGAAAATGAAGTATTAGCACATTTTTATAGAGATAATGAGGATGATGGATTTAATACATTTATTACTGACTTCAACAATATATCATCAGAGTTAAATGCAGTTTCAATACAATATACAGATGATAACTTAAGAGAGAGCCTGGCCTTTGAAAAAAAAGAAAACGAGTATAATTTAGCTGAATTCTATGACTTTGGCTGCAAGTTTGATGCACTGGCAAGTAACCATCAGACTAGAAGTAACTTAGGATTTTGGGTCTTATTTTCACTCACTCTTATTTTAGGTGCTTCCTTCTTACTCTATGCAAAAGTATTTACCCAAAGTCCTTGGTTGCTTATTGTTTATTTAACAGCTTACACAGGAGGCATATTTACATTCTATAAAATGAAGAAAAAAGCCTCTCTTAAAAAGCACTTAGCATATCGATTGTGCGCTGAAGTACTCAGGCTTAAGTTATTTCAGTTAGTCAGTTATTCTGGAAATAAAACAGATGCTTTCCAGTTTGAAAAGCAGGTGAGCCTAGCTAATGTTAAAACAGATTGGGTAGCGCACATAGTTAGAGCGTTTCCATTACATAAGGTTAGTGAAAACATAGCAATTTCGACGCGAAAAAAAATCATTTTAACCTCACTTATTGAGGAGCAACTTAGGTACTTCAACGTAAAGCTACATGGTAATACAGATAAAGTGCCTAACAGTACTCATAAGCCTAAGCCTAAGCTAGATGGTCTTGAGAAGCTGCTACATAGATTTACTAATACAGGGCTCTCTATTGTCGTATTTTGTACATTTTTAATGATCGTTGTTACATTAACCGCATTTAAGGTCAGTGTCTTCTATAAGCTTTATCCTATTAAGCATATTATTATGTTCCTTATTGGCTTTTTACCTCTGGTCGGTCTAGCTTTTGAACAGCTTGTATTTAATTTCGCGCTTGAAGAAAACGAGATGCGTTATCACCAGCAAATAAGTAAATTTAAATCAATAAAACGTTGGCTAAGTGCTACAGAATCAGAAGTAGGTATAGCTAAAATAACGAACCAACTCTGCATAGAGTGCGCACAAGAGAACTTTAGCTGGTATACAACGCGAATTAACCGTCAACATAAGCCAGCCAGCGGTGGATAGTTTATATCGTTTATAGATATCGAAGTAGTTATAAAGTGCAATAGTTATCATTCTATGAATTAGTTTTAGCAAGATAGGAATGATAGGAACTGAGTGCTATTAATCAAAAAGGAAAAGTGAATGGAAGCCAACAAGGGACCTCAGATCCCATTAAATATCACTGGCATAGCTATTTTAACGTGTTTTGTGTTGCTTACGATTGTGTTGGGATTATATGGGTTTAGTTCTGTTTATGTTGCTAAAACTAATATTACTTATCCAGATCTAACCCGTTGGTTGGACGTGTTTTACAATACAATCAAGTTGTTCTCGATGATCTCATCGCCTGCTGAGGATGCTATTAAGCATTGGGCCATTTCAGCGGCAAGACTAACTGCTGCATGTTCTGTTTTTTTCTCAATCGCGTTTGCTGCGTTTTTTGCCTTGGGGAGTTGGTTTAGAAGTAATTTGTTAGTGAAATTTTATAAGGAACATTATATTGTTTTTGGATTGAATAACGAAAGCCGCTATTTAATTGATGATTTACTTAGTAATAAAGAACGAGTCGTTGTTGTCGAGAAAGAGAACAATAACCCATTATTGAGTCACTATAAAAAGAAGCATGTTACTGTAATTATAGGAGATGCATCAGACCTTACAGTCCAATTAAATGCATCTATTTTGAATGCAAAAGCAATGGTTGCTATTACCGGGTGTGATTTAACCAATTTAGATATTTTGAAAACTCTTGTAAAATCAAAGTATAAGCCTGATTTATACTGCCATATAGGTATTGATAATGTAATGAGTTACAAGTTGTTTGAGCCCAGTGCTTTTTATTCTATTGCAAATATTAGAAAGCAGTCTTCTGGTCTATTAATTAATATATTTAATTTAAGTGAAAAGGCAGCTATCGAGTTAGTGCAATCTATGAATTTAGGTGGCAATACTAATACTAGCTCAAATGAAGGTGAAGCTGTCAGTGTACTTATTTCGGGCTTTGGTGAAATAGGTGAGTCGATTCTTAGGGAGCTATTATTACTTTCACATTTTTGTAACCATAAAAAAGTAAAAATCACAGTAGTAATAAAAGGACCTAACGATTTTTTTATTACTCATCACCAAGTGCTTGAGCATTGTAATGGTCGGGGTTTAGATTTATGGGATATTAGCTTTATTGAAACAGAAGAGCAGCTTCAAAATCCCTCTAACTTTAATCACATTATTGTATGCGATGAAGATGAAGATATCGCTTTAAGGAAAATACTTCATTTGTATGAGCTATGTACTTTAGAGCAGGCTAAAGCCTCGGATCATACAACTACTTTTCATTATTATAATGCGTTAAACCACGATATTGAACATCAACAAATTAAGTCCTTTGGTGCTTTTAAAAAAATATTAAGTGTTAATCAGTTATTAGATAGCAAAAGTGAAGTCTTTGCCCAGCGTAGCCATAACATTTACGTAAAGTCGGAGCTCAAATTTAGTGGTTCAACCCTCGATGAGCTATCTAGACAAATAGAAATACACGACAAAGAGATTACTGAGCCAACTAAATGGTTGCATTGGCTCAATCAACCCCTCTTTAAGCGACGTTCAAATTTTACAGAAAAGCGCCATTTCCCAATGAAATTATTGGCTTTAGGTGGCGATATACCTACCTCAGTGTTTGAAGGGTCACCAGTAGAGACTGAGTCCTTAGCGTACCTACCTTATTTGGATGAGTTCTCTGATTTAAATATAGACCTTATTCAACGCTGGGTTGTATTCATTAAAAAGAAAACTGGCTTGAATAACCAACAACTCACACAAAGAATACATGCGTTAGCAAGAGCTGAACATGACAGATGGAATGCATTCCATATTGTGAATAATTGGCGATATGGCGAAGTGAAAGATGAAGCGATGAAAACACACGATTGCCTATTAAGCTGGGAAATGCTCAAAGATAAAAAAGCAGAAACACTTAAATATGACTATAAAAACATTTACCATATTGCTGAATCCTTGGCCTTAGGAGAGCAAAGTTAATAGGTGAGGATACTGCTAATTTAACAATTACTGCACCTGAAGTAATTCAAAGTATAGATTTAGTATTTTAGTTGAGAGTGTCAGATGTTGAATATGAGATTGCGTAAGATACAACCATTTCAGTTGTAAATTTAGTAACGTCTACATCCGTTAAGGGATTATGTTCATTTCTCAGTAAATATAGTGAAATTATTAAGGAAAATATATGTTTAGCAAAGATAATCGAGAATTTCGTGTTTTTATCTCATCAACTTTCAACGATATGCATGATGAGCGGGATATGCTGAACCAGCAAATATTTCCAGAAATACGTAAGATGTGCTGGGAACGTGGTGTTAACTTTTCTCCGGTAGATCTCCGCTGGGGGATAAATAGTGAAGATACAAGTAATGGCGATATTTTAAGTGTTTGTTTAGGAGAGGTAGCAAATAGTCAGCCCTTCTTTATAGGTATATTAGGCCAACGGTATGGCTGGATCCCAGAAGAAAGAGAGAGCGTTCTAAAGGTAGAACATCAGGAAAATTTGGATGTATTCGTCTCTGAATCATTAATACAGAAGCAAAGCATAACAGAGATGGAAATAAGGTATGGGGTGCTGAAAAATACAAATGCCGTAGATGCTTTTTTTTATTTTAAAAAAGATTACCCATTAGGTATAGAAGAATCTGAGTTTTCACAAAATAAATTGGCACAGTTAAAAGATAATATTCGAAGTTGGGTAATAGAAACCGATAATACAGAGCATTTATTTGATGGCTATACCTCTTTAGACTCATTAGGGAAGAGAATCAGAGCAGATCTGATAAAAGTGATTAAATATCGTTGGCCTGAAATGGAAGTACCTTCCAAAATTGAGCGAGCTAACTTTAGACTCCAAGGCTATATCCAGTCTAAGCGTCAGGATTATATTGCAGACGAAACATCAATTTCTAGGCTTGATAAACACCTCGATAGTTTACATAATCAATGTGAACGAACGGTAGTCATTTGTGGTCCATCAGGTATAGGTAAATCTGCATTATTGGCTGAGTGGGCTTATAGAACGAAAGAGCGGCGAGTAGATGCATTGATCTTTGAACATTATCTTGAATTAAATGGTCATATATCAAATCAAGAGTTAGTAATTCGTTTACTGCACGAACTGAATGCGCCAAAAAATGGAATTGAACAAGCCCAACAACTTAATCAACTGGATAAGTATATGCGAGAACAGTTACAGGCATATAAAAAACCGGTAGTTTTAATTCTTGATTGCAATGGAAACAAAGTTTATAACTGTTTTACTGACCTACCTGAAAATGTTTTGATCATAACCACAAGAACTCACTTAACAGGTGGGCTGACATTAGAAGTCCCGCAACTAAATGACTATAGACGAAAACTAATAATTGATAAGTTTACCAGTCGTTATAGTAAGCGATTAAATAATGAGCAAATCAATCTTATTGATGCTAATTCATTAACAAGAAATCCACTTTTTTTAAAAACAGTGCTTGATGAAATACGTTTATTTGGACGTTTAAAGGCTCGTACAGCTCATGGTGTATCAAATGAAGTAACAGCTCATCTGAAATATTACTTAGAGAGTGAGGGCTTAATTAGCTTATTTGACAAGGTCATTGAGAGCCGTGAAAATGCTCTTGGTCGTGACTTAGTCAAGTCGATTTTGTCATTAATTCGAATATCACTTACTGGACTGACAGAATACGAGCTGTATGAATTACTTAAAAAGCATGGGCTAGATTGTACTCAAAGAAATATTATTGAAGTGCTTCGTCTATTTGATCCCCAGCTGTCATATATGGGTATTGATGGCGGAACTTACCACTTTATAAATCATATAATGGATGATGCTGTTTGGAGTCGCTACAAGTTATCTGAAGCTATAGGGGGGAGACTTGAACTACATACTTTACTTGCTGACCATTTTTTCAACTTTTCGGGTAGACTTTCATCTTTAAGATTGAGGGAAGCGCTCCCTTATTATCTAGTTGAGAGTAAACAATGGCAAAAACTGGATCATTTTTATGCCGAGCTTTATGCGATATCCCCATCAATTGACTATAGTGATGGAGGTTATTTGATTGGAAAGCTTCGTCGTATTTCTGATCTTTCACATTCAAGATTTTTAGCATCAGTTCGTGATAGCATCACCGTTATTATGGCCGAGTGGGATCAAGAAAATACTCTAAAAACTCTTTTTGACTTAAATAAACAACTTTTCTTTACCAATAAAGTTAAAGGTGTAGATGGTGGGAATGAGTTACTCGAATCTTTAGCTATTATTATAGAGGAAAAAGGGTTGAAAAAATTTTCTCAGTATGCAAAAGCGATACATCCGGAACAAAGCACAGTATTTTATTTCTGTAGTACAATTGATCGAATATTAAGTTTTGCTCCAAATAAAATATCTTAGTAACAGGTCGTTCATGTTTATTACCCATATTAATGCACTTTAAAGCGCGGCTTGATGAAGCGACCGCAGCGAGCTACATTGGTAAAACGATAAAATATACACTCAATCAATGGCCGAAATTAATGCGACATAGTGAAGATTACGAACTAGGGATTGATAATAATATTATTGAGCGAGATATTCGGCCGTTTATTATCGGTAGGAAAACTGACAATTCTCAAAGTCAATTAATGGTGCCAAGCAAGCGCCACATACTATAATATTGTGTTGATGCGTAGTGAAAGTGACATCAATTCCTATTACTGCTTTCTGCATTTATTTAAAACGTTGCCGAATCGAGATGTGGGTGATGATAATTTTACCGACCTAATGCGGTGGAATGTACAGCTAGACTTCGATCATAACTAAGCGCACAGTTTAAATGCGCGCTTACTTTAAAAAGGCTACGTATTTTGCGAAGAATCAAAAGTAAAGTACCCAGTGACTAAAGAACACAGGGCTTCTTTGGGCTAACTTTTGAGAGTACTTTTAATTTACGACACAATCCCTTGGTAATTATACTAAATACAGCTAAATCTTAGTATTAACCCTATTAACTATACTGCTCACCTTAACTTTCGAATTAACAATACATTCATTAATCCCACTTAAAACAACATTTAATTTTTGAGGCAACCCATCAATATTTTTCCAGCTCTCGAATGTACTTTCTATAAGCTTACTTTCAGCACTGGAGCAGGCTGTCATAAAATTATATACAAACCACTGCGAACCTTCTTTGGGGATCCGACTTAAAATTCGAGCTTTATTTTCAGTAATGTAATGAGCAACGAACGCTCTATTTTTTGCGTTCAGAGCCGGAAATTGGAATCGATAGTCAATCGTAAATTCAGTTGCTAAATCACTAAGTAGCAACTCATAAAATGCAGTGATTTGTGAAGCTTTTTCTGTGGTTCCTAGCGAATCCAGCAAGTCTTCTTTAAATTTGATACCACCTTTACTAAACATCTTTACTAGTTTTCGATACTCAATATCCGATGAGTGGGCAGCAACAACTCTTAAAATAGATACTCGATGGAGGGAATCCATAATATTGCCTTCCTTGAGAATGTTTTTTGCAAACTTTATGGCTGTCTCCGATTTTAAATAAACACCATAAAATTCTAACCAATCTCCACCATTACGTTTATTAAAGACAGTTTTCCAATCAATATCTGCTGGTAACTGTGACAGCAAATAACGTGTATAAGACGGCTTCAAGTGAGTTGGAATAAACTCAATGAAAGAGTTTATAAAACTATTTAATGCTTTTGATGATTCAATACTATCTGTAGGGAGATTATTTAGTGTGAGTATTAGCGTGTCTACATAGCTTATATAATCAATATAGGCAGAGCTTGCCAATGCTTCATTATTTTCCATGTAGGATAATTTTTCTGAATCGCTCAATAAATTGAGTGGAAACTTAGCATTGTTGGTTTTATCCATGTAACGAAAGTACCCAACGCCTTGTGTATCAATAAATACTTGTGTTGTAGGTGAAACCCCATCTAAAGACATACTTTCAGTATTTAAAAGCACATTTTTATAGGTTAATTTACCTGTATCGTACAGCTTTAATGTTAAAGGAATACTCCACAGTTTATCCTTCTCAAAATAATTTTTTTGTTTTACGTAAAGTTGATCCCCCTCGCGATACATCGTTACGAGCGGATAGGATGAATGATTTAAAAATGAGGCAGGTATATTTTTTAGTGTTTTTGGAAGGAAGTGTTCAAAAGTAGCTAAAGAGGTTACGCTTCCTTTTGTATTATCTACATACTTGCGTATCAGATTTTTAAACGTATCTTCACCCATGCTCTGTTCAATCATCGCTAATACAGAGAAGCCTTTACTATAAACAAGCTGGCCTGTTCCATCTTGTTCTGTTGCAGATCTAACTTGGTGTCTTACCGCGCGTTGTTTATCGTTATCGTCCTCTAATGAAACTGATTGAGGAGTATAAGTACATTGAGCCTGTGTCGGATAGTAGTGTTGGATAATGTGGGCTGCAAAAAATTCACTGAAGGATTCATTCATCCAGTAATCATCATACCATTGCATGGTTATGTCATTACCAAACCACATATGTGCGATTTCGTGAGCGATAAGTTTTCTAAAGTTACACATATCATCATCGCTTGCACCAAGTTCAGGAATTTCTTTGGGGCTAAGTGCAATTAAACCTACATTTTCCATCGCTGCACTGGATTCAAAAGGGGCAATAAAAAAGTCTAATTTATCGTATGGAAAAGGTTGCGCTAAATAATCTGATAAATAGGTAATCGTGTTGTTGATGAGGGTAGGTATTTCTTCATGGTAAGCATAGATTAATCCTTTTGGTGAGAACAGCGTAGTATTGTAGCGTGTGCCTGCTAGTCTTTTTTTATCAAATACACCGACTGCAATAGCTAAAACATCGGTAGGTATTTTAGTTGTTTTCTCAAACCTAATAACCTTTTTATCAGACTCAACTTTTGTAGATAATATTTTGCTATTGTGAAGGGCGTTAAGGTCTGATGGGATTGTTAAAGTAAACTGAAATACCGTTTTTTTATCTGGTTCATTAAAGCTTGGGAAAACGCGCCGAGCTTGCATTGGTTGAAATTGTGAAAATATATAAGGGGCTTCTGTATCACTTTTTTGAACAAATACCCCTCGTGCTTGGTTAGAAAACTCACCTTTAAATTTAATGTGCAGCTTTGCTTGACCGCTGATCATTTCGTCTAGTTTATGGTGAACTATGTCGAAGGTATTCGGCTTTTCAATGGGCAAGCTTACAGAGTGAGCATTATGAGTTAATTCAACAGATTCAATCACTAAATGTTTGCTATGGTAAGAAATAACATCAGTTGGTATGTGTGCACTTAAATCAAAGGTAGTTTCGCCTGAAAAACTAGCTTTAGAGGGATCTAAATCCAGACTTACTGCCTGTGAATTTAGAATAATGTTTTTAGGTAACCTATAATCGTTGGCTTTTATGGGGGAGGAGAATAGGGCTATTAAAAGGTGCAGCGCAAAAAAATACTTCAAGTGACATTCCATTTCGTCTTTTTATTGTGAAGAACTAAAATACCAACCTAGTTCTTAAAAGCCAACGTATTTTAAAAAGTAAACATCATCAGAGGTGTGAAAATTAGTTCGTATTGAGAGCTGCTATTTATTTGAACATTCGCTCTGAGCTAAATATTCAAGGAAGATTAAAAATTAAGAGCAAAGCTTGCAAGTTGAGTGAGAACGCGAAGTACTAATCAGGAGGTTATATATTCATGGGTAGATAGGCTTTTAAAAGCAGTTTATATAGGGTGAGGTAACTTGTACTTTATATAAATAGTGGTAGCTTTCAGTCGCATATCTCTCCAAGTATTAAATACGGTATTTTTACGAATAAAACAGTTCCATTCACAGCTAGAGTACAAATCTTTTTCAGTTATGTGCTTTTCGATTAGACCACTTGCTGTCTTTAAGCATTGTAAAGTTTTGAAATAAGAATGAGATTTTATAAAATCAGAAGTCATTAAAAAGTCCAAAGGCATTTGGCACTTTGCTGTTTTAGAGTGTACTTCCTCGATTAGGTTATTTAACAAATGAAAATCATTAGTCAAAACTATGTGCTCTCCAAGCTATATTATATATCTATCAGTTAGCAAATAAGTGTACAGTTTTTACTGTACAATTGTACACTTAATGAACAGTATACACGATATTTCGTTTTACTATACTACTTAATACCAGCTTTACTTTCTCCTTTATTTATTCAGCCTTAAAAAGGTAGGTACTATTTATAAAAGGTTGAATGACTTTTAACATGCTGGCGGCATAGCTCAGAGTTAAGCTCGCCGCTTTGGTTTGTTTTAAAACGACAGTATTTAATAGATTGTTAGATACGCTTTATTCATAATTTTATCTCGTGTTGAGAGTAAAAAAGAACTCTAAATTTAACTTCTACCATATTTCCTTAATTCGAGGTCTTACCTTAAATACCTATCCACGTTTCCTCGTAATTCTGCATTTGATCAACCCCAATTCCATCTTCGCTCGTGTCATCAAAGTTATAGGGCTGGAAAGGACTTAACCAAATTCGAGCGGGCATCCCGTTTTCAAGTTGATTAAACCCTATATGGACACGGCTACCTTCACGAATTTGTTGTGGGTACCGAAAAGTCCCTATTTTAATATAGTTTTCTTCACCCCAAAAATAGGCGGTGTATATGTTTTTACATGTTGTATGTACATTAATTACAACACACGCGACTGTGTAGAAATTTGGTATAGTAAAGCATCCACCAGCCATGGTTGTGTGCGTGTTTTGCTTCACCAAAAAGTAATTCGCTTTTGAGTTTTTTAGCTCATCTAATGTCGTCATTATGTTTGGGTAATCAAAATCACTGCTGAAGCCGAAAATCTCTTTTGCACGCAGTAGGCGTTCGCAGTAAGGGAGTTTAATTTCGAAACCGTTAATAGACGATATATCCGTAATCACTAAATCGCTCCCATAGACGTAACACTCAATAACGCCGTTTTCGATTTGCCCTATTTTTACTTTTTCTAATATCATTTCAGATACAGGAAGTGAAAGCTCCACAGGCTGATTTGAAGATGTTACCGCCTTAATCGAACTCAGAGATTCGCACCCAAAACGTATATAAAGGCGATCACCTACAGGCACCTCAATGGCCGCCGGTTTTTCTGTGCTCTGAAATTGTTCAGCGTATGTTGTTTTGTTGTTGTGCTTAAACGCTGGTGGTTTAAAAATAACGAATGGGACGTTTGACGCTTCCTTACACAAAGACTCCACCTGCTCATAACCATCAATAACACGAGAACTAACGATGTTATTAAAATTCAAAATAGCGACGCCCACGACATCATATGACATTCTAAGCACTTCGCGCATGTAGGATGTTTTTTTCTGCCCGTAGTATTCGAATACTTCGAATCCTGTCTCGTCGTTGTTTAATAGCAAAGTAACTTGACGCCAATTAATTGAAGACTTGCCTTGTTTTTTTAGGACTACTGTTTTACATAGAAACATCATATCCCCCCCCCAGAAGTCGGCATCGATTACTAAAGGCTTACATTCGTTGCGATGAGTAATGGGTTGTTTGGGTTCAATATCGGAATAAATGCTTTTAATAAAATTGAGATTAATCTTTAAAAGGAGAGATACACTTAAATGCTTATATTGTGGGATTATACACTCAGAATACCCAGTTACTTTTGTTTTACTTTTTTGGATAGCCATAATTATTACACCTGTTTTGTTGAAATAAAAACATTATGTATGAAAATTTAAATTGCGCATCTACCTGAAAATTAACCACCAACTGAATTCCCTCTTCATGATCAGTTTTTTCATAACCTTCTGTTTATAGAAGTTTTATTTGTGATGATATCAAGCATCGCAATTGCTGTGACTCCCGAAAGCTTATAGCTATTACGGATTAAAAATTCTTTACTTCATTTTCTTTAAGTAAAAGCTTATTGAGTGATGCTGCATGCCCGCTTCCATAACGATACAGGACGGTTACTGTATTTATTTACTTACTGGTCGCGATGCAAAACGATCGACACTTTACCTACCTTGATGGTACTAATTAGTGCCATTTTTAACACAGATGCTGTTTGAATTATTGACCGCTCTAAAACTATCATTGTGTAGTTTTTCTTTTTATATGAGATCTTATGCTTTGGAAATCGTGTTCTTAATGCTATTTCTAAGTATCGTGCCACTTGTTGAACGGCAGCAGAATCGAATGTTTTTACCCATGAAAACTCTTAAAACGGCTTTATTCCCATGAGTAATGAAGCTATATCTTTGTAGAAGAAAAACGTTCTATCGTAATCATATCGACGTATATTTTCAGAAAAATAAAGTGAATTGTCTTCTATATAAAAATTACGCCATATATCCCCCAACATACTAAATAAACTCCATAGCGTTTCAGATAGTTAATACTGTAGAAATGAACAGTTTTTAACCGCATTGTTTTAATGTACATTAAAACAATGCACTTACTTAAACTTTGGAGAACAATATGGAAACGGGTTTAGTGGAGATATACCTACATCATTCATACTTTAGAGGCAGGTTAACGGGGGTTGAATGCTTAGGGCATACAAATAATACAGGTGGCAACGGAGCAGGAAAAACGACGTTACTTAGTCTTATACCGGTATTTTATGGTTTAGAGCCCAGTAAGGTGGTAGATAGAGCAGCAGGTAAGCTCTCTTTTGTAAATCACTATTTACGCACGAAAAAATCCATGATTGTTTTCGAATATAAAAAAGCAGGGGATACCAAATGCGTTATTTTATATCGATCCAAAGACGCTATAGCATATCGATTTATCGATGCGCCAGCCAGCGTTGCTCTATTTAGTCAAGTAATGCTACGTGCTTTAAACGACTACGACAATGCAAAAGAATGGCTAAGAGAATGCGTATCTCGTGAATATGATGTTTCAAAACAACTATCGACGAGTATTGATTATCGCTCAATAATACAAAATGATAAGCAGCGTTTAAGAACACGCCGTAAAGCTGAAGGCTCACTTATTCAGCTAGCACATCAGTACTCCTTATGTTCAAGCGACTCTCAAATGAGACACATAGAATCATTATCATCAGTACTTATGCGCCATGATAAGCTTTTAGCGCAATTTAAATTAATGGTTGTTGACAGCTTTCTAACTGATCAAATTGAAATAGGACAAGCGCCTTATCACAAAGAGGATATGGAGTACGTTAGTAGTATTGAGACGTTAATAGAGCTGGAAAAGCACAAAGATAAATTTTCTGAATCAATTGCTCAATATGAAGGACTAAAAGAGTCATGGGGCTACTTGCTCTCATATCAAAATAAGCTCAAAAAAGAGCTCGCCTCCAATGTTAATTCACTTGAAGAACAAAGCTTCAAGAGAAAGCAGCTTAAAACTGAAAAAAGTGAATTTGTTAGAAAATCGCAAGAGCATCTATCACGTCTCAATACAGCATTTGGAGCGCACTTTAACAAAGCCGAAACTAAAAAGAGCCTAATTGATAGCATTTACGATGCGCGTGAGAAATGGGATGCCGAAGTCGACATTGTATCTAAAATAGCAGAATACGAAGGTTTAAGATCGTTAGAAGATAAAGCTGAAAAAGATGTAAAGCACTTTAAAGCAATACTAGAGTCAGCCCACTCTGAAAAGCAGTCATACGATACAGAAGTAAGCAAACATGAAATGGAAGCAAGTCGGGAAGAGTTAGCATTAACACAAAAAATAAGTCAGCTCCAAGAAAGCCTACATCAATTTGAACTCGAAATGCAGCAAAAAGAACTGCTAAAAAGTGAACAAGCTAGCCAAGAACAACACGCATTTAAGGAAAAACGAAACATTCAAAGTAAAGCCTTATTGGAGACCGTTCATAGGTTACGGGTTGAACAGCAAAAGGCGAGTAATTATTCACCTGAGGAACATGCGGCGTTAGATAGCCTCAAGAATAAGATTGCAGAATTAAACCGCTTTTTAATTAATGACCTTTATACACAGCAAAAAGATGCGCAAGAGCAGCTAGATAATAAAAAGCAAGAAAGAGAAGCATTACTAGTCCAGCGAAAACAAAAGAATAATGAGCTAGATACTAAAAGAAATAAAAGAATCGAGATAACCCATCGATTAACCCCGGAGGATGGGACTGTCCGCAGTTTTCTAAATCATAATTTAAAAAATTGGCGTTCAACAATTGGCAAAGTAATCAGACCAGAGCTACTTACGCTCAAAACACTATCACCAGTTATTGGCGATGCTTCAGATCACCATTGTTTTTATGGTGTGCTTATCGATTTAGAGAACATACTTCTGCCAGAAGAAGCACTGTCGGATGAAATATTAAGCCAACAACGAGAAGAAATAACCCGCGAAATTGAAAATTTAGTCACAGATATTAAAGAAATAGATAAAAAAATATTAGTTTTAAATAATGTTGTAAATACTATTGGTTTAGGTATCGGCAAACTACTGCGAGATGAGCAAAGGTATAAAGATGATATTGCTAAGTTTGAACTACAAGAAAAATCAAAAATGCGCGCCATTGACAACGATGTGTCTAGCCGGTTACGAGTACTTGACAATAAAATAGCGAAAGCGGTTGAAGTGCAACAGCAATTTGATAATGCGACAAAACAATGTGAATTAGAGATACGTAATAAATACCAAGAAGAACTTATTGCCTTTAAAGCAAATGCCTCTGCAACGCACTCACAGATGGTTGAGACAATTTCAGCGAAAGAATACGCTATAACAGTTATCAAAAACGATTTGAAGCAGCGTTTAATTGAATTAAAAGATGCATTTAATTGTGTACTGAAAGATAAGGATATCGATCCAAAAACGGTTCAAGGCGCCAGACAAAGAAAAGAAGAGTCAGAAGCGAAATACACCGAGGTGAAAGCGTTTTCCCACATTATTTCAGATTATAAGACATGGGAATCGTCTACCTGGCGTAAAGTTGAATCATATGAGTCAGAGCTTGCATTGCTTAATAAAAGTATTTCTCAAATTGAACAAGAAATCACTACAGCTACTGAGAACTCTGCGCGCACTATTGATGAGAAAAATCGAGTATTAAATGAGTTGGACCGAGCAATAGAAAAATTAGAAATGACGATATCTGCTATTCACTCTGCTTTAGAGGATATTAGATTACACAGTCAATTGATCCCAGTGGGTCATCAACCAGCCCAATTAGATGACTCAATACCATTAGAAGTGATGATCCAATCAGCTAAAGAGGCTGTAACGTCTATTAAAACACTCAGATGGAAAATTAGTTCAGCAGTTAAAAAAGTCGGTGAAATATTATTAGCCACAGGGAAATCAAATAATAAAGTCCTTCATATTTGGCGCAGTATGGAAGAGCAGCGCATTGCTATATCGGAGCATGATAAATTTAGTGAGGATCTTTATATTGAAAGCGTAGTCGATGTAAGAGTGTTAATCGAAGAGTCTATACCCGATATAAAAGCTGTTATTTTGGAATCGATAAAAACGGTTGGTGCAAGATACATCCGTTTTTATCAAGCGCTCACAGGTTTGAAGAAGAAAGTAAGAAATGTATCTGCCAAGTTAGTTAAAGAAATCAACACCTCAAATAATTTCGATGCATTAGATGATATCAAGATTGAGCTTGTTTCTAAAATTGATGAATTTGATCTTTGGTCTGAGCTAACGGCATTTAACAGCGTTTGGGAGCGATGGGGGGAACTAGGCACAGATAGCCTACCCGAGAAAGATTTTGTAACGACTTTTTCCAGTGTTATTTCTGAACTAAAAGACAGTAGAATTTCAAGTTCCATCGAGTCTTTAGTGGATATTGATATTTCCATGACAGAGAATGGTCGATTAGTAAATATAAGAACAGATGCTGATTTAAAGAGCATCAGTAGTACGGGTATTTCAAAGTTGGCCGTCATTGTTGTTTTCTGTGGAATGACACGCTATTTGTGTAAAGACCATAATATCACTATTCATTGGCCCCTAGATGAACTTGGTGAACTATCTGATGAAAATGTCATGCTTCTTTTTGATTTTATGGATCAGAACAATATTTCACTATTTTGTGCTCAGCCTAATCCATCGGTTGTACTTTTGAGGTACTTCACTTCTAAGAATTATGTGGATAAAAATTTAGGCATAAAGAAATATGTATCTAGAAAAACAAACAAACAAAACCCTCTGATTGCCCAAACGACTGCTCAAGTTGTAAGGAGTGACGCTAATGGCTAGTCGTTTTGAAAATTGCATTGAAGCATTGCTAAATCAAAATATCATCTGTGAGGTGTCTAATTCAGACAGCTTTTCCTATTTAGATACGCCAGAGAATGAAGAGTCCGTAAATAACTTCTTTCACCGTATAGGTAGAAAAGTTGCCAGAACGAGAGATCGCAAAGGGTTTTATTGTGTGTTTAATTCAATTGAAGATAAAACAAAGCGAAACGCTGTTGAAAAACACTTTGAATATATTATTATCAATTTAGAAGGGTTAATTGACTGGTTACGTTTAGTTCGTAATGTAGATCATGAATCAAAGCCGATAGAAGCCGGTATGAGAATTAAGGAGTCTGAGTTACTGGCTGCGATAGAAGAGTCATCATCACTAAAGTTACAGTTAGAAAACATCGCGCATAAGTTTAAAAGAGCACAAAACGCGACTGAAACGAAAACTAAACTGCGTTCAATACTGCAATACTTAGTTGATGAAAAGTACCTGACTTCAATAGGTGGCAGTGGTGCAGTCTATACAGCTACGGCAAAATGGTCGTTAATTTACGACCAGTTAGAGTTCATAAAAATATATGAGGGCATCGAAAGCGAAAGTGATGGTAATGAAGAACAAGTGGAGTTGTTCTAATGGGAAGAAAAGAAGATTCAAAGGCTGCCATAAGAGCTCTCAGTAAGCATATAGACGTTATCGATGAGTCTTGTTACATAGCAAGAGGTCAAATTGAAGACTTGCCAGAAAATGAGCAAGTGATTAATTCTTTAAGCAAAAACCGATTAGCCTATTATTTAGATGAGTCATTAGGTGTTCAGCTTCACAGTAAAGTCCGTGGACTATTAGATCATGTAACAAGCCGGCACCGATTTAGAGAAAGGCATGGTGCTTTTTCAGGGTTGATAGAGGACCTAGAAAATACCATCCAAAGTTATAAACAAGCTAAAACCCGTCGTTATAGTGATGGTGAGCGATTCTTTGATGAGATACGTGAAACGATTATGGAGTTGATGGACACGCTAACAGACACTGTTAATATGTTTCATCACATTATCGGTGATGAGTTTAGTGTTGTTTGCGACATTGATGAAAAAATTAAACAAACATCTCGTTGTAAACAAGAAATAACAAAGTTAAACCATGTTTTCAATCAGTTAAGTGTCGATAGAATGAATAGCTGGGTAGGGGTCGACCTTCAACTTGAAAGATTGCTTATGAAAGTCTTAAAAGCTCATGTCGATAAATGCCTAAAAGATTTAGCTGCCAGTAACCGTAAATTGGTTAAGATGCTAGATAAGCTGATGAAAGATAAAAGCGCGCAAAGGTTAAATAAATTAATTGACTCGTTTCATGGTAAATACACATCAGAGCCAGGCTATAGACCTAACATATCCTCTTTTTTGAATTTGCCTGTGTGTGTATCAATTGCTAAAAGGTTATCTTTAGGTGGTTATGGCGATTTAGATAACGCAAGGGATGAAGAGCTATTGGTAGATGCATCCTTATCAGCACTAAAAAAATCAAGCGGCACGCCTCATCAATTTGATACTGAGGATGAAAGCGTTGTTATTACCGATGAGCGTGGTGTTGAACTTGATGAAAAGATGGATCCTCTGATTGAAAATGTAGAATTCTTTTTTGATGCATTATTCGACAGCGAACACACTGACGATCTCTCTGCGAAAAATGCATATCACCAGCTAAATGTTGCCTCAAGTGTTGAAGATTGGATGCTGATGATAACGAGCTACTTTGAGGCTCAGCGAAAATCTGTTCTAAAAATTGCAAACGTGGAGGAATTAAGAGAAATAATCCCTCCATTCGATGGGACTATTTATGTCAAAGACATAATTTTTAAAAAGGTCTCAAATGAAGTTAGATAAAAAGACCGTGCGGGCCGCTCAGCGATTAATTCAAAAATCCCCGCGAGCAATTAATGAATCCGCCGTTCTTAAGATGATAGTAGAAGAGCTAGATATAGCAGATATCAGAAATAAGAAAATTTATTTGACTGCTGAAAATTTAGCTTACATTGAAAAGTACTTTGATAACGCACTCGAAGTACCATTATTAGTTATAGACTTAGATGTTGATACTCGGTTTATTGCAGCTAAAAAGATGAAAAATGAAAAATGGGCGAGAGGAGGCGTCTTTGATGGGATGTTGTCTATGGCAGGTAAAGCGCCGATCCCCGTTATTGGTTCAACGTTTCATGTTCAACCAGGCACCGTTTATTCAATGCGTTATGAGAAACTAGATATAACTAAGATTCATACATTATTAATTGTAGAAAATGGTGAGCTAATAACAAACTGGGATAAAGTCATTCCTCATCTGCCTAAGGAATATCAAAATGCACTTATCTTATTTAAAGGCTATGGTGAAAACCAAAATCACCTTAAAATAATGCTTAATGAACTCAACCCCAGTGTTAATGTTGGTATCTTTTTTGACCATGATGCTGCAGGTATTGATATGGCTTTGAAATTATCTCAATACTGCTATATCGACATAGTTGTGCCGACATTCTTATCTGACAGTATTTTAATGAAATCAAAAGCTGAGGAATTCGACAAACAGTTTCCTCAGTTGCTTAGAAGAATCAACTGTCAAAAAACACCACCACAAATCAAATCCATATTAGAAGATATGGGAAAGAGAAAGTTAGCAATTACACAGGAGCATCTCATCACTCATAATGCTCCTCTTGGTTTAATAAAAGGCGTGAGAATATAATGATTAATGGGGGCTTAGGCACAAAGGGATCCAGGTTAAAAGCGATTGAAATGTTTGCTTATTGGGAAGGTGTAGTAAACGCATCAACTTTAGCGAAACTATTTAAAGTCACCATTAGTAATATTACTAAAAGCTTAACTGACTATAGAGGGCTATACCCAGGTACACTCATCTACAATAAAAGCTTAAAAAGGTATGAACCTGCAGCGTCTTTTTCGTGTCATTATATCGATGGCTCATGGCAAGAGTATGCAGCCTTTTTAAGGATCAATAGTCAAGTTTATAAGTCTGATTATTGGGGGGCATTGGCAATCGACTTTGGCCCATTATATACAGGTTCTGTTGACCCTAAAGTTGTCAGAATGATTACCCAAGCTATTAGTAAAAAGTACGCTGTTAAAATTACATATTACTCACTATCTCAACCTGGCGGTAAAGAGCGAATAATACACCCAATAGCATTAGCTGATAGTGGAGTCCGTTGGCACTGTAGGGCATTCGATGAATTTAGAAATGAATTTAGAGATTTTCACCTAGGTAGAATAACGCAGGCTGAGTTAGTTTCGGCTTCGACCATTGACGCTGAAAAGGACACTGCGTGGATGACCTTCGTTGAATTACATATAGCGCCACAACCGAGTTTAACGTGTGAGCAAAAGAACGTAATCATGATGGATAAAGGGCGGGGCAACAGTTTTTCAGTCAAAGTAAGAGCGGCTATGGCTGAGTATTATCTCCAGTTTCATTTAATTAATAAACACGTTAGAGCTAGCAATCCTTTAGAAAGGCCTTTGTATTTGGAAAATTATGATGAGATTAAACCATGGTTATTTGGTGGGTGATTATCAGGACAATTTCATAGGTAGCGCGCTGTTTATACGATTGCTAGCGAATCTTTATTGATTACTCATAACACTAATAACTTTATTACAAATAGTATGGTAAGCATGAGTGAGTTTTTAATCGAACTCAATCGTGAGCAGATTTAAGCTTTATATGAGCAAGTAAATACCGCGCCTCAACCTGAATGCCACCTGAACTATGGGTTCGATTAATAATCCTCTTGCTGTGATTACTAATCCGGACTATAATTGGAAGTCATTGAGTTCATTGGTTTTTAATCTTAAACTCTGTAACTAACAAATTAAAATTTACAGTAATTAAATAGGGTAGGCAAGGATGCTAAAAAATACGCGATATTTAGGGCTTTTTATAGTCATTTTACTGATGCTTTCAGCGTGTTCAAGTACTGATCCAAGAGAAAAGATCCCCATAACCTATAAGCAGAAAATAAAAATTCAACAAGGCTATCAACACACCAGTACCTTGCCATCTGATAAGCGTCTATTACATGCATTGAAACAACGTAATTTAGTGATTTCTGATACCGGTCAAGTCTTACCGATGTTTGCAGGCGTGTGCAATGCACAACTCTACTATCGTCTTTCACCCAATACATTAATGCCTAGTTTTGTCGGCAAGCACCGTGATTTACTGTCGGGGTTTTATTTAGAGCTTAACACCGCAGATAACACTTGGTTTTTAATCAAATCGCAGACAAATAAAGATTCAAAAGAAGTGTTATCAGGTGTTGTGAGTAAGTTAAAGACACGACTTAATGAACAAGACTTAATTATTTTAAAAGTACCCGAAAACACACCCCAAAGCGCTTTAGTAAATCTAGAGAGTTATGCGAAGCAGCTATTTACACATAATCGAACGCAACTTATCACTTCAACAAAGCCAAAGATCAAAGGTTTAGAACGAGCGCTTATCGTAGGCAACAATCTGCTAGCCGATTGCAGTAAAAATGCAGACTTTATTACACAAGCACAGAAAGAATATGCGCCTACGGACAGTCTTGTTGAACTTGTACTCTCCCTACCAAGTAATGCTGATTTTAATCAACTAAAACATCAGAAAGTATTAATGTCACAAGGCCAATATCTTACCAATGATGATAAAACGGTCAACTATTCTGCCTATCTAAAAGGCATCAATAGTGATAGGTGCCAAACAATATCACACTTAAACCCAGACTATATATATTGTGATGTACGCAAACGAGACGCTAGTGATTTGATCAGCGACGGTCCATTTATTATCAAAAAGAAATCAAAGAAATAAGACATAAACCATGACTCAATACAAGAAGCACACTATAACAGAGCACTTTACAAAACACCTCAAGCTTATAGTTCTATTGGTTTGTTTCAGCATTTATGTCGCATTTGAATTATCGCTAAACTTGCTTTTAATCGACTTATATTCACAACCGCTGTCAAGCATCATGGGTGATAAGCGAATAGCTGCTGAACGACTCGAGTTATTTGGCAGAGTGTTATCGGGGTTTGGTCTCGCACTTGCTATAGTTAGCTTTGTTAAACCGACAAAATTTAACATACTCGGTGGTGCAGCTAATGCCACTGACACACAAATAAATGAACAAGGTAAGTGGTTAGTGAGACCATTAGCCTTCTTGCTGATTTGGCTTTTGATAATCCCATTTTTACGTTTAAGTGTCGATGCAGTTGTTGACACTACAAGTAACAAAAGAAAGTTAGCCGCGGTCAGAGCTATTGTTTACAAAGAAGCTTACCTTGCCCAAGCAGTTCAGATCCAAGGTTTTCCAGAGTTTGACGAAATTGCCCAGGACGAAGCTAGGCGAGATTTATTTATTGCGCTTATTCCATCACTTGCCTACTTCTCGACAGGATTTAATTCTTTAATTGAATCTAACCTAGAAAATATGGCCAATCATTATCTTTTAAACCGTCAAGAAGAGGTTTTCTTAAATGATGGTGTCACAAGAATTCGACAGTTTGATCGCTTATTTCAAGAAGAGTACAGTCTTTATAAGCGCGCTAATGAAGCCTATTACAAGCTCTACAATCAAGAAAAAGACTTTTCAAAAATTGAACTGCAAATTAATACTTTGCTTACCAATGCTAACGAAGCAGTAAATTCACATTGGCGGCTTTATGTTGAAGGTCTAAAAAGTGTTAAAGACTACAACAAACAATACGCAGAGAACGAAACTATACGAGATACATTGCGTAAATACCGAAAAAAATGGGATAGCTCGCGTTGTAATTCAAAATGTATGGATGAACAAAAACAGTTGTTTGCAAACTATTTAAATGGGCTTGAGTTTGAAAATGGTAAAGCCTTCGGAATATATTTGAGTATTGATGACGTTAATTTAACCAAAATTATGAAGTCTACTCCTTCACTTGAAATCATGTTTGAAAAAGGCCGAAAGCACTTTGTCCATATGGCGTTTGAAATTGAAGATGAAGTCACTTACGAACAATTTTTTGCATCAGATAAAGCGAGGCAATTAGTTGTACGATCCATCCAAAAAGCGGGTATGGCGATTGAAAATGATTGGCGTTTAAACGACATATCGAGTATTCGTAACATTATTATTGAAGGTTATCGCGGGCAAGCTAAAAAAAGCTGGCAAAACTATATACCCAATTCTCGTTTTGCATTAGAAAAACCAGGTCTTGATAGAGTCGCCTTTGCTAAACTACCGATTGTACAAACTTATGCGCAAAGGATTTTAGGGGAAGATTTTTATCTCCCTTCATTTACAGCGGGAATTTCAGAAAGCCGTTATCAACAACTATGGCTAGATAGCCAAGATAATATTTCGTTTATAAAAATGGCAACTTCGACTGCCGCTGCTGCTGCGTTTTCGCCGGGTGGTTCAATGTTTGAATTGGGAAAAAATGCCGTTACATTGGCGGTGATCCCGCCAGTGAGTATTGCCGCAAGTTTGTTAGCTATTGTCCTGCTGTTTATTAAGATATGTGTTTATTACTGGCGTAAGCATAAAGCTTATTTAGCAGTTGTTTTTGTTGCAGGTACAAGTTTGTTAATAATGCCAATTGCGGTGTCGATGACTAGCGATAACTCTTATCAAAATATGATGACACGTTTCGCCAAAGAATTCAGCTCAATAAATACCTTCGACAAAGCTTTTACTATTGGGTTTGCTTACGTATTAGATGCTGAAAGCGGCATCTACTCGCAATATCGAGATCTTGAGTTTGTAAAAGGTGTAAGGAAACTGATCGAAAAGCCTTCTCGCTTAAATTACCGCACAGAAAGCGTAATCGACGTAGACAAAATTAGCATATCTGTAGATGAATCATATCAGCTAAGTGCACTTCGAAAATTTGATAACGCTTTGCATGATACCTTTGATTTTGTGCCAGAACTAATGGGGAAAGGAAAAATAATTAAACCCTACGATGCTAACATCACCATATTAAGCCAAGATATGAACGTAGGCATGTATATGGGATTGCGATTAGCTGATGGTCAAGTCAGCTCGGTAAGTATTCCAAACTTCTCAGAAAATTCTAATATTGGTTTGTTGCTAGAGCAGCGCATATTTTTTGACCCTGATTGGAGTAAGCTCACTATGCAATATATCCGTAACCTTAATGATCCAGGATATTGGTTAGAGTTGGCCAGCGGTAATATCGCCAAAACCTCTTTGTTGTCGCAGTTTGAAAAACGGATGCGTACTTACCTTAATAACAACACAGCTGCACTAAACTTCATTCAAAATTTAGTGGCTAAAGGCCACGGCAATATCCTGTTGCTAGAACTTGAACGCTCAGATAGATATCGCTGTTTTGTGATGGGTACTATGAATAGTGATTTTATCAGCGATTCAATCAATGGCGTATATAACAATTATAAAGAATTACCTAACTGCGAGGTGAAGTTACAATGAATAAATTAACAATAAAGCTGCTTGATTTTATGGGTGAAAATATAGTGTTGATCATCATGATGGCCGCTATTTTCTTTTCACTTCAATATTTTCATTCTCAAGAAAGTCAGCAATTAGTTGATCTTGTGAAACAAGCTGAAATAATCAAATTTAAACTCGCTTTGTTAATGGAGAAAGGCGCATGACAGAACAAGAAAAACCAAGACTTATTACTTTCAAGTTTGATATTACAACTTTTTTAGCCCTGTGTTCTGCGCTTTATCTAGCGTATTCATCTCATCAAGCTAATCTGAAAAATACAGAGAAACTTAGCGCACTGTTGGTTAAATATGAGCAGACTCTAGACAACGCTATTAAAAGCGATAAAGCTACATTACAGAGCTATCAAGAAAATGTAAGAAAAGCGATGAGCTCTTTGTCTCCAAAAGAACGCGAGTTTATGGATACTTTGTTAAGTTTAGATAACGGTACTGACTAGAGAAGAGTTAACAACGATCGTTTCTGGGCGTTCATACTTTTTCCCTCATTATGCCCGCGAAGTGAATGGCTAAAATTTGTAAACGAACGTGTGTTATGAAAACTTAGCAGTATCGCCTAAACCCTTGCTCAATTCGGGCGGTGAAGTGGCTGGGATCATTGGTCAGGAAAGTCTCGAGGTAACACCGATACAAAAACTGTAAATTTAAACAGCTGAGATTCTACAGATAGTCCCCATTAAAAATGGGGGGTTACCGTATTAGTGTAATTTTTATAGACAATGACATGTTAAATATAACTAGAAAAACGCTTGTTAGTAGCGGATTTCTAGTTAGTTACTGTAAAAATAGATAATGAAAGCATTTTAACGAGGTAAGTAAACTAATGATTACTTACCGGCTAGTAACGTTGAAATTTGATGTCCCATTAATGACTCCTCGTCAATTAGCTTTTCAGCAACTAATTCTAGTAATGAATAGTGCTCAATAAGTAACTCTTCAACATCTTTTTCTGCGGTTTCAATCCACCTTTTTACTGCATGTTGCGCGTTAGCAAGTAAGTCACTCTCTTCAAAGCGTGTAAGAAGACTGATATTTACTGGCCCTACAGAGGGCTCGATCCCCCCTTGATAAACTGCATGCATAGCTAATTGTGTCGCTTTTTCAATATCATTACTCGCACCAGTGCTTATCTCATCTACAGAGCCTGTACACAGCTTTTCTGCAACTCGGCCAGCAAGTAGCATTTGTAGCTTACGCATGATAGTAATTTTTGAGTAGCTTTCGTATTCATCTGGTTGCCGTGTAGCTACAAACCCAAGCGCTTGATTGCGTGGCTCTATAGTGATGAAATCAATATGTTGTTTCGGAAATAAAATATGGTGTGCCAGTAAGTGACCTGCTTCGTGATAGGCCGTTTTACGTTTCTCTTCTCCGCTTAAAAACAAATGCTCGGAAGGAGAGCCATACCTTACTCTTATCATCGTTTTTTCAATGACTTCCTTAGTAAGCTCTACATTGTTGGATACTGTAAATTGAATAGCTTCTTTTAATACCTGTTGAATTTCAGCTGGGGACATACCTTGTGAAAGAGCAACTAGGTTAAGCAGCTCAGCTTCAGTCCAGTTCAAGTTATGATCTAAAGCGTACTTAGTAAAAAATAACTTCCGTGCTTCTTTATTGGGCAAATCACAATATATTGTTTCGTCAAACCGCCCTGGGCGTGTAATTGCGCTATCAAGTTTTTCAGGATGATTTGTTGCAGCTAGCACAAAAATTTGGCATTTATCATCAAAGCCATCCATTTCAGTTAATAGTGCGTTTACTGTTTGGTTTGCATCCTGAGCCGCCCCAGAGGTACCTGCGGTTCTTGCCGCTGCAATGGCATCTATTTCATCTATGAAAACAATAGCGGGTGCATACTTTCTAGCCGTCGCAAATAACTTCTTAATATTTTGTGTTGTTCCACCATGGTGCGAAGCTGAAAGTTCCGCCGCTGATACACTGAAAAAAGGCAAATCACATTCACCGGCAACGGCCCTTGCGAGAAGCGTTTTTCCAGTACCCGGAGGACCTGCGAATAAGTAGCCTGCTGGGACGGGAATGCCGAAGTTACTTAACTTTGATGGATATTTTAGCCAACCGATGACATCATTAAGCCGTTTTTTAGCGCGATCAAGACCAATTACATCAGATAGTTTATTCGTTGGGGCTGATTGAGAGAAAAAATCACTGTCTCGAAGATCATTTGAATAAATTAGCTGATGAGTATGTAAATTATTAAAAGTAACCTCAATATCTTTAGAAGATGATTCAACAGAAATATTGTATTTAAGCATTAGATTCTGATTGCGCATCCGACTTAGTGAATTTTCAGTATCAATATAAAAATCAATTCGTTTAAACATGCTTGTCAGTTCTTGCGTGAGAGTCATCGAATCTAAACAAAAATGCTCTCGGATCTCTTCGTGGTTAGCGTTATACCTTGAATGTGATTCACTCATTAATTGATAAGAAAATAAAATAAGCTGAGGATTTTTGTTATATAGCTCATCAATTAAATCTGCAAATTTATTTGTTTCTAATGAATCTACATCTATTAAAATACTCTGAGGACCTAACTTTTTAAGGAGATAGGGGATGTCGTTTGTATCCGTACAAAGAGTAATCCTTTCGTTATGTAGTGAGTTATTAATGGCATCATAAACGCGTTTATCATCGTCTAAAACTAAAAATACATTAGAGCTCTTGTTTTCTAACGGATTACATACATTAACATTGATTAAAATATTACTCTGTTCTTCATCTAAATACGAAATTGATTTTTGTAAAATATTAGCTTGTAATTGAGGTAATGAATGTTCTATTTGTCGCATTGTAATTTCGGGTGCTAAACTTTTAAGAAAAAACTCAGGGAAGCACTCAGGCCATTTAAAGGTTATGCCATCAATACCAAGTGTGTCGTGCTCTAGTATCTTTTCAGCAGCTTTAATGAAATGGTTTACTTTCATGCTTGAAAATAAGGCTGAATAACCCTTGGAAAGGCGGTTTACAAATTCAGGAGCAAGACTTTGTCCTGTTTGCCCATTTTTAGATGTTCGAAGTACATCAAAGACGTTTATTTGATGATGTTGCTTGCTTTTAGTGAATAAATCTTGACCAAGGTTTGTCGTAAATATGATGATCGATTGAGTAAAGTCAATTTTATCTGAACTAGTTGCATCTTCTATATGCCCAGAATCTAGAATAGTTAAAAGCGATTGAATGACATTAGGGTGTGCTTTTTCAATTTCATCAAAAAGTAATACTTGCCTTGGGTTGCTTCTGACTAAATTTGTAAGTAGGCCAAGAGACGCATCCGTATATTGATTCCCAGAACCCATTAATTTCATTGAGTCATTTTTATGAGTAAAATGTTCCATATTATAAACATTGAATGTATAGCCTGTGTGTTCAACATCATTTAGCAACTCAGCAAAGCTATTAGCAGAGTATGTTTTACCTACACCAGAGGGCCCTGCAAATGTATAAATCATTCGAGGACCTTCGTTAAGATGTAAGCACGATGATAGGTAGCCTTGAGCTATTCCTTCCATAGCTTTTCTTTGACCAATGATACGCTTACCTAACTCTTCTTGTATATTTTTTGATGCCTTTAAAGATTTTACAGAGCGGTTTACACTACTGTTTACTGCTTTAAGTTCATTAATGAACTCATCGTCTACTTCTAATAGTGACCTTATTAATATATTTATGTCGAGAAAGGCGCCATCAAAGGCATTGTTTAAACATGATTCAATTGATGGATTGAATTTAAGATTAGATAGGGGACGTTTTGCTTCTCTATACCAGTTTGTAGAATTCCCTTTTGATGAATCAAAGGTGCGTATATCGGCTACTTCATGAATGTTCTGACGAAAAGCATAGACATTTTGAGGGAAAATAATTTGATAATGAAAGCAAGATAATTCTGTAGCTAAGGCTTCAAGCACTACAGGAGTACTTAATATGGCAGAGAAAAAGGTATCAAGAGTGACTTTATCTAATTTTAGTCTTGAATATTCATTACTAGAGACACTTATATCTGAGTTTTTCAAAAGATAACTAGCCGTTGAAACAATCGTTATTTCATCAAATAATTCTTTTATCGATTTTGATAGCGATGAGTAATGTTTTTCTATGCAAAAAGGAGGCGTAGCGGGGGTCTTAACAGCTTCAATTAAACGCGCACTATGTGTTTCTCTATCGTACAACCGGATTGTATCGTAAAGCACTGATACAGGAAGCTCTACTTTATAACTGGAGTAAAAACAAGTATGTATAGCTTGATCAATCGTTACTTCCTCACCATCGGTAATTTCTTCACTATTGAACTTATGAGTATCTATCAACTTCGTAATACATATACTATCATCAGATAATACGGTTGTAAGGCTTTCATAAATTGGAAAATTAATGAGTAGCAATTTGACACAACTAGCATGATGGAAGGTGATGTTTTTAGCTTTTAAACCCGATAATGATTCTTCTTGCCTATAGAGATCAAATGTCACTATTTTATCTTCAATTACAGTGCCTTTTAAACACGAATTCAGCATGATAAGTATAAGAGGTACTAAGCTGTCTGAGCCAGACAAATGGTCGTAAGGTAAGCTTTGGCCACAATAAGTTACCTTTTTACCGTGGAAGAAATCACTAATAAAGTTTTCAAAAGACATAACCACATTCCATTTCAGTTAATTTTAAGTCAATCCAGAGCAAATTCTGGTACTCTACTTATCTTATAACGCAATGAAAAGAATAATGAAACTATTAAATTTTTCTTATGAAATCAGGTTGACTAAAGTATTCTCATTTACCTAAAGAATAAATCTGAAAGCCACATATATTTCAATTGAACAGTGGTGCGCATTTGTTGTTAGTTGGGTGTTGTTCAACGCTTAGTGAATTTCAATTGCCGAGTATATTAGTATATTAGTATATTAGTATATTAGTATATTAGTATTTTCGTACAGCCGTCGAGAATTGCCTCGTTCATGCCTAATGAGCTAAAGCAGGTTTTCTATTCTAGGTTTAGCGCAACTCCAACAAGCCTGTTTAACTAATTGTGATCATATTACTAATATACTGACAGGAAGAGGTCGTTTGAATAAGGGAGTTCAAACGGCCTCTTTGAACAACTAAATAGCGGACTCTGTATTACAGAAATCAGGTTTGTTAACATGACCTAACATTTGGACTATGTTGCCACAAGCCCCTTGTGAGCATGCTTGCACCCCAACAATAGTATCTAAATTGTGATCGTATATTTTTTGAGGCGAATTTACAGTTTCCTTGTAAACCATTTTGTCGCTTTCTAACATATACAATTTATACGTTATGTTATCGGCTATGCCTCCTAACTGCCCCCATTTATATTGAACCGTATTACAGACATTAGTAAATTTATTCATTTGAGTTAACCACTGAATTTGATTTTCAGAATTATAGTCTTCGTAGCGATGAGTTTTAGTGTATGTATTGATCACAGGCAAACTAGGGATCGCTTCCATTAACTTACCCATATCGACAGCGCCACCGCCACAGCCTAATTGTCCACACAGTGAGTTACGACTATACCCTTGGCCATTAGCAATTAACATTTCCTCAACTTGCAGAGGCGTCAAATGGCCATAGGTTAATAATAAATTACTCACCCCAGCTGCAATATTAGGCGTCGCCATTGAAGTACCACTACCTTGAAAATATAACCGTTCACTAAATTCATCGCTTGACAGCATCCATACATTAGTACCTGCAGCCATCACATCTATATGATCCCCAAAGTTTGAAAAAGAAGCTATACTACCATCTACTGTAGTTGCACCAACGGTTATAACATCATTGCAGGCGGCGGGTACAAAAGTTTCAGCATCACTATTGTTATTACCAGCAGCGACCACAACAACTACGCCATTTTCTCTCGCTTTAGAGTAAATCGCTTGAGTATAGTCAGAACACCCAGTCGCTGAATAACCACCTAATGATAAGTTAATAACATCTACTTTTTGTTCAATATCTGGCACACCTGGTACACTCTCGCCTGACATCCACGCAACCGCATCTAAGGGGCCTGAGCTAGAGCCATTACCAAAGCAATCCAGTACGCGCGAATACACCATTTCAACATTATTAGAGTCAACGGCCCCCGCAACACCAAGAGTATTATTACTTTCAGCTGCAATTAAACCTGCTACGCTAAGTCCATGGCCATCATGACAAATAGTGCCATCTGCTAAGAATGCTAGATCGGTAGGATCATCATCTCGAGTCTCTGGTTCTGCGAGCAATGCATTTTCTGAGATCAAAAAATCATAGCCTTCAACAAGTTCTTCTATATCTTCATGAGGGAAGTACCCTGAATCGGCAACACCTATGCGAATTTTTCTACCCAAGTTATTGACGGCTAGCTCACGCATTTTCACATAGTCTTGGCCGTAATGATTAGTTAAAGTACGTGGTTGAAAATAAGTCTGTTGATCAAAATAAGGATCATTATAATTTTGTTTGGATACAGGGGTATCTATCATCACACTTTCAAAGTCGCCCGAGGCCATTAGCTTCAGTACTAATTGCTGAGCATTTCTTGGCGAGGAAGATGTATCTACAGAAATCAAGTCAGCGTCTAATGCCATTGAACGTTGATGTGAGAACTTTAAATTATAATCGGTATTGAGTGATTCTATTTTTGCCATACCATAAGCACGATCAATTGCTTTCGCTACATTATATTTTTGTTTAACACTAGATAAAGGTATATTTGACAGCTGCGCTTCTTTTTTGAGAATGCTTTCAAGCTTTGGATCCAGTAATAATGAATTGTGTATATTCTTGTCTTTAAAAGTAACAATTAAATTAAACTTTTCGTGTCGAACTTCTGGATTTCCTATCTCTACCTCATCAGCTACGATTGACGCCAATGTGGGGGCTGATATCAGAAGCAAGGTAGATAACCTAATACAATTTTTCATTATAATTCCTTTTATTTATGTTCAAACACGGTGGTTGTATCTGCTACTGACTTTTCGATGATTGCATTTAAAAATGAATATTCATCAGAAAATATAAATTTACCATCCACATACTCGCCATATTTTACGTTGCCAGCAAAACGGCTATACAGATTATTTTCTGTATCATATAAATTTAGTATCTCTTCAAATTCAAATGTTGGGAGTAAATTACTAGAGCGCAGCACCAACTCATTAACGAGTGCATGTGCATTTCGGTTATAGAATGTTTCAGCAGATTGTATGTGTGAATCAATTAATGCTTTGTATGACTCAGCTGTTTCTTCATCCCACGTTTCATCTATACCAAGTACAGTATTAGTTTCAAGCGTACTGATTGAGTTCAGTATAATAGTATAACTATCTGAATCTAAAATCTTGGCTGCTTGATTAAAATGAGTAACTTCAGAGTGATTTAATAGATTATTATTTTCTAGCACTTGCGTATAAAACTCGATGAGATATTGATATTCCTTTAGCGCACTAAGCTTATTATTGACTATTTTTACATAGTCCAAATTTTCTTTTTCGTAACTTCCCATTACGTGACTAACCATGAACCTAAAGCCACCAAGATCAGATAAATTGATATCTGTATAAGCTAAAAAGACACCAAATTCGTCACCAATCTGTGCGTCACCTGGATCAACGGTTATTGTGTTATTAATATCATCTATGGTGTAACTAAATATTTCTTCATCGCCGAACCAAAATCGGGTATTTAACAGATCTATCTTTACTTTTTCAGGGTCGTCATCAGTAAAGGTGATTTGAAATGTGGTGGGTGTATTTATAGGTAAAGCACCATAAGCGCTGATTCTGTTATTAATTGATATTAAAGGCTTGCTATTAATTGGATCAGCCAATCTTAAAACAAATGTTTTAATACTGCTTTTGATACCATTCGTTACCTTTAAGCTTAATAAAAAATCAAATTTTTGTGTTTCGTTATAGAGGGTGCGAGTTTTTATAATAAAAGATCCATCTTTTTGGTGAAAGCTTTCAATCATGTCGATCACCGCATCGGGGGAATTTACATCATTACTTTCTAAGCTCTCAATAGACCATGTTAATGATTCATTGGTTGTTGAGCTTAAATGTACTGGTATCACATTTTCTGTATTGGTTTCGATAGCAACAACCCCTTCGCTATTAATTGGCATAGCGAGTTCCATAACGCCTTCTAAAACAGGCACATCTAATATCGATACAGTCAGTGTTTTAGTGAGTGATTGGCCTGTTTCAGCGTTATTGATAGTGACAAGTATGTTAACGTTTTTGTCTTCTATAACCTCAGCACCCGTAATGGTTAGTGTATTATCAATACGTTCTACAGAGGCTATAGCAGGGGTGTCAGATACCACTGTGACGGCGCCATTTTTAGATTCAAATGTAATACTGCCGCTTTCTAACTCATTGATAGTAAGATTAGTTGCGGAAAGCTCAAGTTCTACTTCAGGAATGTTTTTTATTAATACATTCAAAATACCTGACACCTCATCAGTACCGTCTGATGCAACTATTTCGATCGTAATTTGGGTGTCTTCATCAACAGCTTTAGCTGTGAGACTGAGCAGACCGTCGGTTTCACTAATAACCATTAAGCTAGGATGTGAAGAGGTTATAGATAGCGAAATAGGATCATTATCCGCATCACTAACAGTGATTTCTACAGTGCTAGTCTCTAGCTCATTAAGCTCTAATGACGTACTAAAGCTTAAAGTTGGTACGTTATTTTTAGGTGGTTCTATTACCGGAGGTGGGGGGGTTATAGTTTCAGTAGCTTTATCACCGCCGCCTCCGCATGCACTAAGCAGAAGTAAAAATACACTTAATGATATGCCTTTAAATAATTGTTTCATTTCCCTTTTAACCTTTTTATTTAAATATACTGTTTTGAAGTAACGTATCTATCTATTTTTTAATCTAATAAAAGTAGCTTAACCAACACAAAAATAAAAAACGACCTCAATTATCTGACCACTTTTTAAGTGAAATACAGTAAAGGCAACGTGATATTTGGCTTTTTAAATGTGTATTAATGTAAATTAACGCAATGAGTTTTATGCGGTAATTAAAATAGAATAATAAAAGTCATTATATTTTAAAAAAAAACAGACGAACTCAGGTTTAAATTTATGACCTGTTAAGTAAATTAAAGTCTTAATATTAAAATATTGTTGTATTGTTTTTATTAAATACTATGTCTTAATTAAAAATAAATTATTGCTATGTGTGGGATTTTCTTTTAGCGAATGGTACATAGAAGTTAGATGTTTAGATAAAATCATTATAATTCCTTTTAAATTGCGTCCCGACCCTGGGGAAATAAATTACATACTTAACTTAACATTAAATTCATTTAAGTTAAATAATTTTATTGTTATTTCTACGTTATTTATTGCAATTTTCTAGTAACGTATTTAAGTAGCAAAGAGGGGATAAAGGGAACCTGCGTTATGCTGCATGTTGTTCGTATTATCTAGATTATAGTAATTTTTTATTGGGTTGCTTTTACTTACGAAGAAGCCACTCTTAAATAGACTACGCTACATTATTAATATAGCGCTTTTTCTTAAAGGCTTTCAGCTTCTGTGCTGTTTTAGAAAAGTACTTCTTAGGCTTCATTGCGCAATCAGCCCGCGTAACTCTTGATAACATGGACTTCTCAGCTTTCACTCGTCGGCTTTTAACTAAAAAAAGTAAGTATCCAGCAATGTGCCAATTGTAACTTTGCTCTTTCTGAGTCCTACAATTAATAAAGCCACATAAAATATTTTAAATAAAGTTTTTTGCTATCCGCAATGCTGCAGCGGATAGCTCATTAATATTAGCGATGTTCAATTCAGCAATACAAACTGGAGACATTGCATTACACTCACTTCATCACAAAAAAATAGCTTATTAGTTGCTTACTACAAATCTTTCCCGACTGTGATCACACAAAGAACACTTATGCTGGTGTTTATAAACAAAGTGAATTACCCGACGCTTGCTTGATTCATTATATAAGGTAGCTTCGAGTATTTTACTTATGTGAAATTTGAAACCCAATTTAATACTAATACGTCATTTAATATCAAAGTATTATGTATTGATGTGGAATCAATCTGATCTGAACCATCAATAGTGGACACTTCGTTAAGCGACATTTAATAGTTCAAATTTCTCAGGGCTTAAATAGCCCAATGCACCACCATCTAAACTTACTATAGGAGGAGCCTCCTGTTTTTCACTTCCTCCCCCCCCCACATGCCACTAATGTGATAGTGGAAAGGTCTAAGATTAGCACTCTAAATAAATTCGTATACATGTATATTCCTTGTGTATTTTATTGATTATTGCGTTAACAAACATATTGTTTCATTCAATTCAGTTAGTTTTTAGATTGGTCCTATTTGTATGGATAGCAGCTAGATACTTTATATCCAAGAGTGGAAAGGCCGTTTAAATTATTATTTCTCCAGATCACATATCTAGTCATTCAACGGTAAGTGGCTAACTGAACGATTTTTAGAGCCAAAGACCTTGAAATAATTCCTATATATGATTTTCAATTGAATATAAATTAATGTTGTAAACTAGGTGGAAATATACTTCCGTATGAGGTATCTAGCTGCTGCCGGTAGATAAAAAATAGAGGTGTTGAGCTTGGATATAATCATTGCCATTCCTTTTAATTGCTTCCCAATCCTAGGGGTAATGATATCTACCTATTAAAGTAACTTAAGTAAAATATTTAAATTTATACATTTACTTAAGTTACCCAACCGTATTTGCTACGGCGAGTTTTTAATTGCTTTGATACTCAAAATTTAAGCGAGTATCAAAGCATGTATAGTTTATTGAGCAGAAAAATCGTAAAGTAGGCTCTGAATTCGCTGATCATGAATTTGCTCTTATACTGTTATCCCGCTTTAATAGGAGCTATTTAGGTAATAAACGAGTAAGTTATCAAGATAATTTGCAAACTTTATGAGCAGACGGCTTCTTGTTGAACCAGATAAATTAAGTTATTAGGATGTAAATAACTGGGTTTGGTTCCTACCATTATTTTTTGCTATATAAAGCGCTTTATCAGCCTGATTAATCGCTTCATCCACGTCTATATCTTCCGGTTCAACTTCTGAGATCCCAATGCTCATTGTCAAATTAATAAATAAGTTCTTGTTTATGCTTATTTGAGTGCTTTCTAATGTCTGTCTAATTTTCTCCGCTAAAATATAGGCTTTATTTGAACTTGTGTCCGGCATGAGAATAACAAACTCCTCGCCTCCATAGCGGGCTAATAAATCGTGTATACGACAATGTTGTCTAATAATATCCGCGACACACCTCAACGACTTATCGCCAGCGACGTGCCCATAAGTATCATTAACATGCTTAAAATGATCTATATCAATAATAATAGCAGAGATAGGGCTAGGCATTTGCTTTGCTTTGTTTAATAACTCCGTCGCAGCAAGACTAAAATGACGGCGATTAAATAACTGTGTTAAAGGGTCTGTTGATGCTAATAATTGAAGATCCGCTTGTTTTATTTTTAGGTTCTCTAATATTCGAATTCTATAGGCGATAATAAGCGATAGAACGAGGGCTTCTAACATAATACCAATGCCTACACCGTGACTGTTGATATAGTTAAATTCCGCTTTTCCTTTGTAAAAGAAGACAGCCAAAATACTAAAGATGACAAATAACCCATGACCTATTAAAAAGAATAGTGCGATGGGGTGTTTTCGAAATAACATAGAAAAACTAACAGAGAGACTAACAGCCATCATTACAGCAGCGAGTGAACTTGAGTACTTAAGGGCTGTTACAATATCAAATAAACCATAAATAAAGTTTATAGTTAATAAAACTATAATTGATATAAGTGCCCTGTGTTCAATTGGGTATTTACTTTTAGTCTCGAAAATATTGATCATAAACAATATTAAAAATATTGGCATTGCGACTAAAGATAGATGCCATTTCAAAGTAATGGAGCCAAAGATATTGAAGAAATCGGCAAACATCCCATATGAAAGTGCAATCCAAAAACCACCACAAACGAGATAGCATGAATAATAGAAGTGCTCTTTTAAACGCGATGAAATAAAAAGTAAAAAATTATAAATAATAAGTGCAAGTATCATCCCTACAAGCAGCGCGATATCGGTATATTGCCCCAACAAGGCTCTTTTAGACTGGTCTTCATTGTAAAGGTTAAGGCTAAACCATTGGTGAGAGAAGGAAATACTTTTTATATATAATGTTTTTTTATTTTGTAATTCTATATCAAAAACGGCGCTACCACGGTACATCCATTGTAATGTTGCAGGGTCATCCATATCAAGAATGCGTTCACGGACTAATGTGTTATCGATAACTTCATAAAGCTCTACTTTATGATTATGGTATGCATAAGGGTGGTGGAGATAGATTTTTTGTATTTTTTTATCTAAATTTTCTAGTTCTATTTTTGCCCACGTTACTTTAGCGGCTGTGCCGAGTGAAATACGATTGGAAGAAATGCGAAACGTTTGTTTTTGTATTTCATTTAACTGCATTTTTTCTGTTACATCAGTAAAGTAACCCATTTTAAACTGTTCAATAATTACGTCGTTTCCTTGGATTTTTTGCACAGGTATCGAGGTCGTAGCCAGTGCTGTTGAGTGAAATAAACAACAGCATAAAAGGGCGGAGATATACAGAAGAAGGTTAGAGTCGTCGTTATTCATTATATTTAGGCAATATTACTTTTTTTCAATGAAAGAAGTAATTACTTGAGCTCTCCATTTTTATAATTTATGAGGCTACTCGAGCTGATTAACCAACAGTATTCGTGTTGGCGGTTAGGCGAGTAAAACTTTGACCAGTACTTATTTATAGTATGAGAAAGTTCGTTTTGCCTTTATTAATCGATAATTTCTTTCGTTAAAATAAAGGAGTATTTTCAATGCTAGTGAACAACTTATAACACATACCCATTATTTAGTTACCAATCATTTTTCGCATTTTAAATAACGTTTAGAGAAACAGGTGAAGTAGGTTTTGTTAGGCTTTTAGCCTCAAAGGGAGTAACTATAACTTCGTGATGATATTTTTTACAGTCATAAGAGCAATATCTATTAGTATATTTTAGTTTTATTGATCTGAATCACCTTTTTACAACTAAATTAAACAAAGCGACCCTAAATGCTGGCTGACACATCATAGGTACCTAGACCAAATATAAGGCTTACCAAGCAGGTAAAGCCATATTCAAAGTAAACCACGCTGATTGGAGTCAGGAGTACGCCAAATGCGATCACACTCACTCTGATAACCTTAAAACAAAAGAAGGCTTTGTAGGCGCCAATTTCGACAATACTGAGAATGCAGACAACAACGCATCACTGGTCATTAAAAAGCGGGTAATTACCTTAATTTTAGACACATGAACGGTGTTGCCCAATAATGGAGTTTTATGGACTAAGTCATAGAATGGGCACGAAGGGTATGTATCAAAAAAAAGTTAGCTGCGACTCGTTCACACATACCCATATTGGTATAAAGCTCATTTATTTCAGAACTAATTCTTAAGTACTATATATCAATATCAGTATTTAATCAGCGATATGACAAAATTCGATATAGAATAACGAAGGGGTCGGTTCACCTCTGTAATGAATACCATAGGTTTGGTGGACATCAGAATATTGCCAAGTTAAAAGAGAAAAAAAGATAAGTTGAAGTAAGATATTTTAAGGAAGGTTTACGTCAATGAAGCCTAAAAAATTAATATAATTGGAAAGTAAATCTACGGTTTTGAGTTGTGGGTATGTTATATTGACGTTAATGTAAAATTATAAACATTAATTACACGGACCTATTTTATGTACAGAGTTAAGCCTTTATTTGTGGGTGGTTTAGCAACCTTGTGTTTACCGGCCATTGCAGCCGACGAGCTAACTAGTTTTCAGTCGTTTAATGGCTACACAGGGTTAATTAATACCCCAACGGCAGAGGTATTAGATACTGGCATAATTGATATCGGTTATAATAACCAGTTGGATTTGCGTGGTGCTAAATATGAAGACGGCCATAATTTTATTTTTTCAGCGGGATTATTTAGTGGCTTTGAAGCTAGTGGGCAAATAGCTGCAAATTCCATGAATGATAATTTGTTTTATGAAGAGGGTCGCGGTCAGCTGCGCGATTTATCATTTAATGCTAAATATCAAATACCTTACATTCCTAAAAATTGGTTTAGTTTGGCGTTTGGCGCTAAAGATGTTGGCGGCGCTGCAAATAATTACGAAACGTATTATGCGGTCGCATCCAAAACGTTCGGTGACTTTAGGTTTAGTGCAGGTATGTCTAAAAGTGAGCGCTTGACCGGGCAAATGGATGGTGCATTTGCTGGAATTGAGTGGCAACCCTTTGATTGGTTTACTTTACAAGCTGAGCACGACGGCGAAGCTGAAAATGCAGCTGCGCGAATCACAATCCCTAAAAAGTGGCTTTATGATTTGGGCACACTGACATTAACAAGTCGGTTTTATAGCAGTAGCGACTTTGATGAGCAAAACACGTATTGGGGTGTTAACTTCAGTACACCACTAACAAGCAGTGTTAAACACCGCTCATTAGAAGCAGCGCCTCAGCCTATAAATGAGCAAAGTACAGTGGTTAATCGTGCTGAGTCACGCTATTTAACAGTTAAAAAATCGGCAATTAAAGATAACGCGTTAGCAGCTCAGTCAAGCCCCGTTATTAAACGCCATGTTGCACAGCACAATACTAAAGAAAATAATGCACCGAATAGTGTTAACAGGCAAGTTGCATCACTAAAGGCAAAGTTAGCGCAAGATGGTTTTGAGAATTTACTTGTCGGCTTTAACTCAGAAAATCAAATAATAGTTCAGTTTGAAAACTCAATATTTAACCGAAATGATATTGATGCATTTGGTTTGGTGTTAGGGCGTATCGCTGAGTACATTACCCCAATAAATGCGCAATTTAATGTCGTGCTTGCAAAATACGATATACCTTTAATGAGTATTACGGGACAAGTTAATAACTATCGTGAATTTATTGAAGGAGACATCACTCCTGATTTAAATATTACGAAAGGCTCATTAGTCATGCCTAAAGGGGTTACGTGGGTTGGTTTAACACGTACAAATAGCCCTTACTTCAAGCCTCGTGTTACTTTTGGTCCGGCTTTAACAAATGCTTACGCTACAGAGCTAGGTGTGTACGACTTTTCGCTTGCGCTGCGTGCTGACATAGACTTACCTCTTTGGCATGGTGCTGGGGTAACTGCGGGTGGTCAAGTGCATGTCGCTAATAGTGATGATTTTGACAACAATGCGCCTTTTAGGCGTTTGCGTGAAAAAACAGGAATTGATCGTGCTGTATTTTATCAAACATTAGAGCTACCGTTTGGTTTATATAACCAAACTCAAGTTGGTTTTTTCAAAGAAACTTACGATTATACAGGCATAACCAATGAAACAACTTGGTTAAGCGAGGCTGGTCGTCATAAAATAACGGCTAATGTAGGGTATTTTGAGTATGAAGATTACCAAGGTGATCGTGACTATAAAACGCTGTCTTACCAATATAATTGGGTTGAGAAAAACATCACGTTACATGCAACCGCAGGCGAGTTTTGGAGTGAAGACACAGGCGCCAAAGTAGAGAGCCGTTTTTGGTTCGGCGATAGCTATCTGTCAATATTTTTAGAAGATACGGCTGTCAGAAAAGTTGGCTTGGCTTTTAGTATTCCATTAACACCACGAAAAGATATGAACGTAATGCGCTTTGGTCAGATTAAGGGCAATGAGGCTTGGCGTCATACTGCGAGTACTCAAATTGGTGAGTCACATAACCAATTGGTATTTAACCAAGGTTATACTCCTAGTACAGCAATTAGTTTAGATAAAACTTTCTTAAACCAGGGACGTATGTCTAGTGATTATATCTATGGTAATTTATCTAGGCTAAAAGATGTTTATTTAAACTATAAGTAGTTTAGGGCATTTTCAAGTTTAAAAGCACATTACTTTTGGTGATGTGCTTTTTTATTACTTTACGCTTTGCTCGCTGGTCCCATAAGTGTTTAAACTTTTTATATTGCTCAGTTTAATCAGTTGCTTTGGGGATGCTGTATTAGTTGTTCAAGTTCATAAAGTAGTTAATCGGTACTGCCAATACTAAAAAAGGTACTAAAACAACAACATTATCAGTAATTACGTGCTCTATTATGGCTTTTAAAGCCTGGAGAAAATAGCTAAGGAATTCGGCCCACACGGTCAATATGGCAATGAGTTATTATAAGTTCGCTAACACAAAATACATCAAATTTAATTGGTAAATGTTCTTTACAGTCTTCGTCTTGGTGTAGCTTGCAATCGACATGTTGGGCGCGTTTTTTCGTTAATGACCAACTCCTGAATAAACCAGTAGCACTATTGACTGCGCAGTGATGAAATGTCGCCATCATTTATGTGGATCATACAAAAGTGTGCGGCTTATTTTTTACATATAGTTAAAATAATCGATATTTTAGATGAGTGGCTTTTTTTTTACCGATAAGTAACTTAAAGCGGCTATTAGAGTGCGAATATAAATGTATTCAACACTAACTAAGTTAGGTAATAAGTGTTATATTTGGGTTAATAAAGATTCGATTTTATTCTAGAGAATGTAGGGCTATAGCAATTCCATTGATTAATTGTTCACATTTGTTGTGTTTTTACTAGTTAAGGCTTCATTTTTAATGTGATGCTAACTATACAATGACGTTTTTTATCTAATTGCAGATTTACTCCATTAATTTATTAATAATATATTGTTAAAATGCACCAAGATTGGATATAATTTAAGCTAGAATAAAGTTCGCAAGAATTACGCTGTTACTAAGTATTACCTTAGTGGGTTCTTTTAATCCACTAAAAACTTAAAATATTAATTGAAATGGAAATAAAAGGACTCTCTATGTTTACTAACAAAAAATCACTATTGGCTTTATCTGTTGCATCAGCTGTTGCCTTAAGTGGTTGTGGTAGCGATAAAGACAATAACGAACCAGTAGCACCAGTTGTACCACCAGTTGTTGTAGTGGTACCTCCTCAAGCGGCTGCTGAGATTACATCTGTTGTTGTAGGTAGCGTTGTAGATAGCGCTACATTCAATGTTGTTGCTGCTAAAGTTTCATTTTTAGAAGCCGGTGTAGCTGCTACTAACTTAGTTGATTTAGATGGCAACGCTGTTACTTCTATGGATTTAGAAGACGGTAGCTTTTCTTTTGTAGTGAAAGACGGCGCTAGCCTTTCTAAAGTTACTGCTATTGTAAGTGCTGGCGGATATGTAACTAAAAGCTACATTATTAACCTTACTAAGTTAAGCGAAGGTGATGTTAATGTTCAACTACCACTTGTTTCTCAAAGTACTGAAGGCGTAGCAAGTTCTAGCACTTCAAAAGCAGTTTCTGGCGGTAGTTCAGCAGACGAAATCTCTGCATCAATTGCTGATGGTAAAGCTACTGCAAGCGTAACAATTCCTGGTGGAGCTATTTTACAGGATGCTGAAGGTAATGCTATCACTGGTAATACTTTAGATTTGAACTTAACAGCAGCTGATACAAGCACTTTTGCTGGTTCATCAATCACTCCACAAGGCTTAAATACTGCAGGTGCTACTTCGGTTATTAAACCTGTTGGCGTTGCAAGTGTTGAAATGAGTGACGAAAGTGGGGTGAAAGTTAAAAAGTTCTCACAACCTATCACTGTTTCAATGGCTATTCCTGCAAGCAAGGGTGTTCAAACTGGCGACGAGCTAAGCCTTTCTTCACAGAATGAAGATACGGGTGTTTGGTCTGCAGAAACTCAAAAAGTAACTGTAGGCGAATTAGTAGCTGCTGATAATTACTACAAAGCAAGCTTTGAAACTGACCACTTAACATTTTTTGCTGCAACTGAAGTTAAAGATTCATGTACCAATGAAATCCGAGTTTTAGCTTCTGGTGATGCTATTCCTGCATCGGGTCTAATTGTTTCATACGCTTCAGCTAACCTTAATGGCACCGACACAATTACAACTGATGAGACGGTAGTTGATGCAACTAACGTATCTGCAGATGATACTGCAATCGTTACAGTAAATGATGTTGAAGGTAACGAATGGTTTAAATCATCTTCAGAGGTTGCTGTATGTGGTGACATTAATGTTGCACTTGTAAGCCCTGTAACTTACGTATCAGAGTCATTCACAATTAATGGTACTTGTAGTAATGGTGCAGGAGAGTCATTCGTTGCTTCAGGCGCTGCTGTATACTACAAGCGTGAAGGTAAAGCACAAAAACGTGCAATGGGTGATGGCGCAGGTAACTACGCATTAAATGATTTAGTTAGTGGTGAAACTTATTCATTAACAGCTACTTTTTCTGGTGGGTTAGCTTCAATTGAAACACTTACTGCTTCAGTAACTGCTGATGATACTGATGAATCAGCATCTGTTTCACTTGAGTGTTCAACTACTACTGGCTCAACTGGTGGTAACTAGTTTTTAAGTAATACATATGGACTAACGTCCTAATGAGAAGCCGCAGAAATGCGGCTTTTTTATGTCTGATGTTAAGTAAACGAAATTATACAGTTATTTTTATATGGGCATTGATATTGGTTAGCTAGATCTGAAAGTTCAAACTCTAGTAGTCGAATAAATTTGGCCACGGATTTATGTGTAAACCAGTATCGCTTCTCTGGCTCATTGGGGTCAACATACCATTATAGTTGTGAGCTCTTACTTGGCTGTAATATCAAAAAATGTATTTAAACACCGCACTTTCAGCTTTTATAAGTCATTGATAACTTGTTTATGTTATCCATTTTGTTTTTAAATTTTTAAAAATCTCTCCATTGGACTGTTGTCTGAGCAATTACCTCGACGGCTCATACATTGTTCAATCCGATATCGCCATAGTAATTGTCGATAATGTTTACTTGTATATGTACTTCCCTGATCAGAATGAAACATGACGTTTTTGAGCGCTCTCGTAATTCATAGGCGATCGTTGATGCTTTCTCTGCATTCGGTTGTTACATAGCCAACCGACGGGTTTTCTGGAAAATAAATTCATAATAAACGCCAAGTATACCCAACGATTTCCAGTCTAGATAAACGTAATACCACCACACGAATTTCTGCTGTTTTATTAAACGAGTTGCAATATAGCGACTTAACGTAAAGCCTCTAGCTTTAGCAACTGTTGCTATTGTTCTAGGACCCGTAGAGCCGCACTTACTGCGTAAATGCTTTTACCATAACGCGTGCTTTAACTTTTTTAGGATTAATACTACGCGTCTTTTTGCCCAATATTTATAGCTACTACGATGTATATTAAATACTTCACGGCAATGTTTGGTAAATCAGTCATAGCTACCTAATTATTAATAAATTATAAGATGTTGTATTGACTCATTGAATTCACCGTAGCTTTTTTAGGATTTCCTTTTCTTCTTCAATAGGCACGCCGCTTTCTGCTTGTTTTAAAATGGCAAGGATCTGACTGTCTGAAAAATGTGCTTTTTTCATAATTTTCTCCTGTGTTTACAATAAGAGAAAATTCTACATTTGGCTTCTATTATTTCTTGGGGGATTATGCTGGCTAAGTAGCTATGATAATAGTTATCCTATTTGGATGGTCGTTTTAGCAAACTTAAGAGGTTGTAATTTAGGTCTTGCAAAACAATACGCAAATGTCAGTGGACCAACTCTGCCAATCAGCATAAGTAAAATAATTATTAGTTGGCTTGGCAAGCTTAAGTTACTAGTAAAATCCCGAGATAGCCCTACGGTACTCAATGCCGAGATCACTTCAAAAGTAATATCTAAAAGTGACGCTTGCTCAATTTTACTCATTATCATAATGCTCAAAAAAGCTGTAAATAAGTACAAAATTACAACGCTTAGTGCTTTTATCACAAGTTTGTCGCTTAGCTCTCTGTTAAGTACGGTTACCTGTGGTTTTTGGCGTAAATAGCTATACATAGCAAGTAGTAAAATAACAAAAGTTCCAATTTTAATACCGCTTGCTGTACTTACCGAACCACCACCTATTACCATTAATAACAATGTAAGTAATGTTGAGTCGGAAGTTAGCTGGCTAATAGGTAAAGTATTAAAGCCTGCAGTACGCGGTGTTACAGCTTGAAACCAGGCTGCAATTACTTGCTCGTTGAAAGGTAGGTTGGCCAGAGTGGCTGGATTTGAATATTCAAATAAAAAAATAAGCAAAAATGCACAGCAATTAATTACAGCACTCGCAATTAATACAATACGTGTATTGATTGCTAATTTATGCCAGCGACGTTGTTGATATATATCTATTAAAACGGTAAACCCCAAACCACCGATTATAAATAATGCACTGATAATAAGATTAACAGATATATCACTTTTAAAAGCCATTAAGCTATTACTGTCTAGCGCAAACCCGGCATTGTTAAAAGCCGAAATAGTATAAAATAGACTTTGGTAGGCGCTACCCGCAATACCATAGTCATCTACCCAGCTAATAAAAAGTAAGCAAAATGCTATAGTTTGAATTATTAGCGAGTAAGTTATTACACATTTAGCTACATGGATCACTCCATTTAAATCGCTTGTATCGAATGCTTGGCTTGCAAGTAGACGTTGTTTTAAGCCTAAATTTTTACCAATACTTAAAAACGAAATAACGGCTACGGTCATAAAGCCGATTCCTCCAATTTGAATAAGCACCATCACAACACATTGCCCAAATGTGGTTAGCGCAGTACCTGTATCAATAACAACTAAGCCTGTTACTGTAACCGCAGAGGATGCAGTAAAAAAAGCTTGAATAAAGCTAAGCGATTCAACACTTGCAAAAGGTAATAGTAATAAGCAAGTGCCGAAAATAATGAGTGTAAAAAAACCAGCAGTTAAAATTAAAGGGGGATTAACAGGCCTTTTGAAATTATTTAAACGGCGATTAAATTGCTTTGGAAGTACGTTTGCTTGCCAGTTGATCATAAGGCTTTAAACCGTTTGGTAAGTTTTGTTAAGTAATGCTTGGAGCCTAGTAATACAAGGCTATCACCATGGCGTAACTCGGTGTCGAGTGTTAGGTCTGTATTAAAGTTGTCATCTCGGCGTAAGGTAAGCGGCTTTATGTCTGAGTTACGCTCTTTTAATAGCCAGCCAATATTGCGCCCTGATAAATGTAAATCTATGGCAAGCTCAACAATGAATGTAGATTGTGTAAGCGCAAAGTACTGGCTAACCATAGGGTAGTTAAGTGCATGGGCGACTCTGATACCCATTTCTTCTTCGGGGTGAATAATACGGGATACGCCAAGTTTACTTAAAATTTGATGGTGACTTTTAGAGCACGCCTTAACCCATATTTGTTTAACACCAAGGTTTTTTAAATGCAGCACGCATAAAATACTCGCTTCTATATTTTCACCAATTGCAACTAATACAGCTTGGCAGCTAGTTAAGTCGAGTCGTGCAAGCTGTGTTTCATCACTAGCATCTAAAATGACGGTGTAATTTAACTGATTAGCAAACGCGTTAATGGTGCTTTCGCTTATATCGGCTGCGCAAACGTGATGCCCCTGATTAGCAAGCTCAAGCGAGGCGGTAACACCAAAACTACCTAATCCAATTACTGCAAACTGTGCCATGTGTGTTCCTATTAAAAAAATACGACATAGCAAAGACTATGGAATTTTAAAAAAGAGTCACCCTATATCAATTAAGCTTTATAAACATTTAACACTACAGCCAAAAATCTTTATAAAAACTTTATACACAACGTATTAAAAAGCAGTAACCTATAAAAAGAGAATTTTATGGGAGTGCACAAATGGGTATTAATAAATGGCTTAAGCCGCTTTTATTAACAACAATTGCGCCTATTTTTATTGTGCTGGCTATTTTTCCAGTTCGAGAGTGGCTAACGACCACCGACATTGTCATGTTGCAATTACTTTGGGTGGCATGGGTTGCGGTGCGTCAAAATGCAGCCTTAGCGGGAATTACAACGTTAGTTAGTGTGGCATGTACCGACTGGTTTTTTGTACTGCCGTACTTTACATTTCATATCGAAAAAATTGAATACTTAGTCACTTTTACTGTCATGCTTATAGTTGGCTTGATGATAAGTAAATTGGCGGGCGAGCTAAGTAAAAACGTTCGTGATACCCAGTTACATGCCAGTAATACACGATGTTTATATGAGTTAGCTAAGGCGCTTAATGGGCTTGATGATATAAACGCTCAGCGCCAAGTATTTACAACATCAATTAAAAACCATCTAGGTATTACACTTCGTTGGAACAATAATACAATGGATAATGGAGAGTACTTCAATATCGAACAAAACACACAATGGGGCGGCTTTATTTCAGATGCCGAACTTAGTCCTGAAAACCGTGCATTTATAGATACGGCACTGTCTTTGTTGTTTCAGGTCCACGAAAACTCAAATCTTAGAAACCAGTCGGCATCGATGAAAGTACAAGCAGAGTTAGAACGTGCTAAAAACGCATTGCTGCGTAGTTTATCTCATGATCTACGCACGCCTTTGGCTACTATTATGGGCTCATCAAGCATGTTAGCTGACGAAAATATTGAGCTGAGTAAGGCATCAATTACAGAACAAGCAAAAAATATTTATGAGCAAAGTGAAATCTTAAATCAGCATTTTAATAAAGTGATGGAGCTTAGTCGGGTAAATAAAATAGGAGAGCAGCTAGCATGGCAAGCTATCAACGTACATACACTTGTTACTGAGGCTAAAGCACGCAGGCAGCAGCAATTAAGTGGTTTTAACTTAGAGTTAGTCTTTGATAAAGCTACTTGTTGTATAGGTGATATAACACTTTTAGAAATCGCGCTTGCGAATATATTCGAAAACGCGGCACGTTACGGTGATGGAGTGGCGACAGTGGACTTTAATACTGAGCGAATTGGTAATATAACACACTATAAAATAGTGGTAAGCAATCTCATAGTCACTCATCCAAGCAGTTCGGATGAAGGAGTTGGGCTTGGTAGCGTAATTTGCGATGTAGTTGCGCAATTTCATCACGGCGAATTTGTATTAGCTATTGATGAGCTGACCCAAGTAGCTACAGCAATACTTAGCTGGAGTGCAAAGAATGATTAATGTATTGGTGCTAGAAGACTCACCTGCACTGCAAAGTTTTTTAAAAACATTACTAGGTGCCAGTGGCTACAACGTATCAATTAGTGCGAAAGGGCTTGATGGTTTTTCATTAATGAGTGAGCAAAGCTTTGACTTAGTGTTACTTGATTTGGGATTGCTTGATATGGATGGACAGGCTTGGTTACTTGAAGTACGACAATGGAGCCAAATACCAATATTAGTGCTTTCGGCTCGCGATGGCGAGGTGGAAAAGGTTACAGCACTTGATAATGGGGCAAACGATTATATAACCAAACCTTTTAGTGCAAATGAACTTCTGGCAAGAATGCGTGTGCTACTAAGAGTAAATACACAGCCCAGTTTGGCACTGAAATGCGGTAACATCATTATAGATCCGCATAAGCACACAGTTACGCTTAACAGCAGCGATGTAAAGCTCACTAATAAAGAATATAAAATTTTGCTTATGTTATTTCAAAATAAAGATAAGGTGCTTACTCATAATGCTATTTTAAGTCAGGTATGGGGGGATCAATACATTAATAGACCTGAGTATATACGTGTACATGTAGCGCAGCTAAGACAAAAACTTGAGGCAAATCCTGCAAGCCCTATTCATATCTTAACTGAGCCAGCGGTAGGTTATAGATTAGTTGGGTAGGCACTAAAAAATTATCGTCCTAAATTTAGCTATTTAGGACGATAAAGTTATACGTTTTCTAGTTTCGTTCCTTTGGTTTCAGTTACTAAGTAAATAACAAAAAGTACCGATATAAAAGCAAAAAAAGCATAGAGCGAATACGCGAGTGCAAGCCCTCCACCGGCTAGCAATATGGGAAAGGTCATAGTAACTAAAAAGTTAGCCAGCCATTGAGCAAGCCCTGCAACCCCTAAGCCTAATCCTCTCATGTTATTTGGAAATATCTCGCCGAGCATTACCCACATTACAGGACCCCATGAAAGGTTAAAAAAGAATACATATAAGTTGGCCTGTACGAGTGCAATAAAGCCCCAGTCGCCAAGTTGTAATTGTCCTTGAGGGTCTATAGTGCCGTTAGAAAATGCAACAACTAAACCAATGAGTGAGAAGGTCATGCCTATTGAACCGGTTAATAAAAATGGCTTTCGGCCTAATTTATCAATAAGCGATAAAGTAATAAAGCAGGCAACTAAGCTAATTATGCCACTAATAATATTGATTAAAAGCGCATCTGATTCTGAAAAACCAACAGCCTGCCATAATATAGCGCCATAATAAAATACCACGTTAATACCGACTAGTTGCTGTAATGTTGCAAGCCCAATTGCAATATAAACGACTGGTTTTAGCTTGAATGAGTGTGCTTGAAATAAGTTACTTATCTTTGTTTTTTCGCTATTACCTAATGACTGCCTTATTTCTTCCCACATTGATTTGGCGTTTTTAGCACCGAATAACTGCGATAGAATTTTCATTCCTGCTTGTTGTTTATTTTTCATTGCTAAATAACGCGGGCTTTCTGGAATAAAAAATAAAGTGACTAAAAAAATAGTTGCAGGGACTAATTCTATCCAAAACATCCATCGCCACGTATCAAAGCCTGACCAAAGTACTTCGGTTGAGTTCCCTGATATTTGTACTAATGAATAGTTACTTAAAAAAGAGCAAAATAATCCTAAAATAATAGCAATTTGCTGAATCGAACCACCGACCCCTACCATGTCAAGACGTTAGTTTGTCTACTTCAAAATATAAATAACCTTATGAAATAATTTTAATTATATAACTTTCAATACCTTATTTTTTATCGTTCATTCAGGTGAGCTGTTTTTTTATGGTTTTTACTATGTTTATCATCAAATTTAGGCGCTATTTAGGCACATTTTTAGAATGTCGAAAATGACACCTTGTTAGTGTAATTCTTAATATGATAAAAATGGGTTGGCTAGGAAAACCTAAACACTGAATTATTACTTAAGATAAAAAAGCAATATATACCAATTGGGGAAAAATACTGTGCGAAAGACGCATTAGGGGTGTGCTACATAAGAAGGCAAGACCACTGTTGTTACGACTCAATTTTAGCGCGTATTATCATGGAGCAAGCAAGCCCAATGTTAGGCCATGACTTAGGCGCGTATTCAGAGGAAGTCATTGACGGGTCAACAATACGCAGTTGCCCAGGATTAACACCTGTAGAGCTGAGTAACTTAGATTGGAATGCAATAGATTTAAGTGAATGGATAGACATTATGCTTGAGTCTGGAATTACCAGTTTTGACCAAGATGTTGAAAAACTGACGGGCTCTGGCCGTACATTAAATAACGCTCAACGTGATGATGGTATCTCAAGAAACGTAGATAGAGTAAAAGAAGCTAACTTGTCTGACAGGGCAGATGAAGCACGCGGATTAATTAATGCGGATGAAGTTGATTGCTCGTACAGCCCACGGCCACTTGCATGTTACTTTAATGATGATGGGGGTTAATATTTCATGAGTTGCCCGATTTTAAAATTACATTACTATAGAAACAACTAAACAAAACGAGAATGAAAACAATGCTTAAACAAACATTAGCAACCTTTTTTTTAACAGCGCTATTAGCAGGTTGTTCATCAACACCAAAAGTGCCTGACATTCATGAAAACTTCAAAGCAAAAGGAGGTGATTCTTATTCAAAAACCACCATGCGTTTAATGGGCAGCAATAAGTTTGTTGACTCAACAAACGGGGATGAAGCCACACGCAAAGTAGTGGGAAGTGGTGCGATGAAGGTATTGCAGCTTGTCTCATTAGATTTTGTGGGGTTAGCACAAAACTCACTGAGTGATTATTTAATTGAAGATGAGCCTTTAGCGGAAAAATCACAGTTATTAGTCAGACTCGATGGTGTGAGTGAGGCGGAGTTAAACACCCCTGAATTATTAATTGATAAAGCAATAGGTAAAGTGGAGGCGCTGATAGGTAAGTTAAATTTGTCGCGTATTGACCCACCAAGTTTTGTGCCTGAACGCATAAAACCGGTATTTTACAATTATGATCTAAATGTTGGTGTATGCAAAAACGCTAAAGATATAACCACTTGTGTAATTACAATTCAGCGCCCAGAAGTTGAAAGTTACGACAAAGCCACGCAACATGCATATGTTAGATTCAATGCATATGGAACAGAATTACTAGCCCATGTAATGGGAAGATATAAAAGCGATGATATGAGTCTTTATATTACACCGAATCATAGTGAGTTCGACTCAGATTTTAGCTACCAAACAGCAACTAAAGTACCTGTCGTTATTAATGGTGGCCGAGTTCATAAGTTCATTAAGGGCGCAAAATTTACCAATGGCGCACCGATAGATGATTTTGTTATGTACTACCAAATAAAGGACAATGAAACGGGTATTAAAAAGCAATACAAAATAAACGTAGCGGATTACACGTACACTAAAATTAACTGACCACTTAAGCCACCAGCGAGACACGCTTTTTAGTCGTATGTTTTAGCTGGTGGCTACCAATCCAAAAAAAAGCCCACCAAAAACCTCAAAAAAAGCTAAATTTCTACAAAACAGATTATTTATGTTCATTTAAGCATTTTTTTTTAACTGTCGATTAAAAATCACTTGTTAATGTATCCATGTGATTTTTTCTTAAGGCGACTGAAATGCGTAAAAAATGTTTACCTCTGGTAGGGATGGCCCTTCTATCTGCAAATGCGTTAGCAGATGAACCCGCTTATACATTTACAGGCACTATTGAGGCGACAAAGCCTACCTTTGAGCTTGTAAACAATTCGACTGAACTCGTATCCCAAGTGAAACCGTTTCAGCTTAGCGCAAGTAATGTTTCTGACGGAGAGTACTGTATAACAACAACGGATCTAACGACTGCAATGCAGGGCGGTACACTAAGTAGTGGGTACTGCTTATTTGAGTGGGATATTCCGAGCAATTTTAACAGCAACAACGGTTATGCGATTACAGGTATACCAGTAACGGACGGGGAGTTAACGCTAAGCTATAAGGTTTTTTTCTGGTAGTGCCAAACTTTTTGAATATTTATACAACGTTTAAAGGTTTATTTACTCTCTTCCTGTCACGTTAAAAAAAGGTGGCAGCTTATTGTTTTGGTGATTAGCATGATTAAAGATAATGTAGAAATTAAACTAGAAAAAATCGATGAATTATTAGACAAGTCTACATTTGAGTATATTTTCGCAGAAAATATTACCCTTGAAAAAACCATAGATAATTTAATCAGTAATATAAATTTATTTTCGTTTTTAAAACCAAGTTCAAACGACAGCTTTGATACAATTACTACTTGGAAACTTGATGCTTATCAAGCTCCGATAATTGGATATAAAACTGATAACGAAAAGTTGAAACTAGTCTCTGGCTTATTTACATTTCATAAAGTTTGTCGACTTCAAGAACAGTCAAATCAACTTGTCCCATGTTTGATCCTTCCTAATCGTCCATCACCCGATCTTAGACGTTTAATTTTTCTTAATGATATTGTTCGACTACTTTTTAAGCAGTACTTTAATGCATCCGGTCCTTTAATCTCAGAGTTACTTATTGGCTTATTCAAAGGTGAACAACCAGTAATTGATTCAACAGAATGGCGTACCTTATTTCCAGCTATTAAAACAAAAACAGAATTATGTAAATGGCTTAAAATTAGTACAAAAGTGATTAAATTATGACGGGTATGCTAAAAGTTAAGCTTCTTGAGCATATTGAGTTGTATTGCAAAGCGGTAAACTTGGAAATCAGTATCGAGGATATAAAATCTGACTTTGATGATTTTACTTCTCGCATAAGTGCTCCTGAAGATTTGAGTGGTTTATCACAAGTTTTTTTATTATTAAAAAGGATGAATGATGCGTCACAGAAGCTATGGGAGTTTACTAAAAGTGAGCTATATCTTCCTGAGTATATTTATTATGCCTTTAATGAGTATGGAGTTGAGCTAGATGCAAGCTCAAGAGAGAGTTTTAATCGCAGCACATATAAAAATGGTTGGTGCAATGAGATACCATTCTATGTATTACTTATTAAATCATATGAGTATAAGCAAGATTCAAAATCATTAAATCTTCTTGCTAATTTTATTGGTAATTATTTTAAAACAATACATACACTCATCGATCCTGAATTAGCTACAAGCTCATCAACAAGAGAAGCTGAGGTTTGTAATAAGTTTCGCTTATTAATGAAAAAGTCCAATATAGCCTTCGAACCAGATAAAGATAAAATATTAACAAACTACCTTGATTCAGCTTCGTCAATCGCGAGTAAGTTAGAGTTAATTATTAATAATGATATATATAGTAATAATGTAACGGATAGAGGTTATTTAAATACTTTAATTCATTTTTATAAGAATGACTGGCAACCAGCTCGACTGTATAAAAGAGGAGGCCGTTACAGAGGCTCCATCGCTAAATGGTATAAAAAACCTAATACTTTACCTATTACTGGGGCTGTTGATAATTTGTCAGTTTTAATACCATATTTAAACTTTTTATCAGATACAGAGGGACTTAACCCTGAAGATTATGAGGTTCAGATGCCTTTTGTAATTGATAACAATGAAAGCAATACTGAAAGGGATAAAACCGATCATCAAAGCATTGAAATGATTTTTAGTCCCGCCTCAAAGAAGAAAAAACAAATAGATATAACTCGCAATGTGCACCGAGCTCATAATATTGCTTACCAAGATACGCGATTATTAAAGGCGCCAGAACTGGGCTTATTATTTGATACATTAAATAAGTATGGCCGTTCCGATAAAAATATTGAGCTAGCAATATTGGGATGGCTGATGTTTTTAATGGGTAAGACGTTACATGAGATAGAAAGCTTACAGATATTTAATAAAATAGATGACAAAACACGAGGTTTGTTTCTTGATGGAAATGGTCGAGGCTGGTGGTATTTCCCTATAACTCAAACCGCTAAACCAACGATTAAAAAAGTTGGTCTTATTAAAACAGCAAATGGTGTATTCACTGCCTGTCCTACATTTTTGACAGATTTAATAATTAAATACTTGAAGGGCAGAAAAGAAGGCTTACTTATTAACGTAGACAATTTTGCAGAACTTGAAAGCAGTTTAGCCAAAAAATTTAAAAAGGTATCAGATAGAGCTTATAGCGGAAGACTAAGTATCAATAGCATTAGCAACTTTATTGGAAATTATATTAATGCAACAGGTGTGATAGACCCTATTTATATAGACTTTAGTTACGATGTAAAAATGTATTCTACTCGAGTATCTAGAAGCTATAGCAATATTGATGATGTTACGCGCTGTGAAAGGCTATTTGAGTTTTGGCAAGAAGTTGAGTCTGATTACTATGATTATTGTAAAGAGAAATTCCCTATAAAACTTTTTGAATTAGTGTGTTTTGATAAGCGTAATCGCATGCTTGGTTCTAAATTCACACCAGAGAATATGACAGTTAAGAGCCTCATAGCAGCTTTACTATTAGAAGTTAAAAACACCAAGTTAAACTCTTTAAAACAACTTGATGCAATCTTAAAATACCATAACGCGTTTACAGTCTATACGGCATGGATGTTAATGTTTGGAACGGGTTATCGGGCTGTTTGGAACCCGTTACCCACTTTTTCCCTGTATTTTCCAACGCTAAACCTCATGGGGATAAGTGATAAAGATGATAGTGATTTTACGCATTCTAGATTAGTTTGTTTACCTTCTATTTTAAATGCGCAAATCACAGCTTATCAAGAACACCTTAGTTGTTTGAGAGGGTTAATAAGAGTATTAAAGCCCAAGTTATGCCAGTCAATTGATGACTTTTTAAATGCCGCTTCTAAAAGCTTAAATCTCAATTACAAAGAATCTTGTCAGTGGTTTAAGCTAATCAGAAATTCACGTATAAATCATGGACCTTTATTCATATTTCAAAGACAAAGAGCAGGAATTGTTACTAAAGGTATTTCTCCTACAGAGTTAGTTCACAAGTTACCTAAGGAACATAAAATACCTGCAAATGCAGGAAGACATTGGCTTAAAAGTAATTTGCTTTATAACAACGTTAATTCAGAGCTAATAAACTTTCAAATGGGTCATTGGCAGTCTGGTGAGGTTCCTTTAGCTGATTATTCGACACTAAATCACACTGATTTTGTAAATGAATTGTTACCTATTCTAGATAAGTTATTTAAGGGGGTAGGATGGCAAACTCTAAAGTCCGATCTTATTTAAATGAACTGAAGAAGCAAGGCAAGTTCCATCAATGTTTTCAACAGATTGTAAATGCTTATAGAAACTGCTCAGATAATGATTTTGGAATTCGATTCAGCGATGGTGATTTTTTAAACGAATATAAAAAGCTATGCATGCTAATGCTTAGGTATTTTAAAAAATCCGATGAGAATGTTCTTTCTAGTGAAATGAACATTTTAAAGTCACGGTTAAAAGAAGACTTAACGATTAAACACCTTCAGCTCATGCTTATTGATGCTATATTAAATTATGGGTTAAAGCATCACGGTATTGAATCTTCAAAAGTCCCTCAAATCGTCGTACTAAAGCGCGATAAACCTATGTTATCACTAGTAGAATTAATAAAACTACCGATAGCACTACAAATTAAGTCAATATTAAGTAAAGAGCTACAAACACCAACTGCTAATTTGTCAAAAGAAGCTAGTTATGGCCGATTAGTTTTATTTTTATATATGACAACAGGTGTTCAGTTTGACGAGTTTATTACAATCATAAATGCCCCGGATGCTTTAATGTATTTAGGTGGTCAAGTATTTTGGTATAGGAAAACCGAAAAAGAGGAACGACGATACGTACTATGTGATGCTGTTGTCCTTTTATTATTACATCATAAAAACTTCATTAAGCCGTTTGAGAAAATACGAGTAAATAAAAATAGATTAAGTGAATTTATAACAACGTTTTTAACAGAAGCTAGTGGTACAAACTGGCAAAGCTTGTCACTTCTGAAATTACGAACACTTAGAAAAATGGATACTATAATCAACCTCAGCCCTATCGACTATCAGATGTATTTACGGGCTAGTACCTGTAACGAGCTACCTCAAACAGCTTTTTTAAGGTTAATAAGTAATAAGGCATTAGTTGCAGACGAAATCGCAAAACAACCTAAGAAATTTAATGAGCTTAATAAGTTATTGTCATTTGATAGTGACAGCTTTGATTATATTGAGCCTAAATTAATAATAGTTAAGTTAGAGTATACCTATAAAAACTTGAGGGAACTGAATGGCCAAAGGGCTTCAAGGGCACAGTGCATTAAATTTGTTGAACAAGAATTGAGAAATGATAAAAATAGTATTTATTTCAATATTTTGTGTGGTTGGCTTTATTATCTTTTGAAAGAGGGAGGGGTAACTAAAAAGAAGTTAAAAGTAGACACAGTAATTGATTATGTTAAAAGTATCAGTAAACCTTTTTTAACCGTTTTTACTCAAACTGATCTAGCAATAATATCAGCGTCAGATTGGGCAATAAAGTTAAATGATACGAGTGAGTATTTTAATTCTGCCCAACGTAAAAAGTATTTATACTATTTTTCTGTGTTTTTAATAGAGTCTGAAATTGTCAAAGACTTGTGTATTGACGATCTTGATATAGCTCCTGTCCAAAGTAAAGTTGATGCTAATCTAGTTTCAGCAAGTCATGCAAGCGCAATTCTTGAATATTTAAGTGACAGCCTCAATAACAGTCCGGTTGAGTTATATGCATATTTATTAATGTGTTTTTGTTTTTATAGTGGCTTGCGCCGTAATGAAGCCGCTAAGCTGTACTTTGGTGATATTCAGGTTTCACCTGTAAAGCCAAATGAAGGTGAATATGATTGGGTTCTACTATCAATCAGACCAAATAAAATAAGGGGTTTAAAAACACCTTCAGCTAGAAGAGAACTACCCCTAGATGCGTTATGGCCAAAAGAGCATTTAGCCAAGCTAAGAAGCTTTTATGACGTTCAAAAAAACACTGAAAATAAGCCATCCAATTCATTGTTATTTAACTGCTCTGTTAGCGTAAATAAAGCATACGAGCTATTAACGCAATTACTGCATTACTATACTAAGGATCATACTCTAAGAATTCATCACCTAAGACATAGCTTTGCTAATTGGACTTGGTACAGATTAAATTCAAACTTGGTATTAACGGGAAGGCAGTATTTATCTATATTTGAAAATGACTTATTTGATCAAAGTTTTATTACTCACTTTAACAAAAGATTAAAAGTTAAAGATAATACTCGTTCAAAAATGTTTTTTTTGTCTCATTTACTTGGTCATAAAGTCACAGTGTCGACACTAAATAGCTATTTACACTTAAAAGACATACAGCATTGCGCACAAATGAATCAAACATATACAGTATCTAAGTATTTTTTATCTGAATGTATAGGGAGAGCTAATTTTAAGGAGTTTATGCCAGGTGAAAGTTTAATTGAAAGAATTGAATTTTATAGTAAAAAACAAGAGCAAGACTATTCGATCCAATATGCGGGTAAGGTTAGTGATTTAATCACACCATCGTTTAAAGGTTTTAAACAAAAGTTTGAAGCTGATGGGCAAATAAGAATGTTAGATTATGCAAATGCTCTTAAATCGCTAGAACTAAACTCAGTACACGATACAGCATCGAGTTACTCACTCCCTGTGGAGCAAGTTCAAAAATTACATGATAACGCTCTGAGTGTAAGCAGAGAATATCCTAGGAAAGGTAAAAAGCTGCCCTTAATTCCTAACTTCCCAAGTTTAGATAATACTAAAGATGACTTAAAAAGAGTTTCTTCACAAAAAGCATTTTATTATTTATGTCAGAAATTTGATACTTTATTAAGTCAGAAAAATGTAACTCTTAGTGAAGCATTTGATGCCCTACAAATATTGAAATATGCTGCTGCAGGGAAGAATTTCGCTCTTCGTTGTCCTGATGAGCAAGTAATACGCAACTTTTTAAATTTATGTATAAAATTTAAATTAAAGTCGAGCCACTTCAAATTTCGTTTTCATCAAGTAGATTTACAAAATCAAAATGTTACTCAAGCGGGGTCTTACTGGGAGCAATTAGTTTCTTCATTTGGATTAAGCGATAGTCACATCGAAAGCGCCTCAATTGAGGAGGGCAGGTTTCTAGGTAAACATAATGGCAATGGCTTTTTGGAAGTTGGATTATTAATTACAGTAAAGGGTAGTAAAGGCACATATAAAAAGTCGAGGCGCCACCATAGCTTAATGAGTTTTCTTCATTTGCTGCTTATTATAAGTTATAGGGCCGGCGAAGACCCTTAAAAGCTTCAAATTAAGTTTAGGTATTTTAAAACGTTAACTCATTCTTTTAAGAACTTTATCGACTTTGCTACGAGTAAGTCTTTTCCAAAAATGGATTATGATAGTTGTTACATCGGTGTCTTTAGCCCGTAGTTATTTTATTTATTCGAAAATACGTATCTAGCGTCAATTAACTTGGGTTTAAGTTTATAACGCATCACCTTAAACTTAATCGTAATTTGGTTTAGTGTAGTTGCCTGAATAACTTCTCATGCAACAGATAGACTTCGAAGTCTAAATATTTGGTTTTATACGTATTTGTAATACTTCCTTTCTTTGACCACCTCACCTGGATAGGTCAAACCAGTTTTCAAATTTAAATTTAAATTTATAACCCTATGATTAATAGTTGTTTAAGTTACTGTTGATTTTTGTTTTTACATTGAGTGTTATTTAGATGTAAATAGTGTAATAACTTTCATTGCATTCGAATGCAAAAGGCGGTAGTTTTTATGAGTCGAAAAAATAGTCATTTAAATACTGCGTTTTTAATAATTATAAATAATAAAAATTCGGTGGTGGATCATAGCGTCCATAAATGCTTAATAAAATTCATTTCAACAGGTGGAGAATTTATCTCATGACGACAAATATTTTACGTAAAACACTTATTTTTGCTGCTGTAAATACGGCGTTATTAGGCTCAGCATCTGTATTTTCACAAGAAGCAAAATTAAACCCCAATAAAGGGCTGGAGGTGATTTCTGTTACCTCTACTAAGCGAGTTAAAAGTATTCAGTCGGTGCCTTTAGCAGTTACTGCGGTGTCGGCTAAAGATTTACTCGAAAATGGCATTACCGATATTTTAAGCCTTGATAGCCTAGCGCCAGGTTTAAAGTCGGGTGTGTCGGGGAGCGATGCCCGTCCAGCTATGCGCGGTGCCAGAACAGAGCAAGTAGAGGCTAATGATGTTGCTATTGCATTTTACTCTAACGGTGTTTATCGCCCACGCCATGGGCAAGCACTCGCTGGCTTTGTTGATTTAGAACGTGTTGAAGTACTACGCGGCCCGCAAGGTACGTTGTTTGGTCGTAACTCATTTGGTGGAGCAATTGATGTAATAGCTAAAAAACCAGAGCTTGATATTACCGAAGGTGGTATGGCTACAACATTTGGTAATTATGGTCATTTAAGGGGGGAAGGCTTTTTTAATGCCGCTTTAACCGATGATACCGCAGTACGCTTTACTGGGGTGCGAGAAATACGCGACCCATACGTAGAGAATTCATTTAATGAATCAGCAGGCTTAAAAGATGCTGATATGTATTTTTTACGTGGCCAAGTATTTACTGAATTTAACGACGATGTAAATTTAAATGTAAAAGTAGAAACGTGGCAGGACGAGTCAAATGGCGGCGGTGCTTTTGGTTACCATATTTTAGGTGTGCCTCTAAACCCTGCGACAGGTAAAACAAGCTTATCGGCACCATTAACTCAGCGCATTGGTCGAGATGATGTGTGTGGCAGTAATTGTGGTCGTTTTGGTGCAGGCCTAGATAATGCAGCAACGCCTGGGCTTGATACTGCCCAAGGTGTATCGTCAGACCCATTTACTCAGCAGTTTGATTATAAGCCATCACGCAATGTGAGCGATGTAAGTCTTAGTGCCGAGTTAAACTGGTCGCTTGAGTCGGTTGATTTAAAAGTAATTGCAGCCTCAATGGATTACGAAGAAACACGCCTTACCGATGGTGATTTTTCGACTTATGCAACCACAGTAGATGGTAACGCAATTGAATCTAAAACTAACTCGTTAGAAGTACAAGTTAGCTCTACCTACGAAAGTGATTTTGAATGGGTGGCTGGTATTTACTTATTTTCAGAGGACCTAGATAACGCTTTTTTAAATGCGAGCTACGGAGCTGTGGTTGATAATGTACCCGATACAACGCAGCCTCAAGCACTTCAATATGCACCATGGTTAAACCAAATTCAGCTAGAAACGCGATCAGCGGCGGCTTACTTTCAAGGTAACTACGCATTTAGTGATGATACACGCGGTATAGCAGGTATAAGGTACACAAATGATAAACGTGAGTGGGATATCTACGGTCAAAATACCAATGATTTAAGCACGATCGATTTTTCAGAGTTAGAGGTAAAAGATGCAGATGGCGATTGGAGTAAAGTAACGTGGAAAGTTGGTATTGAACACGACTTAACAAACGATCAGCTACTATACGCTACAGTATCTACAGGCTTTTTAGCTGGTAATGCACAGGGCGCTTTTAACGGTGAAAACAGTTACGATGAGCAAACAGTAACGGCTTACGAAGTAGGCTTTAAAAGCATGCTGCTTGATAATTCATTAAGATTTAACGCCTCTTTATATTACAACCAATACGAAGATTTACTTTCTACGCGTTTTCAAAATGTAGGCGGTACGGCGGTATCATTTTTTGGTAATGCGGGCGAAATTGATGCAGCTGGTCTTGAGCTTGAAATTGATTGGCAAGCGAGTGATGCATTGCGCCTAGGTGCACGTGCCGCGTTTACAGATTCTACTTATGGTGACTTTGTTACGCCAAATGTGTTTGAAGAAGGCGGAGAGACTATAAATGGCGTAGATAACTTACTGCAACTTGACGGTAACGAAGTGCAGTTAAGTCCCAAATATAACATTACCCTTTTAGCGAGTTACGAGTTTGATTTAGGTGATAAAGGCCGCATTGTGCCTGCTACCAGTATTCAGTTATCGGATTCGTATACGACCAACGATCTCCCGTTTTCGTTTGGTACGCAAGGTAGCTATCAAAAATACGATGCCAGTATTGCATGGTATTCGGCCGATAATGAGTGGGCTGTACGCGCATATGTTCAAAATGCAGGCGATGAACTTATCTTGCTTAGAACGGTTCGCTTTGGCGGTAACGTAGCGGCTGCTGACTATGCTAATCCTCGCACTTATGGCGTAAGAATAGGTTATAACTTTTAAGCCAGTTATCGTTTTAACTGCTTTATACTCGGTTAGGGTCTAACTAAAGTTAAGTTATTAATAAAATTGGATATTATTTAAAAGGCCAGCAATATTGTATTGCTGGCCTTTTTATTTTATAGATTTCGAAATCATGATTATTTTGATTTTAAATCATTGTTATTTATGTTTTTTATAGTTCAGGTTAATTATTAGGCAGAAAGTTGTTGATCTTTTTGACTTCGAAGTCTATTTTGTATCAATGCATTATCAATTGATACAGTTTGTTTACTGTAATAATTGAAAATGTAGAGTTGGGGAGAAGTAGACACGTTTTAAACTCGGGAGAATAATTATAATGAAAGCTAAATTTACACGGACTCTCGTTCATTTTGCTGTAACAACTGCTATTACAGCAACCACAATGAATGCTCACAGCGCCGAAGAAGCAACATCAACACAAACTCAGCAGCAAATTAAAGAACCAGCCATTGAACGCATAGCCGTTACTGCAAACCGTCGCTCACAAGATCTACAGGAAGTATCATCATCAATCACTGCACTAGGGGAGGCTGATATAGCCCGTGCAGGTATTATTGATGTTACGGGTCTTGAGCAGGTTGTACCGGGTTTACGTATGGGGTCATCCGGTGGTGAGGTTCGTCCTGCAATGCGCGGCGCACGCACTAATGAGGTGGGTGTAGCAGGCACCGGTATTGCTGAGCAAATAGTCGGTATATTTCAAGATGGTATTTACGTACCGACTACCTCATCTGGTTTAGGAGCATTGGTGGATGTGCAGCGCATAGAAGTGCTGCGTGGCCCACAAGGTACTCTATACGGACGTAACACCTTTGCTGGCAGTATTAATATAATTACTAATCAACCTGTTTTTGACGATTTACTGGGGAGTATAAAAGTTGAAACAGGGAGTTATAACCGCAGTGCTTACGAGGGTATTATAAATATACCTGTAAGCGATACGCTCGCGACCCGTTTTGTAGTGGCCTCTGATCGTCACGATGGCTATATCAATAACTTAGTGATTCCAGGGCCTTCGGATGATTTACGCGAAAAAAATCAGTTTTATATGCGTAATGTCACTAAGTGGCAACCAAACGATAAGTTTAACGCAACGGTACGTTTTGACTACTCGCGTAAAAACTCAAACTCAGAAGCTATTTGGGGCTATCAGCAAATTGCGGGTTACCAAATAAGCGAAACGTCACCTGGCTCCGGCATATTTGATCCTAACCCTACAATTACAGCTGGGCATATTTATCAGCCAAGTGATACGCAACATGACGACCTTGGTCCATATGATGTTTATCGCAATAGCTTTTCGCTTGATAAACAAGAAAGCTTTTCGACCACAGTAGCACTTGAGTGGTATACCGACTTTGCTGATATTAAGTGGACGACTAACTATTCAACCCTTAACGGCAAGCAATACTACGACAACGACTATAGCGATGGCGGTATTGATTTTGTAGGTGGTTTTGGGCGAGTGGACGACCAAAAAACATTATCGTCTGAGTTACAGTTTGCATCAAATAATGACGACTCTGATTTTTCGTGGATTGGTGGACTTTACTACTTTGATCAAGAAGCAGATTGGAGCTGGTTATCGCATGCAGATACAACAGGTGATGGTGTATCAGACTCTGTCGTTGTGCCTTCGTGGGGGAATCCAGATTATGACCCGCATACAGCTAAATCTATCGCAGCGTATGGGCAGTTACGTTATCAAATTAGTGAAGACTTACGTGTTGTAGGTGGTTTGCGTGTTAACCAAGACGATAAAACGTTTACTGGTGATGTCATTCCCGATTGGGATGATTCTGCAATGTTATATAAAGCGGCTGCAGAGTACGACATAAACAAAGACATAATGGCTTATGCAAGCGTAGCCACTGGTTACAGAACGGGTGGTGCAAACGATTCGCGCGTGGTAGCACGTGGTGCAGACCCACTTTATGATAACGAAGATGTTATTTCGTACGAAATGGGTCTGAAAAGCTACTTGCTAGATGGGGCAATGCGCTTAAATGTGTCGGTATTTATGAATAAGTACGAAGACGTAAAAGCACAGTTGTTTGCAACGTCATGTAACGATACAACAACGGGTGATACTGTTTTAGAATGTGTGTCTGCAGGTACAGCCACAACATTTGAGTATTACGAAAATGGCGGTGACGTAGAAACTAAAGGCCTGGAAGCCGACCTTCAATGGGTACCAGTTGATAATTTAACGCTTACGGGTACGTTATCGTTATTGGATAGCGAATTTGCAGATGGTTACGCTGTGGGTAACGAGCAACTTCGTCCGTTACTAGCACTGGGTAACCAAGGTGGCCGCCAAGATATAAATGATAATTCTAGCCAATTTAGTTTTGAAGGCTGGCGACCTGCAATGGCTCCAGAGTACAGCATGGGGCTTTCGGCGCGTTATGAGTTTAGTTTAGGGGGCGACTCGTACTTAGTGCCGTATATTCAAATGAACTACTTAGACGATTACTACGCGTTTGATACAAACATTCCAGAGGTAAAAGTAGATGCGCATTTAATGGCTGATGCGCGTTTAACCTGGTTTATAAACGACAGCGTACAGGTTGAAGCATACGTTAAGAATATTGGTGACAAAGCCATATTAACGCGTGGTGTGGTGCATTCACAAATTGTTGATGGTTTACCAGCTAACTCAGTACAAGCAAACTGGAGCAACCCGCGTACGTGGGGCGCGAGCTTAAAATATCAGTTTTAACGTTTCTTAAAATGGCCAAATCGCCATAACTCTCAGCCAGCTAATAATTTATTAGCTGGCTTTTTTATTTAAAAAAGCTAGCGAATTAGCTCGCACTGAGTATTACTATCATATTTAGCGAGTATTTTTTTGCATTCATCCAAGGCTCTTGTATTTGCTTTAGATTGTGAGCTGTAACCCTCTGAAAAACCATAAAACTCGCCACCATTATAGGTTTTCCCTAGTGCGAATGCTTTTCTGCCGGCTCTTGACTCGAATGTGGTTAATGCATTTACCGTAGCTACATTATAAGAATTTGAGTCGCACAATAGCGCGTTGGGTTCTACTTCACATAATGTAGGCGTAGATTGACAGCCAGTTAAAAGTAAGACGATACCGATACTGAGATACTTCATTTATTGTCTTTAATTATTATAATTTAAGGTTTAATGTACCTAAAAAAGTTAAAATTATAAACAAAAAAAGCGCTCAGTGAGCGCTTGAAGGGAAGTAAAAAGTGTTTACAGTGCGAATTGCTGATTTAACGCGAGGGTGTCAAATTGCATTACTTCGCTTGATATTAGAGTGTTAGTAATTGTAATAACGGTGAGTATTTGTTGGCGAACGCGTACGTTTTTAGCATTAAAAGTCCCATCGAGTGTCCAGCAAATTGTTGCTTGGTTTAAGGCACTGTCAAACTGTACGGTTTCTAATTGGGCGTAGCATCTGCTTAGGGTTTGTGAAAGCGCTAAATGGCAATTTAACAGTGCATCTTTTGATTGTGTTTCGTTACTGCCAGCAAAAATAACGTCTGCATTTTTAGCATAAACACTTTCAAAATTAGCTAAGTTATTAAGCTGCCAAATTTGCCACCAATTATTTAATATTTCAGCAGTTTGCGTTGGTAATTCACAAATATCACTGGGCGTTGCATGAAAGGTCGTAGGGTGCAGCTGGTTATCTAAATCGCAAACCATAATAGGGTCGCTTTTAGGTAACTTAGGGATCAGCAGCGAATTATTACTTGCCTCACCTGTAAATTCGTTGTTAGCCAATAATAGCGTATCAACAACACATTTTACTGATTTTATGAAGGTATTATTGTGCTTAATTACAAACGAAAGTCTTACTGGTTTTAGTAATTTTTTAGGTTGTAATATCAGCTGTAAAGTCTCAAGTTCCTGGCCTTTACTGTGCGTTTTAGATATTAATTCTGATACGCCATATTGCGCCAAAAAATCAAGCCATAGCGGTTGTGCTTGCAATGACCCCATCGCGGTAAAGTGATGTTGTTGCCAACGGCTACTACGTAACAATTTACCTGAAATAGTTTTAATATCTGCTTTGGTGTATAAATCGATAATTGCGTTGATCATGCATTTACCTCCAATTCTGTTTGGCTATTTAATGCGTGTGACCTAAATAGGTTTGCGAGTAGCGCAACTTCGTCAAAAACGGTGACTTCTTCAATAATCTTTTGATTTTTGATGCGTAAATGTGAGGCGCCCAACACAAAATAAGGAAGATTTTTTAGCTCACTTAATTCACAGCTTTGTGGATTGAAATGCCCCGCAAGTGACCAGCGAATTGCTACATCTGTAGTGCTTTCATCAAAGGGTGTAATTGCTAAGTGGTCGAGGGTTAGTTTGGCATTAGGGCAATTAGCAAAAAATTGTATAAATACGCCATTTATTTGTGCAAGGCCGGTTGCCATTCTGCCACTTGGCCATTGTTGTGTGGCCGTTAGGCTATAAAACTCGTGTATTTTGGCAAATTGCTTTTGGTTAAATAACGTATCTAGCCAGTTATGCGCAAATGCGGCCAGTTCACCGTCTAAAATTGGAGTGCTTGGCGTGCGGTGATCAATTGCTTGTACCCGGGTAAACTCTTCATCAAGCCATTGTATGTGTTTTTCTTTACTTGGTACTTTGGCCATGTGTTTGGCTACATTGATAATATTAAGGCCAAGTTGTTTAACTAAAAAGCCGTTGTCGCGTACTAGCCATTCTTTTACTATTTTATTTTCAAAACAAACGCAGTCGGCAATGGTGGTTACTCGGCCTGTTTTATTTGTAGCTGGGCCAAATTCTGAGTTACCGGTATTACTCATCACACTGCTAATTAAGTGTGATGAGTAATAATGCTCGTTGCCATCTTCTGAAAAAATAACATTTTCGCCAATTAGGCTTCTATCTGGGAATGCGGCAATGGTTTTAAGTGTGCCTTGAATAACATCTTCAATATTTTCGCCGTAAGCACCCAGTGTAAAAACAGGACATACATCAGCGTAATAGCGATAACATAAACCAATGTTTTTTTGCTCCCAAATGCGGTGCGTAATTCGTAAAATGTAATCAACAATATCAACAAACTCTTCGTCAAACCCGACAAGCGTTTGCTGTTTTTTACTTTGCGGATTTAATACGCTTGATAAAGGCAGCCAGTAAGGTTGGGTAATTGTGTTTTGTGTGCTCATAAATATCTCTTAGTTTGCTGCTGCTATTTTATTTTGCATTTTCTCGAATATATCAATACCCATTCCCTCTAATAAGTGAGGAATATCGATAGCGACCCAGTTCTCTTTTAAAATACCGTTTTCGCAGCGCCAAAAATCCATAACACGCGGAAACAGCTTATTACCCGATGCAGGTAAACCAAGCCAGTCATCCCCTGTATGAGTGCCGTACATATGCGGCCAACCGCCCGTTGCTACAAAGTTGTCGTGGCTTACTAAGCAGAGTGTTTTATTGATCCCACGATCAGGGAACCCTTTTAAGAATGGAGCTTGGTGGTGTTCTCTAAAACCACTAATGCCTCGAGTTGTTCCTATACCTGCAGGGCCATACCAAATAAAATCTGGGTGCCAGTATTTTTCTAAATTGATGCTGTACAGATCTTTACCATCGTAGCGGCCAAGCTCAGTAAGCATATCGATTACGAGCTGTTCATTGGCTTTACTTAGTTCGTCGTTTTTAGCTGTAGCAGGCACACCATCAAGTGTAGTGGGGGGCATTATTAAACCCGGGTAACCTAAGCTTGGACGCAGCGGGTTTACACCTACTTGGTTCATTACATCGATTAAATCTAAAAAGGTATAAACGTTAATTACTTTATTGTTTTCTATTTGAGCCATTTCGCTATAGCGAATAAAAATACTTTTACCGGTGGCTGGAATACCTAATAACGGTTTTGTAAATGTGCCGGTAAAGTAGCCTGTTGCGCATATCCATTGCTCGCCTTTGTAGTCGCCCTCAATAGAAATAAAGGGTTTACGTTCTATATCGGGTAATGAGTTTTTAAGCACACCAAAGTAATTATTAATTACATTTTGTTTAGATGTAATTGGTTCAAAAGGGTAGCTTACCTGCCATTGAACGGTATCAGCAAGCAATGCTTGATTTGGTAATTTTGCAGCGCTGAAGTTTTCAAAAAGTTGTTCTAAAATATTCATTTATTTCACCTTATACAAAATGTTCAAATAACATGAGAGACGCGAAGCTCACTACAAAAAAGCCAAGTAACCAGTAGTTTATTGAGTCAAATTTACCAGGGACCAAATACCAGCCGTTTTCTTTTTCTGGTCGGTTTTGCTCTTTAAATACTTTTAACTGACCTTTAATTGTGTACTCGTTGTACTCCTCTTGAAAACCATCAAAAGCGATACTCAAAACAATACTAAACACTACACACGTTATGGCACCAATTGCACAATACCAAGGCCATGCTATATCGGTGTAAAGGGCGCATATTGCAACGGTTACAAACGATACTAATGTGCCAATAAGTAGGCCTTTTTCGGTGGTGTGCTTAGAGAAAAATCCTAGTGCAAACATACCTAGCTGAGCACCTACAAAATATGAACCTACCTTGGTGAGTATTTCTAAAATAGAGCCTTCGCTGTAAAGGTGATACATAATGGCGGGTACAATGATTATGATTGCCCAGCCAAGAGTAAATAAACGTGTTGCAGCTAAATAGTGAGCGTCGTTTTTTTCAGGTGCAAAATACTTTTTGTAAAAGTCGATAGTACTAATTGTTGAAAGCGAGTTAAGCGCTGAATCAAGGCTCGACATAGAAGCAGCCATTACTGCTGCAGCTATAATTCCCATTAATCCTGGCAGACCATAGTCGGATGCAAACTGTAAAATAATTAGGTTGTCGTTTTCAAATGTGCGTCCGCCGTAGTAGCTGTAAAACAACACGCCCATAAATATAAAAAACAGATAAATAAAGAATGCAATAAAGCCCATTAGTAAGTACGACTTTTTAGCATCACCAATATTTTTAGCTGCTAGAGTACGTTGCACCATCATTTGGTTAGTACCATAAACGGTGATGTGGTAGAGCGACATAGCCAGCACGCCAGACCAAACTGTGGTGACTTGTGTGAAGTCGAATGAGAAATTAAGAGGATCTAATTTACCTTGTGCTTTTAATTCGGTAAGTGTTGAGCTAAACGAGCCATCCATCGAGGTAATAAGTGCATACATAATAATACCTGCACCAATAAATAAGATCCCTGACTGAATAACATCGGTCCATATTACGGCTGTTATACCTCCAAGCATAGTATATATAAGCGCAATAATAGTGACTAAAAATATGGCGGTAATAACGTTTATATCAACTATAAAGGCAAGTACCAAAGAGGTTGCATAAAGTACGGCGGCTGATCCCATTGTTTGTGAAATAAGCCAAATTGTGGAGATTAAAATCCGCGCTTTTTTACCAAAACGACGCTCTTGGTATTCGTATATTGAGGCGACACCCGCGTTGTAAAAAAACGGAAAAAACAAACACACAACAGCCACAATAACGAGTGGGTAGTTTAAGTGTATGGCAATAACCGATAAACCTTCTTTGTAAGACCACGCTGGCGCACCTAAAAATGTAAGCGCACTAATATAGGTTGCCACTACCGATATACCAATAGCCCACCAAGGTGTATTTTTTCGGCCAATATAAAAATCATTAGCAGTACTCACCTTTTTACTTATTACAAACCCAAGTATGAGGTTCGCAATAATGTACCCGACGAGAATGCTCCAATTCAATAATCCAAAATCATTCATAATTAATCCTGTTAGATTAGGTATTACGGGCTAATTAGCCTATTTATACTTTTTATTTTGAATCATCATGAATCACTTTGACTTCGAAGTCAATTGTCATTAGTATTATTTTAAATCGATTTATAACTTAATATTTACAGGCTTTTAATTACTCTTTAAATAGAATACATTTTAGCAATACGTATTTATTTGCGGTTTAAGAGTGTTAATTTGATTGCGTAAACAACAAGGGAACATCATGGCAGAAATAATTAATAATAAGCAGTTGGTTCGTCAGTTTCATGCTGCATTAGAAAAAACACAAGGTAATGATTTAAATTCTGTATTTAAAGAATACTTGGCAGATAATTACAGCTTAAAAGGTGTGCATCCGTTTAATGAATTAAATAATGTCAATGATGTAATTGAACATGTGTGGCAGCCTTTATTTCATTCTTTTAAAGCACTTCAACGCCGTGAAGATATTTTTATTGCAGGACAAAGCGAAGCCGATGGCGGCGAGTGGGTAATGAGTATGGGGCACTTTATGGGCCTCTTTGATCGTGACTGGTTAGGTATTGCACCTTCTCATAAATTGGCGACAATTCGCTACGCTGAATTCAACTGTGTAAAAGACGGTAAAATTATTCAAACTGGCTTTTTTGTCGATATTATTGGGGTGATGCTACAAGTCGGTTTAAACCCATTACCACTCTCTACCGGGCAATATTTTACTTACCCTGGGCCACGTACCCACGATGGAGTTCGTTTAGGTGAAGGGAGCGATGAGCAAAGTACGCGCACAATGAACTTGGTTAATCAGATGATTGATAACCTAACCGCGCTTAATCAAAGCGGTATAAATACCTGCCCACCCGAAGTGTTAGCTAAAACGTGGGATGAGAACATGGTTTGGTATGGCCCTGCGGGTATTGGTGCTACATATACAATTGAGCGTTATCAGCAACAACATATGTATCCGTTTAGAGAAGGGTTAACGGGTAAAGTATTTAATGGCCATATTTGCCGGTTTGCTGAGGATGAATATGCATGCTTTTTTGGTTGGCCAAACTTAACGAATACCGCCATTGGTGGCTTTTTAGGTTTACCTGGAGCGAATACTCCTGCCGATATGCGCGTGGTTGATGTATATCATCGTGAAGGTGATAAACTAGTTGAAAACTGGGTAATTATTGACTTACCGTATTGGTTAAAACAACAAGGCTTAGATATTTTAAAACGCACACAAAGTATTGCTAATCCGAGGGCGTAGCCTGTTTAAGCTGTAAAAAAGCTCTGTATTACAGAGCTTTTCTTTTATAACGGTTATAAGAGGCTAAGGCGCAAAGTTTAAATAGCGCGCTTTAGTTAGTTCTTTCATTCGGGCAAATATATCTACGCCAATTTGATTGTACACATCGAGTATATCTATCAGCACCCAGTTTTCACGAATTAAATTGTTTTCGGCTCGCCAAAAGTCGAGGCTACGCATAGTTATTTGCTGATTTGCGGGTGCAATACCTAACCAACCACCGTTACTAATAGTCATGCTCATACCTGGCCATGCAGTAAAGCCTACGTAGTTTTCATCGGCAAATAAATAACCTTTATTAGCATCGCCAACCCGGTTGGGGAGGGCATTTAAAAACGGGATTTGATGCCAATTTCTAAAGCCTTTTATACCGCGTGCAGTGCCTATTGTGCTTGGTCCATACCAGCTACAATGCGGATGCCAAAACTGCTCTAGTTTCATGGCTTCAATGCCACCTTTAGCATAAAATCCAAGGTGCTCACACATATCGCCCACAAGCTTTAAACTTTGCGCAGCTTGTTCGCTATTATAAGGATGGGTGATTAACCCATCTTGTGTGGCAGGCCCCGGCACATGCCACTCTTTACCTAAGCTCGGAGAAAGTGGCCATACGTTTGCTTGCATCATTACTTCTGGAATATCCCAAATAGTTTGTAATTCCACCACTTTGCTATTTTTTATACGATAAAACTCATGAAAGCGCATACTTACTTGATGCCCTGTGGGTGGAATGCCTAGCCATTGCTTTTCGAATGAGCCGGTATAGTATCCGCAGCAGCCAATCCAATCAGAGTCGTTTATAGAGCTACCTGCCATTACAATAGTATCGCGACGTTCAAGGCCAACAAATGCATTGCTAAGGGGTTTATAAACATCTTCAATGAGTGCATTAGGGTTTGCGAGTGTTTCAAACGGGTAGCAAAGTTGTATTAATGCGTCATTAGTAAATAAGTTTGTAACTTCCTTTTTGAGCAAATTTATATTGAAGTTATAAAGTGCGTTTCTGAAGCTTTTAATTAACTCTTTATTTTTATTATGAATACTCATATTTTTGATTCACTTGTAGCTGATTCAAAGTCTGCACGTAATTGCTTAGCACCACTGAGTAAAAAGCTATGATCAGAGCCTAATAAATAAAAACTTACGCCTAGCGATTGCCAGTGACTTAGCTCACTTAAATTACCAACAAACATGCCACAGCATTTATTATATTTAGCTGCTGCGTTAGCTATTTTAGTAACGGCATCAATAACAGCAGGAGCACTTGGATTGGTTTCACCAAGGGAAATAGTTAAATCCATTCGGCCTATAAAAATACAGTCAATCTCGTCTATTTGGCACAATTCATCGATGTTCTCAAGCGCATCGGCATCCTCTATTTGGGCAATAATACAGGTAGATGACTTGTTGGTTGCTAAGTTATCGGTTAATGCATGTGTGGTATAGCCTGCAAAGCGGCTTGAACCTGCATAGCCTCTACCGTTGTTGCCATAAAAACAGTTTTTAATAATCGATTTTGCTTGCTCTGGCGTTTTAATGTGAGGTAGTACTAGGCCGTTAGCACCGATATCTAAACTGCTAAGTATAGTGGCGTGATCGGTACTACTTACGCGAATCAGGGTCGGCATATTTTTAGTGCGTGCAGCCATAATACAACTGTCTAAATCACCTCGATCAAACGGGGCATGCTCTGCGTCTAAACACAAGACATCGAGATTAGTGTGAGAAAGTACTTCGGTATTATGATAATGGGTACTTTTTATAAATGTGCCTAATAGTAATTGTTGAGCATTTAACTTTTGTTTTAAATTCATTTAATAGACTCCAGCCAATCTACGAGTAGTGCGTTTAGGGTGTTACTTCTTTCAAGCGGTACGAAATGCCCACAATTACCTAATAAAATAAGATCGCTATTAGGGCAGGCGTTATGCATTGTTTTTTGAATAGTACTAGGACATAAAACGTCATGCTCACCACCAACAAATAGTAATTTTTTATTGGTTTTTTCAATAACGTTTAAGGTATCTTCGCGCGTTGAAAGAGCATTTAATTGTGCACTAAAAGCGTTAAAGCCAAGCTCATTTGCCATTTTTAATACAAGCTTGTTGTGCTCTAAGTTTGGCTGGTGGAAATAATGCGGCATAAAGTCGTGCTTTAGCACATCAGTAGTACTAGTTGCTTGTGCCTGCTTGATTTGCTTTTGCCTAATAAGTGGACGCTCTGGTTTATCTGCCAAACTATTGCTGGAAATTAAACACAGCGACTTTATAAGCTCAGGGTTTGATTTTAAAAGCGCAAGGGCAACAATGCCACCCATTGAAAAACCAATAAAAGGAGCAGACTCTAGGGCTATGGTTTTAGTAAGCTCAGCCATTTGTGCAATGGTTGTTTGCTCTGTAAAGGGAATAACGTGAGGGGTATAACCCGCATTTTGAAGGACAATTATTTGTGCTTCAAACATACGGTGGTTACACATAGTACCAGGTAAAATATAAACAGGATTTTTGGCCACAAAAATTCCTTAATTTAGCGTGTTTTAATAGAGTTCCCTGTAATTAATGAACCGGTAAAAACTCGTGCTTCAGCAGCGGCTTGAGGGTTTTCAATACGTTCCATGAGTATGTCTACAGCGGCTTTAGTTAGCTGTTTCATAGGTTGTTGTATTGTGGTTATTTGATAGTTGTACCAAGACGCAGCACTAATACCATCAAACCCTACCACCGACACATCGTCGGGTACGCTTAAGTTTAAGTTTTGTTTGATTTCATCAATTACGCCAATGGCCATTACATCGTTACTGCAAATAATAGCATCGGGTAGGGTGTTTGTTTTTAACCAATCTTCTAATGCACTTCGTGCTGATTTATAACCATAATCACCATAAATAACAGGCGTATTTTGGATACCTAAAATGTGTAAATAATTTTGAGCTATTTCACGACGTTCGTTGGCTACATCAGAGTCATCTGGACCAGCAATAATTAAATACGACTTATGGTTAGATTGGTGTAATAAATCAATTAGCTGTTTAATACCTTTATCGTGATTACAGCAAACTGTGTTTGCATTCGATTCAGGCACATTACGGTTATAAAGCACAATAGGCGTGCTGTGTTTAGCAAATAAATCTAGGCTTTTACTATCAAAGTGAGCCGCTAGAGCAATTACGCCATCAACCTGAAAGGTCCAAATATTTTCGAGTAATTCATCTAGTTCGTCTGCGTCATCAAGAGTAAAGAGCAGCACTCGTTTATTGTTAAGTGCCAACTCTTTGTTAAGCTCAGAGAGTACCTCAGGGTAATTCAAGTTTGCTCGCGATGATAAAATAACCGCAACCATACCAGACTGTTTCGTGATCAACATACGAGCAATGGCATTAGGTCTGTAGCCCATTTCATTGGCTGTTGTGATCACCTTTTCTCGCGTTTTTTTAGACACGCTAAATCCGGGTCTAAATACACGTGATACCGCCGATTGTGATACACCCGCTTCGCGGGCTACATCATATGAGGTGACTCGTTTTTGCTTTGACAATGATTTATTTCCTATATCGTCTTACTCGTATGTCTGCTTGTTCTTTGTGGCCAGCGAACCCTTCTGCAGCACATAAGCGTGAACAATACTCACCAACAACAACCGAAGCTTCTTCTGTTACTTGTTGGAAAGTACAAGTTTTTATGAATTTTCCTACCCATAGTCCACCAGTATAACGCGCTGCTTTACCTGTGGGTAGTGTATGGTTTGTGCCAATGCATTTATCACCATAAGAAACGTTAGTTTGTGGTCCTAAAAATAATGCCCCAAAGTTTTGCATGTTGTCTTTAAAGTACTCGATATTATTTGTCATGATTTGCACATGCTCGAATGCAAGGTCGTTAGCCACTTCTATCATTTCTTCATAGGTGTCGCATACAATAACTTCACCATGATCTTTCCATGCTACACCCGCAATATCTGCAGTAGGTAAAATGGTAAGCTGTCTCTCTACTTCAGCCATAGTATCAACTGCTAATTGCTCAGAGTTAGTAAGTAAGATAGCAGGTGAGGTAGGGCCGTGCTCTGCTTGACCTAGTAAATCGGCAGCACACAGTTCGCCATCAACACTGTCATCAGCAATAACTAGAGTCTCGGTAGGGCCTGCAAATAAATCAATACCAACTCGGCCAAATAACTGGCGTTTAGCTTCGGCTACAAAGGCATTACCTGGGCCTACAATCATATCTACGGGAGCAATAGTTTGTGTACCAATTGCCATTGCGGCTACAGCTTGTACACCACCAAGGCAGTAAATTTCATCAGCACCAGCCATGTCCATTGCAACCACTATTTCTGGTGATGGCTTGCCATTAAAAGGCGGAGCCATAGCGATAACACGTTTAACACCGGCTACTTTAGCTGTTAATACACTCATATGGGCAGAGGCTAGTAGTGGATACTTTCCACCTGGTACGTAACAACCTACGCTGTCCATTGCTATATGTTTATGACCAAGCGTAACGCCAGGTAGCGTTTCTACTTCAACGTCTTTCATTGAGTCGCGTTGAATTTGAGCAAAATTACGGACTTGGCTTTGTGCCCATTTTATATCGTTGATTAATTGATCATCAAGCTGTGCGTAACATGCTTTAATTTCGTCAGCAGAAAGTTTGAAAGACTTCGGAGTCCACTTATCGAATTTTTCAGAATATTCACGAATTGCTGCATCACCTTCAGATTCAACGCGCGTTAAAATATTTTCTACAATATCTCTTACTGACTGATTTTGTTCTTTTTTTGAGTCAGCAGGCTGACCTTTTTTTAAATGCTTTATCATTGTTTATATCCTTAGTGATTAGTTTTTTTATACACTGTTGATGAGACGTACTGGTTAAATAATGTCTTGCATCTGGGGGTACTCTAATTAATAATGACTTCGAATGCAATATAGATTTTAGGTGAACAAATGGGATTTGATAAAACTCTTTTACTTGGTAAAACCATTTTGATAACGGGTGCAGGTAAAGGGATTGGTAAATCATGCGTACAAAAGTGTGTAGATGCGGGTGCAAATATAATTGCTGTGGCGCGTACAAAACACGATTTGGAGCAGCTCAAGCAATATGCTCCTTCGCAAATAGAAATCTGGCCGCTTGATATAAACAGTGATGCTTTTTATGAGCGTTTACGCGGACTTTCTAAATTAGACGGTTTACTTAACAACGCAGGTATTAACCGTGTTGCGCCAATGCTTGAGCAAACCGATGAGAACATTGACGATGTTATTTCAATGAATATTCGCAGTGTTTATCGAATAAGCCAAGCGGCATTACCGGCCTTAATTAACTCTGGTGCCGGTGCTGTGGTTAATATGTCATCGCAAATGGGATTTGTAGGCTCGCCTAATCGCACTTTGTATTGCATGAGTAAACATGCAGTAGAGGGGTTAACAAAGGCGCTGGCAGTTGAGCTTGCAACGCAAAATGTACGTGTTAATACCGTTGCTCCTACGTTTGTTGAAACGCCAATGACTAAGCCCATGCTTGAAAATCCCGATTTCAAAAAATTTGTTTATGACATGATCCCAATGAAAAAAATTGCTCAAACGGATGATGTCGCAAATGCTTGTGTATTTTTACTGAGTGAACTGTCAGCAATGATCACAGGAACAAGTATAAAAATTGATGGCGGCTGGACCGCTCAGTAATTAATTTAGGAGAGAATAATGAGTTTATTTGCAGATCGCTTAGTACGATACGATGATTTAATTCCGTGTAAGAACGCCTTTATTGATACGCGATCGCCCGGTAGTGATCAAAAAGAAAATTTTACTATTATAGGTCCAGGTGTTGCAGAGAACCCTAATCAGCACGTGCATATTTCCATACCTCATGGGTTTAATATTGGTGGTGCTCGTCAACCTGCTGGGTGCTTAAACTCGCAGCATAGCCACTTAACAGAAGAAATATTTGTTGTACACAGTGGAACATGGGCATTTTATACCGGTGTAGATGGTAAAGATGCTAAGGTAATTTTAAATGAAGGCGATATTATTTCGATTCCTTTAGATATTTTTAGAGGATTTGAAAACGTAGGTGATGGTATAGGTTACTTGTATGCAGTACTTGGCAGTGACGATCCTGGCAGAGTGCTTTGGGCTCCACAAGTATTTGATATGGCAAAAGAGTTCGGTCTTATTTTGTTAGAAAATGGCAGCTTAGTAGACACAACGCTCAATGAGAAAATCCCAGATGGGGTAAAACCAATGGCTGTTACAAGTAGTGATCAAATAGCGCAGCACCGAGTAATAACAGACGAAGAGCTTGCGCAAACAGTGGTCAAGGCACGAGATTTTAATTGGAACAAGCACTCTTACTTAAGCCAATCCGAAGGTGTTTACGAAGCACCGTTAGTTGGTAATTTAAATGCTGATACGCTTATTCAAACGCAATTAAATTGGGCGCATGGATTTAATATATCAGCGTTAAAACTACAGCCAAATGCAAAAATAGCAAAACACATTCGTTTTGAAGAAGAGGTTATTTTTGTTCATCAAGGTAGTTTAACCATTGATTTAGGCGATGAAGTACTAACGCTTACTCAAGGTGATACATTTTCAGTCCCTATTGAACATAGCCGAGCTTTTAGTAATCAAGCGCAAGGTAATTGCATTGTATATGTAACTCGCCGAAATGACTCACCAAAAAACCCGGAGTTTATTTAACTATTTACTCTTTAAATAAATAGTCAGTTATAGTTCAAACTTACGTTAACAAGCTAGCACTAAAGCTGGATTAAATGTTAGCCAAAGTTTGAGCTAATTATTATGTGCTTTATATTTTTAATTCGTAGATTCATTTAAAGAATATTGTTACTCAATTAATGTTAATAGAGCCCGTTATGTTTTTAACAAAATAATATTTTAAAACGTTAACTCATTCTTTTAAGAACTTTATCGCCAACTTTACAAAAATGGTAGTAATCAGGAAGCTCTTGAAATTTAGCATGTATAAAAGCTGATTCAGAAGAGCATCGGTCAGCTTGTTGCACAATATGCTCAATTGCATATCTCGCTTTATAGCCAGATGGCTTGGCAGCTAATAAACTGCTTAATAACTCAAGCAATTGCCTATTCCGACTGCCTAGCTTCGCTAAAGGTTCAGCTAAGATAGCAAAGTTATAACCTTCGTGTGGTCCTGGTATATAGCGATCGTTGGCTTGATGTAGCATGACAAATATTTTACCAATATCATGAAATAAGCCAGCTACTAATGCAGCTTGGCATTCAATGCTGGAATGATTTAAGTGCTTGGCGTTATTAAATGCAATTTCAGCTACCTCTATACTGTGCTCAAACAACCCATGAGTATAAGAATGATGGTGGTTTAGGCTAGCCGGTGCTTGTATGAATTTTTGTAGAGTGCTTTGTTTAGTTAAAATAAAATCAATAAAAGGCTGCAACTCACTGCATGTGACGAAGCTAAGTAGCTTAAAAAATCGTGCTATTAAATGCTCATTTGTATTATTTATCATCGAAGTTAAATTAAGGTACTGCTGTTCGTTACATTGAGAAAGTATAGGCTCTATATCACAAACAACATGATTACCCATTATATCGTGAGTTAACTGAAATTGAGCTAAGCCAGACACTATTTGGCATTTTCTAGCAATATCAGCAGATGTAATAGCGTAAATTACTTGCTTACTTATCAATAGCTCACAATTGGCTGTTGGCAAAGTACCATTAATATGTAAATTTTTTAACCAACCATAGATATAGTTATTCATAAGTAGCCTCTTCTTCAATGTTGGCATTTAGAAGTAGGCGATCAAAAGCACTACCATCTTGTCGAGTATTGTTTGGAACATAACGGCTATAAACTTCAAATAGCATTTTAGTCGTGCTGTGACCCATTTGTTTAGCTATCCATTCAGGATTTTCACCAGCAGAAAGCCATAAAGTTGCGCATGTATGCCTCGTTTGATAAGGGCGTCTCCTCTTTAAAGAGAGCTCTTCTAGCGTTGGATACCATACCCTTTTAGTTATATTTCGATGGTCAAGAGGGTTACCTTTTTTATTACAAAAAACATAAGTGTTCTTACCTGTTATTTTGAATTGTGTTTTTAATGCATCAACAACAACTTTAGACAGCTGGATATTTCTATATGATGTGGCTGTTTTAGGTGTCTCAACATTGCCATCAACTAAGGTTTCATGAATAGTAATTTCATTTCGATCAAAGTTAACGTATTCCCACTTGAGGCCATCAATCTCTGCTGTTCGTATCGCAGTAAAAAAGCGAACGGTATAATAATTACGAAAATCACTTCTTACATACTTAAGAAATTGCTGAACTTCCTTGAGTGAAAAAGGTTCTATCTTGGTTTTAACTACTTTTAGTGGTTTTATATTGTTAAAAGGAGTTTGAAAATCATAACGTAATGACGCTTCTTTAAGTATGCCTCTAAGAGGTGTCATAACATGATTGATCCAATCATTACTTAATTGTTTTTTACTACTACGCTTAGGCTCTAATATGCCCGCGCGATATTTAATAATATGAGCACGACTTATTTCATCAAGATTAAACTTGCCAAATTCAGGAATTAAATAACGCTCAAAGATCATAGACACATTTTTAAAATGACTAATTTTCCAATGAATTTTACTTTCTTCTAGCCACTCATAAGCAAATGCCTCGAAGTTAGGTACATTCTGTAAAATAACATCAGCTTTATTCGTTTCATTGGCTTTTATAGCTTCTATCTGGTCATCAAACAGTTTAAAAGCCTTGCAGCGGTTACTATTCGGAAACATATCTCGGTAAACAAAACGATCGAGCATAATTTGAATTTCAATATTCTCTAGAACTTTCTCAAGTTTGATACGATTAGCTCTTGTATCCTTAAGTAAGGTCTGCTCACGACATCGTATATTTTGATAATAAAAATCAAAAAACAACTTATCGTTTCGGCTTCTTACACTAGCCATAACATACACCTCCACTTGCGAGAGGAATGACAAATTCGCGTTCAACTTTAGACGTGGTGTTGTACATTTCTTCCATTACACTTTCTAAAAGGTAAAGTATTTTTCTTGATCCAAAAGGTCTAATGTAATGCTCACCCTCAAAAAAAACATTGTCTTTCAACTTACGGTTAATGTAATCTGGGCTGAACTTAATAAAGCTTGAAAGTTCTTTAGCAGAAAGCAAAGTAAATTCATTTTTAATCATAAAAGTATCCTCACAAGAAACTAAAATGATTAAATCATACGCAAAGTATCCTGTAAAGAAACTTTTTTAAATGGTTGGTTGTATTAAAATGATTGTTTATAACTTAAAGGAATTAATCGCAGTTAAGTCATTGAAAGAGGGACGTAAAATTACCTTAGATGAAGTTGCAAATGCCGCAGGAGTAAATAAAGCCGCTATGTCAAAAATGGCTAATAACAATAATTACTCAACAACTACGCGTACTTTGGATGCATTATGTGCTTACTTCGATTGCAAAATAGAAGAAATAATAATTTATAAAAAATAGCTGCAATTCGAATTACTCTTCTTATTTTATTGCATAGTTTTGTCTTGCTATAAAAATATCCATGTTTAGTATGGCTTGTTCAGTTTCCCTCAAAATAACTACAGCGTAAGTTATTATAGCGGCTTGTAGAAAGATAAAAAAGTTGATGAAAAGCTCTTTGGTGACTTTAACAGTATAATTAAGAAATAATTTTTTAGAGAATTTTCAAATGAATATTGCTATTAATTACCTTTAATCAGTGCGTTGAATATAAAGTTAAGTCTCTAATGATGTTAATTGTTACCGGCATTTCTTTGGCTTTTTAAGTGAATCATAACGCTAATGGAAAATTAATTTTATCTAAGCACAACATTGAATATCATTTTAAAAAATATGCTAACTAAGCTTTAATTAAACACGATAAAACTATAGGTGAGAGATCATATAATTAGCAATTAAATTTATTTAAGCTCAATCAGCTAAATATGAGTTATGTATAAATGTCGTGAAATTAAATAATTGAGATGACTTCACAAGCTTGCGATCTTCTTTAATCAATTTTTTAATTTAATATTAAAGACCTTAAAACACATAAGGTCTAAATAATGTTAATAATGCAGCAAGCAACTCATTCGATTTCTATTACCAATTTTGAATTTATTAAATCAACTTCCCCAGAGTTATTTCGTTTAGCAAACGAAATGGAATATTATTACTCGGCTGACCATAGTTGCGCCTTACTTAAAGCTCGCTTATTTGCTGAGGTTTGGTGCCATCAAACAGCACAGTTTTTTAATTTAAAATTAGCAAAAAACTCGGATCTGAATCAAAAAATAAATCAGTTAAAGTTATTGTCTACGGTTCCAATTTACATTATAGATGAGTTAAATCTCATAAGAACTAATACTAATCACGGGGTTCATGCATCTCAGGAATGGCAAGGAACTTGGCACTCAGTTGTCAGTTGCAGTCGAACGCAGGTTAAGCAAACACTCAAAGCTGCTTTTGAATTAGCTCAATTTTATTACTTTAATTTAGCAAATGAGCAAGGAGAGCAGGCAATATGGCAAGAGCCTGTTTTAGAGGATACAGTTTCTAATGTTAACCTTGCTTTAAATGGTTGCCCCCAAGCAAATTTAGCAATTGCCGAGCAAGCGTATTCGCAATTACTTTCAATAAAAAATCAAATATCTACTTTAAGTAATACTGCAGATAAAAAAGCGTATAACACATTAAATAAAAAAGATTTAGAGTATTGGTTATCTCGAGCGCATTCATTAAATGCTTCCGGTACGTGGCAGCTATATGCACAAGCATACGAGCAAAAATTTTTAGAAGAATCTAAAGCTATAAATGCAGAGTATTGTTATAAACAGGCTATAAAAAAATGCACTACGGGTGAATCATACTTTTTATATGCTAATTATTTAAGTGTAATAGGTCAGTCTAAAAGGGCATGGATTCTTTGTGAGGAGTCTGCAAAGCGTGGTTATCATCAAGCTATTGTTGCTTTGCAGAAAAAACACTATAGATCAGATGATAGTATTTATAATAATTGGGTTAAGCAGGGGGTTGAGCACAAGGAAATCAACTCATTTACCATAGATGCAGCAAGTAAACTCGAATTATGGCTAACAAATAAAGATAACGAATTGGCAAAAAAACGAGCGCGTACAGCGCTAATTACAGCTCAAGCAATGCAAGCACCTGGCTATCAATATTTAAAAGCATTTTGTGATTACTTTGGCTACTGGGGTAAAACGCCAAAATTAAATGTAGTTAGCGAACTTATTAATAATTATAAAAACTTGCCGAGTACAGTGTATTATCAAACTCGGTTATTTAGCATATTAAAAGAGCACACCAAACATAGAGTAACCGCTATAGAGATTGGCTGTGTCGCAATAAAGTTAGAAAAAAATATTAAACTAAAAGCACAAATTCAGTTTGAAATAGCAATGCTGATGAAAGAAGAACTAGCAAGCTGTGGCAAAGTAAAATGTAGCTTTGGGTTAAAAGCGTTAATAAAAGAGTCGGCCCAATTAGGAAACGAAAAAGCTAAACAATTTTTAAAGCTCCCTGTAGGCAAGGCACTAATGCGCGATAATTCTTTTGTTACTCATACAACAACATTTAAACAACCTAATCGAAAAAAGCAAAAAACAGCTAAAAAACAGGCTAAAAAAGCAAACAAAAAATAGTTATACCAAAATAGAGTTAACTTTAAATAGGTGTAACTTATTTAAAGTTAACAAAATGAGGCTTAAAAACACAATATAAATTAATTAACTCAATAACATAAGTACTTCTAGTTTCACTTAAGCGGCCTTTGGGATAAGATATAGCAATCTCATACAAAAGGATTCTTGATGAAACACATTCTACTAATAGTTACTGGTGCAAGCCCACAAGTATTAACCGAAACTCTTTTTGCACTTTATCAGCAGGGTAAGCCTATTCCCGAAGAGATTTTTGTTATTACTACAAAAAGCACAAAGACTATGCTTACTGATGGATTATTTGAGCAAGGTCATTTAGCTAAATTAATAGCAGATTATAAACTTCCCAACATTAAACTTCCCGATGAAAATATATGGCTAATAGAAGATGACAAAGGCCAACCTATTAATGATGCCAAATCTGAAATAGAACAAACTTACATGGCCGACTTTATTACTCGTAAAGTGTTTGAACTTACCAATAAAAACGATATTAGTATTCATGCATCCATTGCGGGTGGACGTAAAACAATGGCGTTTTATTTAGGCTATGCCATGTCATTATTAGGCCGTGAGCAAGATTCGCTCAGTCATGTATTTGTGAATAACGAATTTGAATTTGTTAGAGACTTTTACTACCCAACACCTTATGACCACATTATTGATGGTAAAAATGGCACGCAGGTCAATTGTATTAATGCAAAGGTAACTCTTGCTGAGATCCCATTTGTGCGAATGCGACAATCTATCGACGAAACCCTCATTGCCAATATGCAAAGTGCATCATTTAGCCAAACAGTAGCAAGCTTAAATTCAGCTCATAAAAAAGATTTAACTCTTGAAGTAAACGCAAAAGCAAAAACGCTCACCTTTGCAGGTATCGAAATTAAACTTACCGCAAAAGAAACCGCCTTTTATTTATGGTTAAACCAATACAGCCAAAGTGAACATAAAAAGCTAGTTGTGGGTCGTGATTTTGAAGAGTCTTTGCGTTACAGCAAAGAATATCTCATGCTTTTACAGCAAAATAGTAGTGATTTACGTATATTCCGCGATACGTTTGGCATAGAGCCCGAAGATTTTAGAGATGGTTTGCATAGTAATTTAAAGGTAATGGAAAAAACCTTTGTGCAGCAAACTTGCAGCCGCATAAAGAGTAAAATAAATAAGGTGTTACCCAACGAGCTTGCTAAAAAAATAGCGATTGACTCCAATAACCAAAGCTTTGAAACAAGCTACTGGTTAAGTGCAGTAACACACAATATAAAAATAAATATAACGGCTTAATACTCGCAAGCTTGCAAACGCATAAAAATAATAACGCATGGTAAATTAGTTGATAAGGAAGTAATCAGGAATGAAGCAATCAATGAACTTTGAACACATTCAGTCTAAGTGGCCAGAGCTACACCAGTTAGCCGCTTTTGCAGAAGACTATGCGATTACCGATCCGCAAAGCTCATTGGTTAAGCTGCGTTGCTTTGCCGAAAAAGTAGTCGGCTACTTATATAAAGAACTTAGCTTACCTGCTTTACCCACTTCTAATATTTTTGATAAACTCATCGCCGACGACTTTACCAGCGCAGTGCCGCGTTTAATTACCGATAAACTACACGCCATACGTAAAAGTGGTAACCAAGCGGCCCACGAAGGCAAAGTAGATCAACATCAAGCCATTTGGATATTAAAAGAAAGCTACTTTGTAGCCTCTTATTTGTTTATGGCTTATGCCAATGGCACGCAACAAGAATGCCCAGAGTTTAAAGCGCCTGAGCAAACGCAGCCAAACAATCAAAGTGATGCCGAGTTTGCTAAAAAGAACAAACAACTCACCAAACAATTAGCCGAAAACCAAGTCCGTTTAAAACGCGCACTTGACGAACTAGAAGCCGCAGAGCTTGCGCAAAAACAAGCACAACTTCAGGCTGCAAAATTAAAGCAAGCGATTGATCAAGAAAAGCTTACACAGGTGCAAACCCGTAATGAGCAAATAATTAACTCAAGTTTTAACTTTAACGAAGACGAAACCCGTAAACGTATTATCGATTTAGACTTACGTAATGCAGGGTGGCACGTAGCACTTGACGACGAATCAACAGAAGATGTAGGCAAAGAAGTAAAAGTATCAGACCAACCTACAACAACAGGCGTAGGCTATGTTGATTACGTATTATGGGATGACGACGGTAAACCACTTGCGGTAATAGAGGCAAAACGCACCCGCGAAAATATCGAAAAAGGCCGCCAGCAAGCAACGCTTTATGCCAACGCGCTCGAAAAGCAATTTGGGCAACGCCCCGTTATTTTTTATTCAAACGGCTGGGATATAAAAATTCTCGACGACGCGCAAGGTTATAACAGCCGAGGTTTATACGGTTACTACTCAAAAGATTCCCTGCAGTACTTAATAAAGCAGCGCACGCTCAAAAAAGAGCTAAACACCACGCCAATAGATACCGCAGTGGCAGGGCGTTTGTATCAAATGGAAACCATAACCCGTGTGTGTGAGCGTTTTAGCGACAAACACCGCAAAGCGCTTATTGTGCAAGCAACCGGCACAGGTAAAACACGCGTATCTATCGCCCTTGCCAAACGGCTGCTAGATGCAGGTTGGGCTAAGCGCGTACTGTTTTTATGTGACCGAAAAGAACTACGTAAACAAGCGGGTAATGCCTTTACCGAACATACCAAAGAGCCAGTACACATTGTAGGCAAAAGCGCTAAAAACACCGCAGCCAGTGCGCGGGTATTTATAGCAACCTACCCAGGCATGCTGCGCATAATGAACAAGTACGACGTAGGCCACTTTGACCTAATAGTAGCTGATGAATCGCATCGTTCAATTTACAATATTTATGGTGATATTTTTAAATACTTTGACGCGCTAGAAGTGGGCTTAACCGCCACACCGGTTGAAATGGTATCGCGCTCAACCTGTGACTTGTTTAGCTGTGATTACAAACTGCCAACAGCCAATTACCCACTTGAAGACGCTATAGAACAAGGTAACTTAGTGCCTTACAAAATTGTAAGTTACACCACCCAATTTTTACGCGAGGGCATTAAAAAAGACAACCTAACTGATGAGCAAATAGCCCAACTAGAAGAGCAAGGGATTGATCCTAACGAGCTCGACTTTGACGCCAAACAAATAGACGAAGCCATTAAAAATAAAGACACCAACAGGCTAATACTACGTAATTTAATGGAAAAAGGTCTGCGCGATAAAGACGGCCAGCTCCCAGGTAAAACAATAGTATTTGCCCGTAACATAGCCCACGCCGAATTAATGGCGCAGTTATTTAGTGAACTTTACCCGCAGCATGGCGCTAATTTTTGCCGCGTAATTCACTCAAAGTACGAACGCGCTGAAGAGCTAATAGACGACTTTAAATCAAGCGACGAAAACAGCGTACGCATAGCTGTATCTGTCGATATGCTCGACACCGGCATAGACGTACCTGAATGTGTAAACCTCGTATTTGCAAAACCAATAAAATCAAAAGTAAAATTTTGGCAAATGATTGGCCGTGGCACACGCTTATGCGAAAACCTCTATGGCCCAGGTAAGCACAAAACTCACTTTTTAATATTCGACCACTGGGCAAATTTTGAATACTTTGACGAAAATCCAGAAGAAGAAGACGTAAAACAAGCTAAATCACTACTACAAAAGCTATATGAAGCGCGGGTAACTCTTGCACAAACCGCCCTTAAAAAAGCCAATATGGATGTGTTTGACCAAACAATAAAATTAATTCACGACGATATTTGTTTACTGCCAATGGAATCAATATCGGTGCGCGACAACTGGCAAGTGGTCGAAACCTTTAAAGACCTAAAACGCCTTAATCAGTTTATCCCTGATGATGTACAAAAGTTACTAGAAGAAGTAGCGCCGCTTATGCAATGGCGTAACATAATGGGGCAAAGTGAAGCCTATAAATTTGATTCTGAGCTAACCACCATTCAAACGCTGTTACTTACCGACTCCAGCCAAATTGATTTAGCCAAACAAAATGTAATGAATAAAGTTGAATCGCTTCAAATGCATTTAAACGAAGTGCGTAGCAAAGCACCTGCAATAGCAGAAGTACAAACCGAGCAATATTGGCAGTATTTAACCCATGCAGCGCTTGAGCAAAGCCGCATTAATTTACGCAGTATTATACACCTGCGTAATAAAGACATAACACCGCCAAAAAGTGACTTTGTGCTTGATATAAAAGAAGATACAAACCAAATACACGAAGCCGATAGGCTTACAAAAATAGTCTCTATTGATTATCAAATATACCGCCAAGAGGTTGAAAAAACACTCACCCCGTTGTTTGAAACCGACAGCGTACTTAAAAAAATCCGCAATGGCGAACAAGTAACCGAAGCCGACTTGGCGCAATTAAGCTCGTTAGTGCATACGCAAAATCCAAGTGTTGATTTAAATACATTAAAAGAGTTTTTTCCCGAATCAACCGCGACGCTTGATAAAATATTGCGTACCATAGTCGGCATGGATAAAAACGCCATAGAGCAGAGCTTTACTACCTTTGTGCAGCAAATACACACCCATGTAAATGCCAAACAACAGCGCTTTATTGGTATGTTAAAAAACCACCTAATTCGCCACGGCTCTATTGAAATAGCCCAGCTTTACGATGCGCCTTTTACCCAAATACACGACATGGGGCTCGATGGCGTATTTAGCCAGCAACAAGCCGACGTAATCGAGCAATTTATTAAGCAGTTTGATGTAAAACTAGGCGACAAAGCCCAAAGCGTTGAAAAGCAAATACACCTTTAATTTTATAAGCGCGTAATTAGTACGCGTTTAAACAGCACTAAATAGGATACACATTAATGATAACCGGACCTTTAAAAAGTAAAATAGACAAACTATGGGAAGAATTTTGGACCGGCGGTATCACTAACCCGCTAACCGTAGTAGAGCAAATTACTTTTTTAATGTACGCCCGTATGCTCGACATGAACGAGCAAGCCGACGAAAAACGAAGTGCCCGTACTAAGCAGCCATTTAACCGCCGCTTTAACGATAGCGAGCAGCATATTCGTTGGCAAAACCTGCGCCATTTAGGCTCAGAAGAGTTATACAAACTAGTTAAAGATGAGCTGTTTCCGTTTTTTTCAAAAACCTCAGACGACGTATCGCCAGAAGGCGCGGTATTTAACGAGTTTATGAAAGACGCGCAATTAATGATTCAAAAGCAAAGCTTGTTGGTAAAAGCCGTTGAAATGGTAAACGACCTACCGCTTGAAAACTCAGACACCAAAGGCGATTTGTACGAATACCTATTAAGTAAACTCACCACCGCAGGCATTAACGGCCAGTTTAGAACGCCGCGCCACATTATACGCGCTATGGTCGAAATGATGGACCCAAGCACCACCAGCCAAATTTGTGACCCATCTACCGGCACCGGTGGCTTTTTGTCGGTAAGTTACGAATACCTATTACAAAAATACACATCAGCCGAGGGCATCGAGCGCGAACCAGTACTTGACGTAAATGGTAATATACAGCTTGATGACAGCGGCAAACCGCTTGAAAACCTTCTCTACTCAGGCGATTTAATAACCCCAGAGCAGCGCAACCACATAGATACAAACATGTTCAACGGCTTTGATTTTGACGCTACTATGCTACGCGTAGCCGCCATGAACTTAGTAATGCACGGTATTAAACAACCGGGCATTCATTATCAAGATACCCTAAGCCAAAACTTTAAAGATCACTACCCGCAAAAGGCCAAAGAAGGCTTTGACATAATACTCGCCAACCCGCCATTTAAAGGCAGCCTAGACGAAGAAGACGTGTGCCCCGAGTTATTACGCAAAGTAAAAACTAAAAAAACCGAGCTGCTATTTGTTGCCCTTATAGAACGCATGCTAAAAGTGGGCGGGCAGTCGGCCACTATCGTGCCCGATGGCGTATTATTTGGCTCATCAAAAGCGCACGTACAACTGCGCCAAATGCTGGTAGATAACAACCAGCTAGAAGCGGTAATTTCACTGCCAAGCGGCGTGTTTAAACCCTACGCTGGCGTTTCAACGGCAATACTCATATTCACCAAAGGTGGTAGCACTGACCACGTATGGTTTTACGACGTACAAGCCGATGGCTTTAGCCTTGACGATAAGCGCACCTCAATAAAAGCCAACGACTTACCCAGCCTAATCAGCGAATTTAAAGCCCGTGATAAAGCAGCCGCGACAAGTGATGCTAACGATCGCGTTATATCAGGTAAGAAAAAGCATTTCTGGGTCAGTAAAGACGACATAGCCAGCAACAAATACGACCTGTCAATCAACCGATACAAAGAAGTGGTATACGAAGAAGAAACATACGATCCGCCAAAAGAAATATTAGGCAAATTAGTGAGCTTAGAAAATGAAATACTCGCTGATTTAAAAGAGCTGGAGGGTATGCTGTGAGCTTTTTTGGAAATCAAAGTAATTGGCAATTGCGATCTCTAAAAGAAATAGCGACTCTAAAAAGAGGATATGATCTCCCAACTAAACTCAGAACTGCTGGAAAGGTACCTATTTATGCTGCTAATGGTCAAAATGGCAGTCATAATGAGGCAAAAATAAAAGGACCAGGAGTTATAACAGGTAGGTCAGGAACTATTGGCAAGGTTCATTATACGAACACTGATTATTGGCCACTAAATACATCATTATACGTGACTAATTTCCATGGGAATGATCCCAAATGGGTTTTTTACATGTTAAAAGCTTTCCAATTAGAACGCTTTGTTGAAGGGGCTGGTGTACCAACACTTAACCGAAACTTGGTTCATGATGAGCTTATCCCACTACCGCCACTACACGAGCAAAAACGAATCGCCGCGATTTTAGATAAAGCCGACACCATCCGCCGAAAACGCCAACAAGCCATCCAACTCGCCGATGACTTCCTACGCAGTGTCTTCTTAGACATGTTCGGAGATCCTGTCACCAACCCGAAGGGCTGGGAATTGAAGCCTCTCGCCTCTTTGTGCAGAAAGATTACAGATGGCACTCATCATTCACCGCCTATAGTTGAAAAAGGCGTGCCTTACGTAACAGCAAAACATTTGAAGAAAACAGGGTTAGAATTTCATGCTAAACCTTGGTACGTGTCGGAAGAAGAACATAAAAAAATATTCTCTAGGTGCAATCCTGAAAAAAATGATGTTCTCTACATTAAAGATGGCGCAACGACGGGCCTTGCTGCAATAAATGAATATGGCTTTGAGTTCAGTATGCTTTCAAGTTTGGCTCTCTTAAAGCCAAATTTTGAATTAGTTAACTCAGAGTTTTTATGCATGTTTTTGAATCATCCAAGAACAAAATTAGTTTTAACTGCGAATATGGCAGGTGCAGCTATTACAAGACTCACATTAGCGAAGATCAAAGATGTACAAGTACCTTTACCCGACATAAATACTCAGGAAAAGTTCAAAGAAGTATATCTCTCTGTAAGGGCTCTTTCGAATAAGGTTAAAGCAAGTGATGGATTGAGTGAGCAAGAATTTAACTCTCTAAGCCAAAAAGCCTTTGCTGGCCAGTTATAACAAAAAATAAGTAATACCCAATAAACTAAGGGAGTAGTAAATATGTTGGATTTTATGCCATCGGAGCATTGGTTGATACCGCAATCTGTATTGGGGGTATCGTTTTGGCTTGCATTAATAGCCGTGTTTGTTGTTGCTTTGATCTCGATTATTGTACTTACGATCAAGAGCAATAGTCGAGTAAAGCAAGTTAGGCACATTATTAATGGTGAATCTATAACCACGCTTTATGATAATAGCTTGGCTATTAGCGAGCGTGCTAAAGTGTCAAAATCTAAAATAGTGTATAGCTTGTGGCATGAATTTGGTGAAAGCTTAGTAAAAGATGATCGCTTACAACGTGTTTATAATACGCTGGACGCGGAGCACTTTTTTAACCATAAAACCCTTTCTGCTGGGCTTACATCTAATCGATTATTAGCGGCTACCCCCTCATTTTTAACCGCAATTGGTGTGTTAGGTACCTTTATGGGCCTCACTATGGGCTTGCGAGATATAAATATTGGCAGTGACGATATAGAAATATTAAAAATTGGCATAAACAGCATGATGAGTGGTGCCGCTTTTGCATTTGTTACCTCTGTATGGGGGGTAGGTTTGAGCTTACTGCTCAACTTTATTGAAAAAATAGCAGAGCGTTTAATCATACGAAATATTACTGCTGTGCAACACCGCATTGATTTTTTATATCCGCGCTTGCCTGCTGAAAAATCACTTGTAGATATTTCTAAAAACACCAGTGATAGCAGTGAGGCTTTAAAGGAATTGCATGAGCGTATTGGTGATAAATTACAGGAGACGATTTCGGGTGTGAGTGACAGCATGCAAGATGCTTTTACTAACGCACTTAATAATGTAATGGCACCTGCTATGCAGTCGTTAGTCAGTAATACCAGCCAACAAACCAGCGGCGTGTTGGAGCATTTAATTAGTAACTTTACTGAGAGCATGCAAGCGGCAGGCAGAGGCCAAGGTGAGCTTATACAAAAGTCGACTGAACAAATGCATGAGGCAGTAAGTAGCCTGAGCGCGCAAATGAGCGCAGTGCTTGAGCAAAGTAGTAAACAAGCTGAGTTAATGGCCCAGCAACAAGCGGGGGCATCATCGCAATTTAACCAGCAACTCGAAGCAATGCTGAGCAAAAGCGAAGAACGCCAACAGCTTATGGAGCAAAAGTTATTTACGGCTATTGAATCTCAACAGCAATCGCAAGCAACACGTGAAGCAAACCATGTAGATAATTTACAGTCGGTATTAGGTGGTTGGTTAACTGAGCAATCGCAAACTCTTAATAAGCTTTCTGACTCTATGAGCCAAGTACAAAGCGCTATGGGCGAATCGAACCGTGGATTTGTTAATGAGCTTTCTAGCCAAAACGAAAAAACAACGGCGCAGCAACAGGCGTTTACTAGTGGCCTTGAAACAAGTTTACAAAGCTTTATGCAAAGCTCTGAGCAGCGCCAAAAGACGCTTGAAGAAACGTTTGGCTCATTAATTAACAGCCAGCAGCTTGAAGCCTCTAAGCGTGACTCAGAATATCGTGAGCAATTACAATCGCAGTTAGGTAAGTGGCTAGCACAACAAGACCAAATGCTTACCTCGATGACTGAGGCAGTAAAACGTACACAAACGCATATGGATTCGGTTATTGCACAGCATAAAGACGTTATAGGGGAGCTTAAAACGGTTGCAGAGTCATCTGCTACAAGTAGCCAAAACCTGAGTAATAGCGCAAACCAAATTGGGGTGTTATCGGGCAATTTATTAAAAGCAACGGAGCTGTTTGATACGCGCTTAGGTGATATGACCGACACAATTAAAGGTATTTCTGCTCAAAACGACGCATTAGCAAGCCACGTAATTGAGCAAGCTAAAGTGCTAAGAGGGCTTGAAACGTCGCTTGTTGCTACAACAGAGCAGTTTGGCAGTACGGCAAAATTAGCTCAAAGCGGCTTTAGCGAAATGAAAACACATCAAATTGAGTTTATACGTGGTGTTGAGGCATCTTTTGAAGGGCTAAGTAATACCTTAGCTAAGCAAGTGTCTGATATTGAAAAGCAAACGAATGAGTGGCTACGCAGCTACTCATCAGAAGTAAATACGCAAGTTAAAGAGCGTATGGAAACATGGAATACCACAACCCTTGAATTTAGTAACCAAATGCTTGGAACAGTACGCACAATTACTAATTTAGTGGATGAATTGGAGCGTAGCTAATGCGAGTATTTAGAAGCAACCAAGTAAGTGTTGATGAAGAAAACCCTTATTGGATGTCGTTTTCGGATATTTTGTCGGGCTTACTTATTTTATTTGTTTTAGCATCTGTTGTGTTAATGGTTGAGCTGATAGAAGCCAAACAAGAACTTGAAAATAAACAACAAGCATTTACCCAAGAGCTAGAAATGCTGCACAAAGCCGAAGAAGTACGTAAAACAATTTTAGATGAGGCGGCTGATTTACTGCAAAAACGAGGCATACAAGTCACGGTTAGTGAAAATAAAACTGTATTAAGTATTCCTAACGATATTTTAGGGTTTGATAGCGCAGCGTTTAATATAAGCCCAGAGTTTGAAGGCACTGCACTTGAAATTGGTGAGGTACTTGCTGAGGTTATAAATAAAGAAAACCGTGAGCAATTTCTTGATACTATTTTTATTGAAGGGCACACCGACAGTAAAAACTTTAACGGTATGCTGGGGAAAGGTAATTGGGGCTTATCGACCTTTAGGGCGATTTCGCTGTGGGAGCTTTGGAGTAAGTTACTACCAGACCAACATAATTTAGCGGCTATTAAAAATAAAGATGGCAACAAGCTTTTTTCAGTGAGTGGCTATGCGGCAACACGAAGGATGGTGGCTAAAGAGCTAACAGAAAGTGATTTCAGGTCTAACAGACGAATTGATATTCGCTTTACTATTCGCAGACCCACTAGTGCAGAATATGAAACGGTAAGAAGCCGTTTGGAGATGCCTTAATTATGTTGCTTTTACCTCCTATTCCAGAGCTTGCTCAGTTTAACTGGGAGCGTATTACACAGCAGTGGGATAGCCTGACTTTACAAACAAAGAAAATTGCTGATGGTGCGGGACAAGGCGAAGAATTTAAAGCCCTTGAGCAACAGGTAAGGCAATGTGTATTAAGTAAGAATATTCCCCAATTAAAAAATATGCTGCTTAAACGCAAAGGTGTGCGTGTTTTAACTCAGTTATGGATTGATAAAGAAGACGTAAGAAAAAACTCGTTAAACGAAGAAACAATAGATTACATTCAAGCTAAACATCCCAAACTTGGTATGTCGTCGTTAATGAATTTAATTTCGTTAGTTTATCGTTATTTTGATGCACTGGTTGATGGCAATATTTTTAACAGATTAACGCAGTGGCTTAAACAGCAAATAGAGCAACGTTTAAAAGATCGCAAAAATACAAGTGACACAATTTTGTCTGTGCTTAATCAAGCTAAATGGCTGTTTGATTTAACAGCTCCTAAGGCTTTGGTTAACCTTGCCAAACAAAACCACTTAGACTTAAACGAACAATTAAAAAAACTACGCTTAAACGAGCTGCCGCAAGGGCGCTTTTTAGATATTTGCCATGCACAATATTACTTAGACACACTGAAAGAAATTCCCGTTGGTGAGCAACATGATGTGCTGCATGAGCTATTAAAACAAGATGTTGCCACAATGCCTTTTGAAGAAGGTAAACGAATAGGGCACATAGCGCTTGAAATTATTATTGACCGCTCTGCTGGTGCACCAAGTGAAATATGGCAAAACTTTGTACTGAATTTAGCTGGCGATCCGCGTATTGCTAATACAGCTACAAATTACCGCCAGTGGTGGAAGCCCATTGGTGAGAGTAGAGTAAAAGCAGTAACAAGTTGGCTTGCTAGAGAAGACTTGCGGTTATTTTTAGGCGCTATTGAAGAGTACGCAAATTACACCGGCGATGAAGCGTTAAATAGAATGTTCCCCGCACGTAAGCGTTTTTTAGAAGGGCTTTATGAACATGGATTTGTGCGTAATACCCGCTTAATGCTCGGTACTAATGCTGCGAAGACAGTAAAGACTGTATTGGGGAATGACCTTAAAATAAATTATATAAATTTAAGTGGATCTCAAGAAACTCACACTTCTATTATCTATCTAGATTGTGGAGACTTTCACATAGTAGAAGGTTCACATGAGTTTAAACTTTGGGTTTATATGGGCCTACCTAGTGAAAAGCTAATAGATTATTCACTCAGTGAATTTACCCGCTCCGATTTAATACATCGCTTTCCTAAAGATTTTAGAGAACTTTATCCTAATGGTAATTTTAAGGATATAACTCACTCACCTACAACTTGGCAAAACAGGGCCATAGAGTTTTTAACTCAAAACGGTATTGAACTCGATTTAGAAAAACTGTTTTATAAAGACGAATACAGAAGATATATAAGTCGGTATGGATTACCTGTTTTAGGAAGTAAAGAAAAAGTAGAAATAGAAGTAGAAGCAAAAACGGAAGCCACTCAATCGCTGGAGTCTTTAATTTTGCATGTACTAGATGTACATCAACCTATAAATAGTAACTCAATTACTAATATCTTAGCGCAGGAGTTTGAGCTTCGCAAAAGTGTTCACCAGGTAAATTTTGCACTTTACTCTTTACGTACAAAAGGTAGGGTCACTTTAAACTCTGAAGAGTTATGGAGCCGTTTGCTGTAGCCCAATTCAGAGAAAAGCATGAACTTTAGGAATATTAAAAAGGGATTTAAAAATACATGTCACTTGTTAGTTTGATAAAAGGGCTTTTGCCTAATAATAAAAATAGTCATTTAGCGGACGATAAATACTCCTTAGTATATGACTCGTATGGCGTTAATTTTGCCACTAATGAAGCTACATTTCATTGCCTAAACAAAGGTGAGGGTGCAAGTAGTCAGCTTATTCAGCATGTAGTACTTAAAATGCTTGAAGAAAGACATATTGCTGAAACACTACCTAATGGCTTTAGGCTTGATAGTGAGCAAGCATGTTTATTAGACCCCGAAGATGCAGACGTTTTAGGGATACCGCCTTTTTTTAATAACGACTTTGACGTTGATATTCAAGGTAGAACAACTAAAAGTAGCTTTTCGCTGCAGTTATTTGCAAAATTTGAGCAGCAAAAATATCCAGTAAAAAGAAAAGGACCTATACTTTTTTTTAGTGAGCAGACTCAGTATTTAATGACGCCTGAGCAGCTTAATGCAGTTATAGCCGTAGAAGAACATTCGTCGCTTACGCCTGATGACCACACTGAGCTAAATAATGTGTTGGCAGTTGCTAAGTTACAGCAAGCAGCTAAAGATGGGTTAAAACTAGATTTAAAACATTTTGATAAATTTGATTTAGTACAACCAGAACAAATTACAGTAACAGCAAATCAAAAAGTTGATGGTAGCCTAGAGCTTAGCCCTAGCTTTGGTGATAGATCGTCATCAGAAGACTTACAAAATCGCTTAGCTCAGTTACAGGGCGATGGGCAAGTAATGCGAATAAAAGACCGCATTGTTTTACTTACTGACGATAAAAAACAAGCTGTTAAAGAAGTACTGCAAAATAGAACCATTCCTGCACACAAAGTCGCAGAATTTATTAAAACCCCTTCAGCTTTTTTAGATGCGTCTATTCTTAATCTCGATCTTGGATTTTCTCTGAGAGTTGCTGGTATTGGCAAAATGGTACACATTCCTTTTGGTCAAGACAGCGATGGCAGTAATGGCTGGTTTTCGACAAATACAGACAGTGAGCCACCAGAGCGCTTAGTTAAGTTGCTTGAATGCGAGGAAGATGTTGTATCGTTTGAGCAAAGTTACCAGCAAGCCAAAGGGCAAAATGCAGATAGTGTTGTTGTTGATGATGAGTTAATTGACATACGCGATGAGCAGCGAGTTAGTGAAACACTCGTAGAGGTAAGAGAAAATTTAGCAAACCCTTCTAATGACTCAGATACGCCTGAAGTTGAAGATACTCTGGTTCGTAAAGAGCAAGTTTCTTTGTTACTAAAAGATGCGGAAGAACATAATCAAGACATTGTAAATAAAGTTGCGCAGTTAGACCGAACTATTAGTTTTGACAGAACTAATCTAGCGCGAACACCTTTCCCTCATCAAGAGTCTGGCATTAGCTGGATGATGTCGTTACTTAAGTCAGCGCAATTAGATAACCATGATGATATGTATAGAGTACAGGGGGCTTTACTAGCCGATGATATGGGGCTTGGTAAAACCTATATGACGTTAGTTATGCTGGCTGAGTACTTGTCAATGCAGCAGCAAAGCAATAAATCCGAAAAGCCTATATTAATAGTCGCTCCACTTAGTTTACTGGAAAATTGGGAACAAGAGGTTGAAGCTACTTTTAAAGATTCTCCATTTAGAGATATTAAAGTCCTGCAGTCATCAAGGGATTTGAAAGAGTTTAAAGTTCAAGGGGCTGAACGAGAGTCTATGCAGCTTGCGACGGTAATGAATGATTCGCATGCTGATCATAAATCTATTCGTTACGCTTTGCATGTTGGGGCTGATGCAGCAACAAAGCGTTTAGATATGGATAGACGTGTTGTTATTACGACTTATCAAACGTTACGGGATTACCAATTTTCTTTATGTGTTATTGACTGGGGAATTGTAATATTTGATGAAGCTCAAAATATTAAAAACCCAAATACTCAAGCAACACGTGCAGCTAAAGCACTAAAAGCTGATTTTAAATTACTAGCTACAGGTACTCCTGTTGAAAATAGTTTAAGCGAGTTTTGGTGTTTAATGGATACAGCGCAACCAGGGCTATTAGGCGATTGGGGCTATTTTAGAGAGCGCTGGATTAAGCCAATAAGTAGTGCTAGTGAGGAAGAAAAAGCAGAGGTGCGTTTAGAAGTTGGTAACGATTTACGTAATGCTGCTGGGCAGTTTATGTTACGCCGAACCAAGGAAGACGAGCTAACCGGAATGCCTACTAAAACAATAAAAACAGGTATTCATAAAGACTTGGCTGACAATATGGCATTTGCTCCAGAGTTAGCTCGTAATATGACCGGAGGTCAGTTGCTTGGCTACAACCAAATTGTTGAAGATTATAGAAAGGAGAAAGCAAAAGAGCAGGGCGGCGGCCATGCTTTAACAGTATTACAGCAATTAAGGGCTGTTAGTTTGCATCCAAGGCTTGATGAGGTTTTTAAACAGCCACCTAATAATGCCAAAGAGGCACAGCGTAATTTACAAGAGTCTGAAAAGTTACGCATGTTGTTAGATATATTGTCAGATATAAAAAACAAACAAGAGAAGGTAATTATTTTTGCGACAACTAAAAAGCTCCAGGCTGTTCTTAAAATATGCTTAGACAAAATTTATGAGCTAAACATTCATGTTATTAACGGAGACAGCAAAGCGATTGCTACAAAAAAAGATCAGCTGTCTCGTAAAGGGATGATCACTGACTTTGAAGCAGAAGAAGGCTTTAACGTTATAATTATGTCGCCTGTAGCGGCAGGTGTTGGCTTAACGGTTGTTGGTGCAAACCATGTAGTTCACTTAGAACGCCACTGGAACCCCGCAAAAGAAGCGCAAGCTACAGATCGTGTTTATCGTATTGGTCAAAAAAAGCCTGTGTTTATTCACTTACCCTGCCTTTTACACCCAGAATATGATTCGTTTGATGTAAACCTAGACAAACTACTCGCAAAGAAAACCATGCTAAGGGATGCGGTAGTAACGCCTGAAGTGGTGAGTGAGCATGAGCTAATGTCGTCAATGGGGTTGTGAGGTTAAGTGGCATTAAGGATGAGCTTACTACTTTGCAAGCTTGTGAAATTATGCATTGGAAGTAAAAAGGTAGAATTAGTAAATGAATGAAAATACATGAATTCAAGATTTACTAAGTTAATAAATTTTGAATTTTTATTATTGAATATTAGTTGAGACAGAGTTTTAAATATGAACAATAAAATAGAATATCTTAAATATATACATGACGCTAAGAATACAGTTGAGCCATTAAAAGTATCAGGTGATGACCTATTAAGTTTAGAGTATGAGTTACAAAATGTTGAACTACTTGTTCCTGTTGTTGGTGGGTTCAGTGCGGGAAAAAGCTCTTTGATTAATTCGTTTTTAGAAGAGGAAGTACTAGCAACTGCGATAACACCCGAAACAGCACTAGCTACTGAGTTGAGATATGCGAAGGAAAACTACATTGAGTCAATTGATAATAACGGTGTGGTGATTAAACACAGTATAGAGGAGTTTTCAAGCTTAAAAGATAACGCTAAAAAATTTCAGTACTTACGTGTATACCTTGAACACGATAGATTAAAAGCAATACATCCTTTAGTGTTAGTAGATATGCCAGGGTTTGACTCGCCCATTGATATGCACAATAAAGCTATTTTAAATTATTTAAATAGAGGAGTTTACTTTGTATTTTTGACGAGTGTTGAAGAGGGTAACATTTCTAGGAGTATGAAAAGAGAAATTGATAATCTTTATAATTTTGGTAAAGGGTTCTCTTTTTGTATAAGTAAAACAGACTTAAGACCCCCAGAAGATGTACGTCATGTAAAGGAACAAATTTCTGAGCAACTAATAGACTTTTTTGATTTTGAAGATGAAATTATGTTGCTTGATCAGAATGGAGGGAAGAACTTAGATGTGATATTGAAGTCTATTAACCCTGATTCATTAATAGAGTTACTTTTTCTTGATAGATTAAAAGATAATTATTTAGAGTTAATTGAAACTCTGAATGTTAAAATTTCAACATTTAAAGTATCACAAAAGGAAGCTGATGACGCAATAAGGGCCCTTCAAGGAAACATTAACGAAATAGTAGCTAAGAAAGAGTCGGCAATTCAAGATGTTGAGCGCCGTTATTCAAACCAGAGTGTAAAAACTATAAGTGATAGAGTTACACAAAGTTTAATGGATAACCGAACTCAGCTAATAGAGCTCGCGTTAAATAGCCCTCACTCATTTACGAATGAAGTCAATGAAATAGTGAAAAATAGTTTGTTGTCTAATACTCAAGAACAGTTTACATCAATAGGAAGCAGTATTATTAAGGATGTAAGCGCAGGTCTAAAATTTGATGTAGATCATAAGGGCGAATCAATTATAGATAATTCATTCGTTGATAAAATAAGCAACACAACTGAAAAGCTACTTAATCAAGCTCGAGGTGGTTTATCTAATTTATCTGAAGGAATGAATGAGAAAGCAAAAGTCGATGGAAGGAATGTATATCGAGCTATCGCTACAATTGTCGGTGTTACAACAAGTGTAATTGCCCCAGTAATTGAAATCATAGTTATTTTTCTTCCTGATATTATTTCCTTATTTACAAAAGAAGCAAAGGCGCGTAAAGCGCGCGAGCAGGTTGAAAAACAAATTGTTTTCGAGGTTATTCCTAGTATCAAAGAAAAAATTAACAGCTCTTTACCAGCAGAATTAAATGAGCAAATCGCAAGTTTAATATCTGATATAAGTGAACAATTCGAACGGCAGCTAGATAAAAAGCAAGTAGAAATAAAACAAGCTTCAGATGAAAAAAAACAAATAGCCGATGATTTAACACAAGAGATAGAAACATTAGAGTCTGCGAAACAAAGTTTATCTACTATTGCCAACCGACATCTTTTTAACAATTAAACTTTGAATGCTTAAAATGAGATATATAAGTTAATTAGGAACTAATATGAATATTATTAAATTGAATAATCAGATTGAAGATTTTGTTAAAAAGAATGACTTAGTTAATGACTCTTTAGCTTTGAAACAAAAATATGCAATAAGTACAAGTGATGATTGGCAAGAAGTTTTAAATAGCTTTAATGATGATGGTCGTGTATTGAAAATTGGGGTAGTTGGACGAGTTAAAGCAGGTAAAAGCTCAATGCTCAATGCTTTATTATTTGATGGTGAGGACTTGTTACCTAAAGCAGCGACGCCAATGACGGCGGCATTAACTATCATTAAATTCAGTGATAAGGTTAAAGCAAGTGTCGAATTTTTCAGCGAAAAAGACATTGCAGAGATAAAAAATAATCATGATTGTCACAATAAAGCATTAAGTGAAAAAATAGAGCTATTTACTAAAGAACAAAAAGAGCGATTGAGTAATAAGAAAAAAAGAGCTGGTGCAGCAGGTTTCACAGAAGAAGACATAAAAAGCTGTGAGGAAAAAGCCAAAAAACAAGCGGAAAGGGAGATGAAAAATGAATATACTTTTGCCGCATTTGACCAGTATTGTAAAATTAAGGCTTCTGGTAAAACTTTTGAAGATTTAGAAAAGTTCAAAGAAATAGAAGCCGATTCTCTTAAGTCATTAATGAATGGCAAGTTGAATGATTTTGTTGGTGCAAATGGACCCTATATGCCTTTTACCAAGTCGGTTACTTTACACATACCTCACAAAGGGCTTGAAGGGCTAGAAGTAATAGATACACCAGGAATTAATGACCCAGTTAGTTCTCGGGGCATTAGAACTGAAGAGTTATTACAACATTGCGATGTTGTAATTGTGGTGTCGCCTTCTGGTCAGTTTTTTAGTGAAGAAGATAAAGATTTATTATTACGAATTACAACCAAAGAAGGTACGCAGGAAGCTTATTTGATGGCAAGCCAAGTTGATAATCAGCTATTTGGCAGTGCAAGCCAAGATCTGTCAAGCCCAGTAGAAATAATAGATAACATTAAAAACCAACTCACATCACACGCACGTAGCACACTCCAGTATTTAACAAATCAATACCCAGAAATGAAAGTTGCGTACGATAAATTAAGTCAAAATAATGTAATTTGCACTTCTAGTATCGCCTATGCAATGTGTGAACGATTCGAACACAGAAGTTCATGGGATAGCAATATGAATCATGTATGGAATAATTTAAAAGATAAATTCCCTACAGAATTCAGCGGAGAGAAAAGTGCAAAAAATACATTAAAATCTTTGGCTAATATTGGAAGGCTTCATACGGTGATTAGTGAAGTTACAAGTCGTAAAACTGAAATTTTGAAAAAACGACAAGATGATTTTATTAACGATAAATTAAAAGCTTTAAATAACTATGTTGAAGGCTTGCATAAAGATATTTCTGAACGAATAAATTTGATAGAAGAAAAAGATGTCGCAGAATTACGTAAACAGACAAAAAATATAAATGAAAGCAATGAATCTATAAAGTTAAAGGTTGGGGCTGATTATAATGACCTTATAATCGAAGGTACATTACAACTAACGAAAAAATTAAAGACTCTAGTTAAAGAAAAATTCGAAAGTTTTAAAAACGCTTCCAATAACACGGAAATTAAGACAGGACAAGAGCCTTATGAGGTCTGTACAAAAGAAAGGTGGTACTGGTTTAATGAATATGAAACTAGATTCAGGGATGTGACGATAATAAATGCAACGGGCGTGCGCACCATATTTAACAGAACTCTTAACGATATAAAAGACGAAATTAACGAAAATACAATCAAATTTATACAAGGTTGGAAGAAAAACCTTAAAAATCAAGTTATTGAAAAGATGCGAAACATTCTTAGTGTTGCAGATTGTGAAGAGAATTTAATGCTCAAAGCTATTGATAATGTCGTTGCTTCAATACCACAGAGTAATTTTCAAATACGTGACGAACTTCCTGATGATTTGAATAAATCTGGTAAATTGAGAAAAGGTGAAGCAGAAAGATTTTACGATGCAATGCTTGCTTATGCTCATAATTTAGAAAATATGATAAGAGCTAATATTGAGTCATATACTAGTGAATTTGAGTCTAATTTAAAAAAAGTTAAACTTGCAGAAAGTTTAACTTTAAATCTTTCAAGCACTCTTGCGGAGTTAGTTAGCGAAATTGAGAATAAAGAAGTAAGTTTATATCGCTATAAAAAAATGCAAGATGAGTTAAGTCGTATTAAAACAGAATTATAAGAAAACACAGTGCAAATTCTACAAGATTAAAAGGGTAAGAGCCATAACGTATGACAAAAAGAATAAATAGACTCGAAGAGCTAATAAATACTTATCATCAGGGACAAATTGAAAGTTTATCATTTGTTCAAGATGAGGTAAAAGATTTAAATGATGCTTGTAATACAATTGATTTAAATAAGAATATAATAGAGCGTTTTAAATTAATATTTAATCAATCCAGCCAAATAGAGTTAAAGGAAACTTTGTTATCTTTGCAAGATAAGCTCGACAGCGGTTTACAATCACATCAAGAGCTCCTGTCAAGCGGATACGAAGCATTGCAAGAAGAGTTTCATTTTATAAACACTAAAGTTTCTGATTTGGAAGATGAAGTTGAAAACTTAAACTCAGTCAGTAAGCAGTTAAAGATTGAAAATGGAACTCTAAAAGAATTAAATACAACTCAAAACAATGCAATTGAACTTTTAAAACTCGATATTAAACAATTGACTGCTGAATTTAAAAAAGAAGTTTCTGTTTTAGAAGATAAAAATACAGAGTTGTATTTAACTCACGATAAATTGAAAAATGAGCATACTGAACTACAAAGATCTAATACTACCCACTTCAACGAGATACAATCATTAAAGCTCAATGCTAAGAAGTTAAACATTGAGTTAGATACATTAAGTATAAATCTCGATAAGCTTAAAGTTAAATTTAATGAATTAGAAGCTGAAAATCTAAACCTTAAAAGTCATATTAAAAGTTTAGAATTAGAATCAAGGCGTCTAAACATTGATATTAAAGTTTCAAGTGAACAGTATACAAAGCTAGAGGAACAATTTAATGAATTAGAAAAAAGCCATACTTTAACAGAAACACGCGAATCGTTAATTGGAGCATTATTATCAGCCCGTAACTCTAATCAGAATGTTACTAAATTTCATGATTTGCTACACGGGGAGTTTATGATGTTTGCAAATAACGAAGGTGCATTGATAAATGAAGCGGAAATATTTTATAAACTACAAGAGCTCGAGAGTGAGTTGCATGCTATAAGTACATATCCAGAGCTTCATAATAAGCGTGTTGTTTCAATTGGCGGTGGGTTTAGCTCCGGTAAGTCTGAGTTTATTAGTAGTTTATTTAAAAATGAACAGCTCAAATTACCCATTGGTATAAATCCCACTACGGCTATCCCTACTTATGTTTTTGATGGAAAAGAGACAGGTGTATTAGGGCTTAGCAAAACGGGGGGAGTAGTTGATTTATTATTAATAGATCCTGACATGCACCATAAGTTATCACACGAATTTATTTGTTCATTTGGTTTTAATCTAAAAGAAATAATGCCTTCCGTATTTTTAAGATCAAAGATGGCTTATAAAAATATATGTTTTATTGATACGCCAGGATACAACCCTTTAGGCTCTGTCGATGGTTATCAACATGAAGATGTGAATACAGCAAGGGAGTATATTGATAATGCCAATGCCTTGATTTGGCTCATCGGAGCTGATTCTAATGGCACTATCCCACGAAGTGACTTACTTTTTTTAGAAAATTTTAAAGAGCAGAGTGGTAAGCAACTTTATATTATTTTGAATAAAGCAGATGTTAAACCAATAGAAGAAATTGAAGAAATTATAGATGAAATTGAAGAAACTTTGGATGATTACGATATAGATTTTTTAGGTATAAGTGCATACAGCTCTATACAACGAAAAGAATATATTTTTAAAAAACAACCTCTTGCTAAATTCCTAAAAACTCAAAACTCTGCTTCAGATAAACATAACGAAATTATTCAAAGGTTGTCTTCAATAGCTAAAGAATACGAGGTCGCAATTTCAAATGATATGAAGAATCAAAATAATGTGGCCATTTTACTAAAAGGAATAAGGTTAGATTTACTCGCAAGCAATTTAGATGAAGAAGCCCCTAGTTTGTATAAAGGTGTTGTAGAAAAATCAGAGGAAATAAAAGCAATTGTAAGTAAAAAAAGCTCACATAAAAAGCAATTACAGGAATTAGAGAAAGTTATTGAAAAAATGATGAGTGCTATAGATACCGTATTTGAAAAAAAGATAACTCGAAGACGTAAAGATTATACTAAAGCAAGCCATAAAGATCGTGAATGGTGGTTAGTGAAAAGCTCTAGTACTTGGCGGAAGCTGAAGAAACGTAATTAATAATTTTAAGTAATGAATAGTGAAAGCAGGGAAGTCCTATTTGAACCTGAACAAGCATCTGAAAGGGTAGTGTTTAGAAATTTGTGTCATTTCAGTATTATTAAGAAAATAGGAGTGACACATGACTCAATCTTTCGGTTTCAACAAAGCATTAGCTGAGCTTCAAGCTGGTAAAGGCCTTACTGGCGCAGACGGTGTTCTACACCATTAATCAAACAACTCACCGAAGCAGCTTTAAAAGCCGAATTAGAGCAGCATCTACAATCTGAGACTCAAGTTAACCGTAAAAATGGTTCAACTAAAAAAACAGTTAAGTCATCCATAGGCCAATTCGAACTTGAAACGCCTAGAGACCGTTCAGGTTCGTTTGAACCTCAGCTAGTTAAAAAGAACCAAACTAAGTATAAGTAGGCGTGGAAACTGTTGGGATAATGCACCAATGGAGCGATTTTTTAGAAGCTTTAAAACGGAATGGATGCCAAAGGTTGGATATGGAAATTTTATAGATGCTAAATATAGCGTTAGTGATTATATCAACGGATATTACAACAACGTTAGGCCGCATGGTAACCCTCCCATTTTTAATGGAGGCTATCTGTAGAATTTCCGTTGTTTAACTTTTCCAGTTTTTGTATGGGTGTTATGCCACTTATACCCATGTTAGGGCGTTCATTATTATAAGTCCATAACCAATCGGTAGCTTTATCTTGTAACTCACTAATATCACTGTAAATATAATGACTTAGCCAGTCATACCTGACCGTACGATTAAATCGCTCTACATAAGCATTTTGTTGCGGGTTACCTGGTTGAATAAATCGTAATTCAATATTATTATTTAACGGCCACTCTGCTAATTTATGGCTAATATATTCAGGCCTATTGTCACACCTGATAGCTTTTGGCTTACCACGCCATTCTATAATTTGGTTGAGCGAGCGGATCACACGCTCAGCGGGGAGTGATAAGTCAGCATCTATTGTAAGTCCTTCGCGATTGAAATCACCAATCACATTAAACAAGCGACACCCTCTGCTATTAGATAATTGGTCATGCATAAAATCCATTGACCAACATTCGTTAATGGCCTCAGGTACAGCTAATGGTTCAGGCTTCTCCCTTGTTAAACATTTTCTAGGTTTTATTCGCAGATTCAACTCAAGCTCACGGTAAATACGATAAACGCGCTTATGATTCCATTTGTAGCCTTTAACATTGCGTAAATATAAAAACATAAACCAAATCCCCAATTACGCTGACATTGGCTTAAATCCAATAGCAACGCTGCAATTTCCTTATTTTCATCAGACAGTTTTGGGGTATAGCGATAGCATGTTTCACTTATGATGAAAGTACGACAGGCTAAGGAAATACTCATTTTATTTGTGCTAACGACTTCGTGTGCCAATACTTTGCGCTCAGAAGCCTTTACCACTTTTTTGCCATTGCCTCTTGAATGACCTCAGATTTTAGCCGCTCTTCAGCATACATTTTCTTTAAACGGCGGTTTTCATCTTCAAGCTCTTTCATTCGTGTCATTAAAGACGCATCCATACCGCCGTATTTAGCGCGCCATTTATAAAAGGTTGAATTGCCCATACCATATTCACGGCATAGCTCAGGGATTGGCACACCGTTTTCGGCTTGTTTTAAAATGGCGAGGATCTGACTGTCTGTAAAATGTGCTTTTTTCATAATTTTCTCCTGTGTTTACAATAAGAGAAAATTCTACGTTTGGCTTCTATTATTTTTCGGGGTGATTACCCTATTACTTGACTTTTACCGTAAAACTATTTAACACCTTGTGTGGGCACCGATGTCTAAACAAGGCACAGAAGCAGTTTGAAATAGGGGTCATAGAATATTTTATGAAATGACACGGAAAATATTAGGGTAGTGGTCACCTGATTTGAAATTTTTGGTTTGGAATTTGTGATTTGAGGTTTGTGAATTTGCAAGGGTAGGGGTCTAATTTTGAGAAAGATTAAAGAGCTAAAAAAGTGGTTTGGGCGCTTGGGCACAAGTTTGGGCACAAATCGATTAAAACTTGAATTTTTAGGATGATCTTTTGAGGCTTGGCTCTCGTTATTTTAAAACTTTTAATACAAAATAATAAAAAACTAAGAATTTAATTTTCAACAAAAAATTAAATGAGCAGATTGAATAGGGTTTTTTAACTGTTTGAAATATAGAGTTTAATTGGTACGACCGAGTGGATTCGAACCACCGACCTCTACCATGTCAAGGTAGCGCTCTAACCAGCTGAGCTACGGTCGTACAATTTTTTTAGGATTCTTAAATGTTGGTACGACTGAGTGGATTCGAACCACCGACCCCTACCATGTCAAGGTAGTGCTCTAACCAACTGAGCTACAGTCGTATTACTTTATTTAAGTAGGTGTTAATTGCTTAACAACGGCGGCTAATATATAGCGTGGCGGTTGGTGAATCAAGCAAGTTTGTTGTTTTTGAGTTTATTTGCCGTTTTTTTATTCATATTGGACTTATTTCACACGTTTTATAAAAACCTTGCCACCAAATCACATGTTTTTTTGCTGAGCTTTTAAGTAAGTTCAGTAAGTTACTTGTCGAGCCCGTTTTTACTAAGTTATTAATTTGAGGGCTTGAGATACTTTCGTTAAACCAAAGCTCATTATAAAGCGGTTGTAGTGCCTCTAGATAACCAGTTAATTGCGCTTGATAGGGCTGAATTTCTTTTAGGTAAAACTTTTGAAATACGTTGCTTATGATTTTTGCGTTTTTATTATTTTTATCCTGAGGGCACAACGTATTAAAGTTTAGTGTTTTTACAAACTGTGTGGCGTTGTTATTTAACACTACCTGCTTGCGGACTGATTGAATGAGTGCTTGGTTAAATTGAAATTTATTAAGCTGCTCGAGTGCACTAAAAATAGAATCGCTATTAATTTCACTAAATTCTTTAGCGTTTATTTGCTGCTTAATGAGTACAAGTTGCTTTAGTGCAAATACGGTATCGCTAAAACCAGCGGGTTCAGTAGTAAGCTCGTTTGAGGTGAGTTGCCAGGTACGATTTAACTCAGGCTCTTTAAATAACATGGTGTTAAAAAAGTGCATTAGGTGTGTTTCTTTGTAGTTTTTGGCTGCGAGTATTTTTGTGTAACTAGGACTGTTTTTATCAAGCGTGTTTAAGCAAACCTGCGCACTTTTAATAAAGTTTATTTGATATTTTAATTGCCCAGCAGCGCTGGCGGTTTTTCCTAATTGGTTATTGTGCTCACTTATAAGCACGTTAAGCTTACATTGGCTAATGCCTGCAAGCTCAACAATGCTCAGTGTTAAGTCACTTTGTGCTATTGGGGTAGGCTGCAGTAAGGGGAGTTGCTTGAGTGGCGCAGGCTGTGTTGGGCTTGTATCAACTGTGCTACTTAAGCGTTCAATATAAGTAACGTTTATACTACTTTGTGGTTTGTTGCAGCCAGTAAGCGTTAAAAAACACATTACCAGCAAAGCAGCTGGTAATGTTTTAAGGCTGAGTTTATTAGTTTTGATTGAGTACATCAATTTTAAGAAATTCATATTTTAGACGTTTTCTTACCGTTAGCATTAATAAAATAGCAGCGACACTAAGACCTACTATTATCCCAGTCCAGAAACCGTGTGGCCCCATAGCTGGCACAATTATGTCTGTTCTTGCTAATACGTAACCTAAACAAAAGCCGATTAACCAATACGATATAAACGTAATATACGATATAGGCGTGGTGTATTTTAACCCACGGAGTATGCCATTTGCTGCAACTTGCAGTGCATCAGGTAATTGGTAAATACACGCTAAAATCATAATTGATGAAGCCAATGCCATAACAGCGGGGCTGTCAGTATACAGTTGGCTAATTAAATCACGACCGGCAAACGTAATAAGTGCTAAAAATAACGCCACAGCAATGGCTAAAATATAGCTGGTAGAAACCGCAACTTTTAATTGAGCCATGTTCTTTTGGCCATATAAGTTACCTATACGAATGCTAATAGCGATTGATAGGCTCAGCGGCATCATAAACAGCAATGTAGTTACACTGGCTGCTATTTGATGCCCCGATATAGCTACTGCACCTAAATGCGCTATAAATAGCGGTATACACGCAAATAAAGTGACTTCAAAAAAGGTGGCGAGTGAAATTGGTATACCTAACTTAGTAATAATACCAATGGTAGTGAAATTAGGTTTTTCGAATGATGAAAGCAGGCCTTTAGCATCTACTTTTTTACTCATTTGGCAGTAAGTGACTTGCGCTATTGCCATAACAGTTAAAACAATTGCTGTGGCAATGCCACAGCCCGCGCCGCCATAAGCAGGAAAACCAAATAAGCCATTTATGAAAATATAATTTACCGGAATATTAACAGCTAAACCTAATAGGCTTATGTAAAACGCGGGCTTGGTCATTCCCATACCTTCGGTAACGTTTCTGTATACCGTAAAAATTAAAAATCCAAATACACCCCATTTCACAAAGTGAATGTAGTCAATGGCAAGGTTTGCAATTGCAGGGGTTGTATCGAGCTTAAAAATAATAGCATCTGCTAAATGGGCAATTCCAAAGCCTGTAAAGCTCAAAATAGCGGTTAAATAAAGCGCCTGTTGAAAATAGTGGCTAATGCCTTTGCGGTCATCACTGCCCGAAAACTGCGCAATAATACCGGTAAGCGCTAATAAAATACCTTGAAGCCCAAGTAATAAAGGGTTCCATATTCCTGTTGCAATAGACAGTGCAGCTAAGTCAGTAGGGCTAACTTGGCCTGCCATAATTGTGTCGACGACCGACATTAAAATAAGTGTAACTTGCGCTAAAAAAACAGGTAAAGCGAGGGAAAGTAAACGCTTGGCTTCCCAATTGCAAAAGGTCATAAAAACAGCTAATTGATAAAATAGGGCGTAATTGTAATCTATTGGGGTTTAAATAAAAATCACAGTAGTGAATGATTTTATGAGTTGATACGTTAAACTAGCACTTTGTAATAATTTAAAGTGATTTTATGTTTACAGGAATAGTGCAAACGCAAGCCACCGTGGTCTCTAAGACTCAAACAGACGGTGTTTTACGCTTAGTTGTATCGGTGAGCGATGAGTACGTTAAGCATTTAGATTTAGGCGCAAGTATTGCTATTAATGGCTGTTGTTTAACAGTTGTGCAAGTTGAGCTAAGTAATCACGATGTGGTAGCGCAAGTGCATTTTGATGTGATTGACGAAACCCTAAAGTTAACTAATTTAGGACTGCTTGAGTTGGGTAGTTTAGTTAATTACGAACGCTCTGTTACGTTTGGTACTGAGCTAGGTGGGCATATAGTGTCTGGGCATATTCATTGTACGTCACAAATTTCTCAAATAGTGAAGCTTGAGAACAACTGCAAAATACAACTCAGTTTGCCAAAAGAGTGGCAAAAGTATGTGTTATATAAAGGGTTTGTTGCGATAAATGGCGCAAGCTTAACCGTGGGCGAAGTTGATGAACAAGGTTTTTGGTTACACCTAATTCCGGAAACGCTCGCCATTACAAACATTGGTGCAGCGCAAGTGGGTGACAAGTTTAATATTGAAGTTGATCAGCAAACTTACACTATTGTAAATACAGTAGAAAACTACTTACGCCATCAGGCTTAAGTTAAAATATTTGTTCGTCGTCGCTGTCTACGTGTAGCTCTAATTTATTGTTAGCATGATCTATATGCATATTTAAATGAATTGGGTTACAGCAGGCAGTGCAATCTTCTATGTAGTCTTGATCGCCCATGCTTGCGTCTAAGTCTAAATGTATATGGTGTCCGCAGTGTGGGCACGTTATTCGTTGTGATAAAAAATCTTTCATAATCACTCCAGTTATAAATAATTAAGTTAGATTTAACTTAATCGCTTACAGATGAACGCCTACTTACTCATTAAATATAGTGCTGAAATGCAGCTTATGACACTTATTTTATACCTTCAAATACCAGCTTTTCTATATGTTGTTTAGCTTCAGTAAGATAGTGACCGGCAAAGATGTTAGCGTGATTTAAAATAGGGTATAGCTGGTATATTAACTTACGTTTTTCGTAATTTTGAGAAAGCGGGTAGTGCTGGTTATAGGCGCTATAAAAGTCTTTTGGAAGTGGCGCAAATAGTTCACTCATTGCAATATCCACTTCCCGATCACCATAATAACAAGCGGGGTTAAATACCGTTGGATCTGCTTTTAAAAAGCCCATATTTCCTCGCCAAAAATCGCCATGCAGTAATGAGGGCTCGACTTGATGACTATGCAGCAGTTCTTTAACGGCATTAATTAAGCGCTCGGGTTCAATAAAGTTAATGCCTTTTTCAGCGAGTAACTGTAATTGCCACCCTATACGCTCTTCGGCGTAAAATACATCCCATTTTTTATGCCAGCGATTAGGTTGTATAGTAGTGGCTATGTAGTTGTCTACATCAAAACCAAACATGGCTTGGTCGTGTTTTTGATGCATTTTAGCGAGGCTGCTTCCCATAGTTGCCCACGTGTTGTGGGGTTGTTTATCTAAAACAAGCCACTGTAAAACAATAAACGAAAACTCTATATTTGCACCGGTTGTAATGCATTCAGGGACTTTAAAATTACTATTTTGCGCTAAAAGCCTTAAGCCAATAAATTCACTTTCTAAACGTTCGAGTTCGCTTTTTAATGCTATTTTAACGAAGAAGTTATGCGTACCATTGGTAATATGAAATAGTTTGTCGGTATTTGTACTTTGTAATTGGCGTTTATAGGTGTGTTTAAAGTCAAAATTAATGGCTTGGCTGATGTGCTCATTTACTGTTTTCCACATAACAATTGCTCGCCTTTTAAACAGATACTTAAACTATGGCAAAAAGGTATTAATTTAACAATCTAAACGTTGTAAAATTAACGACTATATTGCATAAAAATTACACTTACTGTAATGGAGTAAAAATGAACAAAAGTTTAATAACCAATTTGCTAGCGGGTTTATGTGTTGTTGTAGGTTTTATGTTTAACCAAGTAATTGTGTTATCAGTTGGTTTATTTGCACTTTCTGGCGCGGTAACTAATTTATTAGCTATTCATATGTTGTTCGAAAAAGTCCCGTTTTTATATGGCTCGGGTGTTATTGCGCTTAAGTTTGAAAGCTTTAAAGTAGCTATACGAAACCTAATATTAACGGAGTTTTTTTCAGAGCAAAAAATTAATAATTTACTCAATAAAGCGCAGCCCAACATCGACTTTGAGCCAATAATTAGCAATGTTGATCTAAACCCTGCATTCGACAATTTACTTGTCGTTATTGAAGAATCTCAGTTTGGTAGCATGTTAGGTATGTTTGGCGGCACTGCAGCAATAGAGCCTATGCGTGAAAAGTTTATTGAAAAAATGCAATTGTCGCTTAGTGAGATTTCTCAAACTGACGACTTTAAAGCATTAGTAACCCAAACGCTTTCACAAGGTAATAGTGCAGAGAGCCTACATAAAACAGTACTTAAATTAGTTGATGAGCGCCTAGATGAGCTTACCCCTAAAATGGTTAAAGAGATTATTCAAACCATGATCCGTGAGCACTTAGGCTGGCTTGTAGTGTGGGGTGGTGTGTTTGGTGGCTTGTTTGGTTTAATTGCGGCCGTGATTTAAATATAGCTACTGATACCAATTTTAAAAAAATCATTCTATCGCATTAAATAGCGCACTTACTGCGTTAAAAATTGTTCGTGTACGAGTGCATGGATGCAGGAGGTAGAGCAATGCAGGGAGAAATTAGTGATAGCAACTACACGTTATAATTTCGCCTTATTATTGCGCTACTTTATTAGCGCAATAATAGATAACTAATTTAATGCAATTGGTATGACTTATTTTTTCAGGCTGTTATTATCGCCCCCATAATTTAGTCGTGTTTTTTAGGAGCAACGGTGAGCAAAACGTTAGCCAGTTATTATCAGCAAGCATACGCTTGCGATCAGCAGCATTTTAACCAGTGTTTTTATTGTGGCTGTGAAGCGACAGAGCGCGACCATTGTCCGCCGCTGCATATGCTACAAAGCATTGTTGATTTAGGTGAAGAAGCTGATTTTATATCTATTCCTGCGTGTTATGAGTGTCATGCACTTTTACATAACGAAAGGCTGATGACGATTGATGAGCGTTTCACTAAAATGAAGAAAAAGCTTGCCACTAAATACGCAAAACCTCTGCGTGTTTATAACATGTGGGAAGAAAACGAACTTGGCGATATGAGCGATGAGTTTGCGCATAGTATTCAAGCGGGTATGAAATTAGGAAAAGAAGCCGCTGAGCGTTTAGCGTTTACTGGTTTTAGCTATGCCACAGAAGATGCCAAAGTAGCAGTACGTGAAAAAACAAAAGAGTTTGATGTAGAAGGCATGATATTTACCGACTTTAAAGAGGCGCTAAATTACTGCATTAATGATTTAAACGTACAAAAAAGTGACTTTTATAAAATTTTGGTTGAAGACTACCAAGGGGATTTTAATAAAGCGCTAAGCCAGTATCGTCACCGTCATGACAAAGTGACAGCGGCTAAAGACGGTAATACAATTATTAAAGATTTTTCTAAGTTACATAAGCAAAACTCTGATTTTGTAACGCGTACGGTTAAGCACTTTATTAGTAAAGATCCATCGCTTACAACCGAAGGTGCGCTTGAAAAGTTGTATAACAATTATATAAAGAAATAATTACAGATATTCATCTTAATTAACTGCGTTTTCACCTGTTTTTTTGGCTTTATTCCTTAGCTTTCGCTAAAGTAGCAAAAAAACAGGAGATCCAAACAACATGCAAAAATTTGCACCTTCTTTATTAGCAGTTGGCTTAGCTGCTGCACTTGTAGGTTGCCAAGAAAACGGCCCGCAAGACGATAAAATAACAATCAACAAAAATCCTTACCCAAGCACTTATCAGCCCGTTTCTACATCAAGCACACTTATTATGAATGCAACAGTACTTACAGGTACTGGTGAGCGTTTAGATGATGCTGATGTATTACTTGTTGATGGCAAAGTACAACAAGTTGGTAAAGACTTAACTGCTACTGCTGATGTTACAATTGATGCACAAGGCAAATGGGTAACACCGGGTATTATTGACGTACATTCACATTTAGGCGCTTATCCAAGCCCTTCGGTTGAGTCGCATCAAGATGGTAACGAAATGACCAGCCCTAACACTGCAGAAGTGTGGGTTGAGCATTCTGTTTGGCCACAAGATCCAGGCTTTAATCGCGCACGCGAAGGCGGCATTACTTCTCTACAAATTTTACCAGGCTCAGCTAACTTATTTGGTGGACGCGGCGTTACGCTTAAAAACGTCCCTGCACACACTATGCAAGGTATGAAATTTCCAGAGGCGCCGTATGGTTTAAAAATGGCGTGTGGTGAAAACCCTAAACGTGTTTATGGTCGTCAAGGTGTATTGCCTTCAACTCGTATGGGTAATATGGCTGGTTATCGTATGGCGTGGGCTGAAGCCGCTGAATACAAACGTGCATGGGATAAGTACGATGCCGATTATGAAGCAGGTTTAAACCCAGAAGCACCAGTACGTGATATTAAACACGATACGCTTCGTGGTGTGCTTGAGGGCGAAGTACGTATTCATAATCATTGTTATAAAGCTGAAGAAATGGCAATGATGATTGACCTGTCAAAAGAATTTAATTACGACGCGGGTACATTCCATCACGGTGTAGAAGCATATAAAATTGCTGACCTACTTGCCCAAAATGGTTCGTGTGCTGCACTTTGGCCAGACTGGTGGGGCTTTAAAATGGAAGCCTACGACATGGTTCAAGAAAACGTAGCTATTGTTGATGCTGTTAAAAATTCATGTGCAGTTGTTCACTCAGATTCAGATACTACTATTCAGCGCTTAAACCAAGAAGCTGGCAAGGTTATGTACCGTGCTAACGAAAATGGTTTTGATATTTCTGAGCAACACGCTATTAAATGGATCACGGCTAACGCTGCTAAGTCGTTAGGTATTGATGATAAAACAGGTTCACTAGAAGCGGGTAAGCAGGGCGATGTGGTTATTTGGAATCAAAGCCCATTTAGTGTTTATGCTAAAGCTGAACAAGTGTTTGTTGATGGTGCAAAAGTTTACGATAGAAACGACAGCGCGTATCAAGCAACAAGTGATTTTATGTTAGGTCAACAATAAGGAGCACCCAGAATGAAAAATTTATCACGTTCGTTTTCGCTTTCTCTGGTTGCTGCAGGATTATTAGCATCTGGTGCTGTAAGCGCACAATCGCTAGCAATTATTAATGCAACATTGCATACGTCATCTGATCAAGGTGTATTAGAAGCGGCAAGCATTGTAATGACAGATGGTAAAATCACAGCGATTAACCCAACTGAAATTAAAGTAGATCAAATTATTGATGCAAAGGGCCAAATTGTAACCCCTGGCTTTATTGCAAGTATTAATCAACTTGGTTTAGTTGAAGTAAGTGCAGTTGCGGGCTCTCGCGATGCTGGCGAGGAAAAAGCCGGTATTGATTTTGACGTAAGTCTTGCTTACAACGCACATTCAAGCTTAATCCCTTACGCTCGTAAAGGCGGTGTAACACGCGATGTAATTACCCCTCATGGCGGCGATAGCATTTTTTCAGGCCTTGCGAGTGTTGTTGATTTAAGTGGTAGTTTTGACAGCGACATGCAAAAACAAGCGGCTTTAATTGTTTACTTAGGTGAGCGCAGTAAAGGCTCTCGTGCTTTTACTTTGCAAACACTGATTAATAAACTTGATGAGCACAAAACTAAAGCTGGTAAAAAAGCTAAAAAAGATGACGACAAGCCAAGTACTGAAGACAAAGTAATGGCAAAAGTACTCAGTGGCGAAATGCCATTAGTGGTTGGCGTATCACGTGCGGCAGATATTATTGAGCTTATTAAAGTAAAAGAGCAATTTGGTATTAACTTAGTACTTAACGGCGCACAAGACGCTGTTGTAGTTAAAGAGCGCGTTGCTAAAGCAAATATCCCAGTGATTATTAGTGCAATGGACAGCTTACCAGCAAGTTTTGATTCGCTTCATGCGAGTTTAGATAATGCAGGTGTGCTAGAAAAAGCAGGCGTTAAAGTATTATTAACGGTAGGTGGTGATGCAAGTCACAACATTTATCAGCTGCGTTTTGATGCTGGTAATGCAGTATCGTATGGTATGAGCCAAGAAGGTGCGTTAAAAGCGGTTACATCAAACGTTGCTGATGTATTTGGCATTAATGCAGGTAGCCTTGAAGTAGGTAAAGCTGCTGATGTAGTAATGTGGAGTAATGACCCGTTTGAACTAAGCAGCCACGTGAGCAAAATGTTTATTAATGGCGTTGAGGTATCTACACAATCTCGCCAAGATAAACTGCGTGACCGTTATACGACTGATTCAAAAATGCCACGTGCATATACTAAATAATTAAAATAAATTTAATTATTTTAAAGGCCGCTATTTTATAAATAGCGGCCTTTTTGTTTGTAAAATTTAGACATAAAAAAGCCGCTTACTTTTACAAGTAAGCGGCTTTTAAATTTAAACCAATATTTATACTAATTTAGCAAGAATATCGTTAAATGTAGTGCTTGGACGCATCGCTTTAAAGGCTGCATCATCGTTAGGCTGGAAGTAACCGCCTAAATCAACTGCAGGGCCTTGCGCATCGTTAAGTTCACTTACGATTTGTTCTTTATTAGACTCAAGGTCGCTAGCAATTTGAGTAAACTGTGCTTTAAGTTCACTGTCATCATTTTGCTTAGCAAGTTCTTGTGCCCAGAATAAAGATAGGAAGAAATGAGAACCACGGTTATCAATTTCTTTCACTTTACGTGAAGGAGACTTGTTTTCTGCTAAGAAAGTACCAGTCGCTTTATCTAGCGTATCAGCAAGAACTTGTGCCTTGTTGTTACCCGTAGTTACGCTTAGGTGCTCAAGAGATGCAGCAAGTGCTAAAAATTCACCTAAAGAATCCCAACGTAAGTGATTTTCTTTTTCGAATTGTTGAACATGCTTAGGTGCAGAACCACCCGCGCCAGTTTCAAATAATCCACCACCGTTCATAAGTGGAACAATTGAAAGCATTTTAGCACTCGTACCTAGCTCTAAAATTGGGAATAAATCTGTAAGGTAATCACGTAAAACGTTACCTGTTACAGAAATAGTGTCTTTACCTTCTTTAATTCGCGCTAGTGAGAACAATGTTGCTTCAAGCGGTGCTAAAATTTGAATATCTAGGCCAGCTGTATCGTGATCTGGTAGGTATTTATTTACTTTTTTGATTAGCTCTGCATCATGTGCACGGTTTTCGTCTAACCAGAAAATAGCTGGAACGCCTGTTGCGCGTGCACGATTTACTGCAAGCTTAACCCAATCTTGGATTGGTGCGTCTTTAACCTGACACATGCGCCAAATATCGCCTTGCTCAACACTGTGCTCAAGTAATGTATTACCATTTGCATCAACAACACGGATAGAACCGTCAGCTTTAGCTTCAAACGTTTTATCGTGTGAACCGTATTCTTCAGCTTTTTGAGCCATAAGGCCAACGTTAGGTACGCTACCCATAGTTGTTGGATCAAACGCGCCATTTACTTTACAAAAATCAATAGTTGCTTGGTAAATACCCGAGTAACAACGATCTGGAATTACAAAGCTAGTGTCTTGTAATTTACCATCGTTATTCCACATTTGACCGCTTGAACGGATTGCAGCAGGCATAGAAGCATCGATGATCACGTCACTTGGTACGTGTAGGTTTGTAATACCACGGTCAGAATCAACCATAGCAATAGCAGGGCGGCTAGCGTAAACAGCTTGAATGTCCGCTTCAATTTCTTCGCGCTTAGCATCGTCTAATGTTTGAATTTTAGAATATACATCGCCTAAACCATTATTTACATCAACACCTAGCTCTTCAAAAAGCTCACCGTGTTTAGCAAATACATCTTTGTAGAATACTTTTACAGCGTGACCAAAGATAATTGGATCAGATACTTTCATCATTGTCGCTTTCATGTGAAGCGAGAATAAAACACCTTTTTCTTTAGCAGCGTCAATTTCAGCAGCTAAGAAAGCTTGAAGCTTAGAAGCGCTGATGCTTGATGCATCAATAACTTCGCCAGCTAAAAGAGGCGTGCTTTGTTTAAGTACAGAAACGTCGCCGTTAGTTGCAACATGTTCAATACGTACATCAGTGGCTGTATCAACAGTTACTGACTTTTCTGAACCAAAGAAGTCGCCTTCGCTCATGCTTGCAACATAAGACTCTGAATCTTTGCTCCACGCACCCATTGAATGCGGGTTGTTACGTGCATATTCTTTTACAGAACCTGGTGCGCGACGATCAGAGTTACCTTCACGTAGTACTGGGTTTACTGCACTGCCTTTGATTTTGTCGTAAGCAGCTTGAATTGCTTTTTCTTCATCATTTTTAGGTTCAACAGGGTATTCTGGAAGAGCGTAACCTTTTGCTTGAAGCTCTTTAATTACAGCGCGAAGCTGTGGTACAGATGCACTGATGTTTGGTAATTTGATGATGTTTGCTTCTGGTGTTTTAGCAAGCTCGCCAAGTTCAGCAAGTGCATCACCAATGCGTTGTTCTTGTGTTAAATAATCAGGGAAGCTAGCAATTACACGACCTGCTAATGAGATATCGCGAGTTTCAACTTCAACACCGGCCGCATTTGTATATGCTTGGATGATCGGTAGCAACGAGTAAGTTGCTAGTGCCGGAGCTTCGTCCGTTTTTGTATAGATAATTTTTGATGTCATCATCATTCCTAGATAGTAGACCGAAAAGGTCTTATTCAACAATGCAAAGAAAATCATTACTAATGAGTGAGTACATATTATTAAACAAGTTAATGAATACATACGCTCGTAATGAATAGTTTGTTAGGTGTTGGTACTCAGCGTTGCTCTTTTATAAAAGCAGAATAGTCACACCTGACGAACTGGAATTGTATTTATAGCTAAAAAATTAACAAAAATAAATCAGCCTTTAGCCTAGTACATATAAAAGAGGCGACAAGTTGGATTAGTTGCTGCGTTAATACGCAATTTTTAGCACCAAGAGTGTAACAAGCTTAAATAAAAAGGGCTAGAGGTTGAGCATGCCCAATAAGCAGTTAAACAATCAACTCTTAGAACATTGGGGTATATAAAATAAATTCAAGGAAAAGGGTTGAATTTGAATGAAAAGAGGCAATAAATAGGGGAGAAGAGATAAGTTAGTATGCTTAAGGAATTAAGCGAGGATCTTAAAAGGTCACTCGCTTTAGTCGAACAAAACAATAGTCACTCAATAATGTCACCATCTGGGGCAATATTTTTAGCGTGTAGACCTTTAGGTCCTTGTTCTAATTCGAATGTTACATCTTGACCAGCTTTAAGCGTTTTATAACCGTCCATTACAATTGTTGAGTAATGAGCGAAAATATCATTCTCGCAGCCGTCTTCTACGATGAAACCAAAACCTTTAGCGTTGTTGAACCATTTAACTTTACCGCAAGCCATACTTCTACATCCTTCAATAAGTTGACTAATTTAGTTATTCTAAATTGTATTATTTGCTAGACTGACTAAGGTTTAATCAATCTACGTTTGACTGTAGTTTATTTAGCCAACCAGTCAAGTGTTTTGAGTTATTTTTTTAACATTTTATTTATTTTTTATTCAAGTTTGCTTGAGTTACAAAGACAAGACTATATTTAATTATGAGTGGTATGAAAGATTCAGGTGTTATCGATACAGTTCGCGACAGCGAAAAGCAAAAGCTACAGCCGCCGCGAAAATATAAAGTTGTTTTAAATAACGACGACTACACGCCGATGGACTTTGTAATAGAAGTTTTAACGACGTTTTTTAATATGGATAGCGATAGAGCAACCGACGTGATGCTTCAGGTTCATGAAAAAGGTAAGGGTATATGTGGTGTTTACAGCGCTGACGTAGCCCACACCAAAGCTGAACAAGTTAACCGCTACGCGCGTGATAACGAGCATCCACTGCTTTGTAGTTGTGAGCAGGAATAAATACCAATTAGGGTGATCAAACATCCGATTGTTGTGGTATAAATTATTATCTCAGTAAGGGGTTGCCAATGCTAAACAAAGACTTAGAACTCACATTAAATGCCGCGTTTCGTGAAGCGCGCACTCGCCGTCATGAGTTTATGACCGTAGAGCACCTTTTACTTGCGCTGTTAGATAATCCTTCTGCAGGAGAAGCCCTAAACGCGTGTGGTGTTAATATTTCTGGTTTAAAAACCGAATTATTAGAATTTATTGACGAAACAACACCCGTCATTCCAGATTTAGAAGAAGAGCGTGAAACTCAGCCAACACTTGGCTTTCAACGTGTATTACAACGCGCTGTGTTCCATGTGCAATCGTCAGGTAAAAATGAAGTCACTGGCGTGAATGTGCTAGTTGCTATTTTTTCTGAGCAAGAAAGCCAAGCTGTATATTTACTTAAAAAGCATGATGTATCGCGTTTAGACATCGTTAACTTTATTTCGCATGGTATTTCTAAAGCAGATGATGAATTAGGCAACGACAGCGACGATATTCATGATGAAGTGCAAGAAGTTCAAAATGAAGAAGCAAGCAAGCTAGACAGCTTTACAACTAACTTAAACGTTCAAGCTCGTGAAGGTAACATTGATCCACTGATCGGACGCGACAGCGAAGTAGAGCGCACGGTACAAGTATTGTGTCGTCGTAAAAAGAATAACCCATTACTTGTAGGTGAAGCGGGCGTTGGTAAAACAGCCATTGCTGAAGGCTTAGCGTATCGCATTGTTAATAAGCAAGTACCAGAAGTAATTGCAGATGCTGTTGTGTATTCGCTAGATATGGGGGCATTGCTTGCGGGTACTAAATACCGCGGCGACTTTGAAAAGCGCTTTAAAAGCTTACTAAAAGAGCTACAAGCCGAACCAGGCTCTATTTTATTTATTGATGAAATACATACCATAATTGGTGCCGGCGCGGCGTCTGGTGGTGTTATGGACGCATCAAACTTGCTTAAACCACTCCTTTCAAGTGGTAAGCTACGTTGTATGGGTTCAACAACTTACAACGAGTATAAAAATATTTTTGAGAAAGACCGTGCATTAGTACGTCGCTTTCAAAAAATTGATGTACTTGAGCCAAGTGTTGCCGACACCACTAAAATATTAAATGGCTTAAAAGAGCGTTACGAAGAGCACCATGGTATTCGTTACACTCAAAAAGCACTAAAAGCAGCTGCAGAGCTCAGTGCTAAATACATTAATGAGCGTCACTTGCCAGATAAAGCAATTGATGTAATTGATGAAGCCGGTGCAAGTCAGCGCCTGCAACCTAGCTCTAAACGTAAAAAAACCATTGGCGTGGCAGATATAGAACTAATTATATCTAGAATGGCACGTATCCCAGCGCAAAGCGTCTCGTCGACAGATAAAGAAACGCTTAAAAACTTAGACCGTAACCTTAAAATGCTCGTGTTTGGGCAAGATCAATCTATTGACGCACTTACATCAGCTATTCGTTTATCTCGCTCTGGTTTATCGAGCGAAGAAAAGCCAGTAGGTTCGTTTTTGTTTGCAGGGCCTACCGGTGTGGGTAAAACAGAAGTAACTAAGCAACTTGCTAAATGTATGGGTGTTGAGTTTATTCGTTTTGATATGTCGGAATATGTAGAACGCCATGCAATTAGTCGATTAATTGGTGCTCCACCAGGGTATGTTGGTTTTGAGCAAGGTGGTTTATTAACAGAAGCAGTTATTAAAAATCCACATGCTGTTGTACTACTAGATGAGATTGAAAAAGCGCATCCAGACATTTACAACATTTTGCTACAGGTTATGGATCACGGTACGTTGACCGATAATAACGGCCGTAAAGCTGACTTTAGAAATGTAGTGGTTGTAATGACTACCAATGCGGGCGTACAAGAAACTACGCGTAAGTCGATTGGTTTTACAGAGCAAGATCATACGCACGATGCAATGGGTGCAATTAATAAAGTATTTTCACCAGAATTTAGAAACCGTTTAGATAACATCATTTGGTTTAATCACCTTGAACGTGAAGTTATTTTACTGGTGGTTGATAAGTTTATTGTGGAACTGCAAGCGCAGCTTGATAAAAAATCAGTTAACCTTGAGCTTACGTCTAAAGCACGTGAGTGGTTGGCAGATAAAGGCTACGATAAAGCAATGGGTGCACGTCCAATGGCACGTGTTATTCAAGAAGAGCTTAAAAAGCAATTAGCTAACGAAATACTGTTTGGTGAACTTGTTGATGGCGGTACGGTTAAAGTATCAGTTAAAGACAAGAAGATTCGCTTTGATTACGAGAGTAATTTAACACCAGCGTAAAACGTTAATTAAATAATTTAGTTAAATAAAATGGCCCGCTACATAATAGCGGGCCATTTTTTTGCCCTTTTTATAGGCAACAAAAAACCCAGTAAAAACTGGGCTTTTTGTTTATTAAATGTAATTGCTAGTCAATGTCTATCAATTACATTTAATAAACGCTTAAAGCTAGTAAAACACTAGCCAAAAACTAAATCTCGTTTACGCACTTACTTAGCGAGCACGGAATACGATACGACCCTTTGATAAATCGTAAGGAGTCATTTCTACCGTTACTTTATCGCCGGTTAAAATACGGATATAGTTTTTGCGCATTTTGCCTGAAATATGAGCCACAACTACGTGACCATTTTCTAGCTCAACTCGGAACATTGTATTTGGTAAAGTATCAAGGACTGTCCCTTGCATTTCGATTACGTCTTCTTTCGCCATGTTTAGCGTAACACCTCTTTAATAGTTAAACGCTGCAGATTTTGCCCAAAATACTCCAATAAGTAAAGGCGCAGGGGCTATATTTGCAAATTAAATAGCCACCCACTCATCATTGAGCTGTTTTTGAGCAGGTAAAAACTGAGTTTTGTACTTCATTTTGTCGCATTCATCAATTTGATAGCCCAAGTACACGTATTGCTTATTTTGCTCTTTAGCAAACTTTAGCTGCTCTAATATCATCACAGAGCCTAAACTATAGTGTTCAAAGTCGGGATCAAAAAAGGTATAAATTGCAGAAATAGCGCTATTCATACAATCAGTTACGGCAACTGCGACTAAAGTATCTTGGTGCCACAGTTCAATAAATGTGATCTTGAGCCAACTACAAAGCAAAAAACTTTGAAACTGTTCTTTTTCAGGAGGATACATACTTCCATCCTGATGACGCATCGTTATGTATTTACTATAGAGCGGATAATACTCAGGTCGCTCTTGCGTTGAATATTTTACCTCAAACTGTGTTTTTGCTTTGTTTAGTTTACGTTTTTGCGATTTTGAGGGCATAAAGTCTTGTGCTAATACACGTACAGAACTACATGCGCTGCATATTGGGCAGTGCGGACGGTATATTTGGTTACCACTGCGACGAAACCCTAAGCCTAATAATGACTCAAATTTGTCGGTGCTGTAGCAACTGGGATCAAGAATAACTAAAAGTTGCTCTTGTCTGTTGGGTAAATAACTACAGTCAAACTCTTGGGTTAAACCAACACGTGCAGGAAGTTGCTCATTCATAGATTGCGTCAAGTTCTTGTGGCTCCCACATAATAGGGTTAACAGTATAGTTATGTGCCGCTTTTAGTTTAGTCAAAAATGTGGAACGGGGGATTACTTGTGCACCCAGGGTCATTAAATAAGGGTTTTCTAACTGGCAATCAATAAAATGTGCATTATGGCGTTTAAGCCAATTTACCAGTGCCCACATAGCAAGCTTAGAGCAATTGGTTTGATGATGAAACATCGACTCGCCACAAAAAACACCATTTTGCATAATGCCGTATAAGCCACCTGCAAGTTCTCCGTTACTCCACACCTCTAAACTATGTGCAATGCCAGCATTGTGTGCATTAACGTAAGCGTCGAGCATGTCAGAGGTGATCCAGGTGCCATCGGTATCAAGGCGTTGATCGCGACAGGCTTCTATCACCTCTTCAAAGGCATTATTAATGGTTACTCTTACAGGGTGCTTTTTTAAATGCTTACGCAGGCTCTTACTTATATGAAAATCATTAAGCTCAAAAATGCCTCGCTCGCTGGGAGACCACCACATAATAGGCTCATCTTCACTAAACCAAGGGAATACTCCGCTTTTGTAGGCATTACTTAGGCGAGGTAAACTCAAATCTCCGCCAATTGCTAACAAGCCATCAGGGGATTCTAATGCGTATTCCGGATTGGGGAATGCTATATCGTTTTCGCTTAATTGGTATAGCTGATTTCTCATACAGTACTTATTTTATAATTGATCGTAAAAGTGTAACTATATTTTAGGCATAAAAAAAGGGCTGAATAATCAGCCCTATAATAATTTATTTAATTGCTTATAAATTATCTAAGAAACGCTCTGCATCAAGGGCAGCCATACAGCCTGTACCTGCTGATGTGATTGCTTGACGGTAAATGTGGTCTGACACATCACCTGCAGCAAAAACGCCTTCTACGCTTGTTTGAGTCGCGTTACCGTGAAGACCAGACTCTACAACTAAGTAGCCATCTTTCATTTCTAGTTGACCAACAAACATATCAGTATTTGGCTTGTGGCCAATAGCAATAAATACGCCAGCTAAATCTAGCTCTTCAGTTGCATCAGAGTGTGCATCTTTAATACGAACGCCGGTTACGCCCATTTGGTCGCCTAATACTTCGTCAAGCGTGCGGTTGTAATGCATTACAACGTTACCGTTTGCTGCTTTTTCAGCAAGGCGATCAGCAAGTATTTTTTCACTGCGGAAACTGTCACGACGATGAATAACATGTACTTCGTCAGCAATGTTAGATAAGTAAAGCGCTTCTTCAACCGCTGTATTACCACCACCAACAACCGCTACTTTTTGACCTTTATAGAAAAAACCGTCACACGTAGCACATGCCGAAACACCACGGCCTTGGAAATTAGTTTCAGACTCTAGGCCTAAGTATTTAGCAGAAGCACCCGTTGCAATGATTAATGCATCACATGTGTAAGTACCTTGGTCGCCAGTTAGTGTGAAAGGGCGCTTAGATACATCTACTTTATTGATGTGATCGAATATGATTTCAGTTTCAAAGCGCTCAGCGTGCTCTTTCATACGATCCATTAACGCAGGGCCTGTTAAACCGTGTGCATCACCAGGCCAGTTTTCAACTTCAGTTGTGGTTGTTAATTGGCCACCTTGTTGAATGCCTGTAATTAAAACAGGGTTTAAATTTGCACGTGCTGCATATACTGCGGCAGTATAACCAGCTGGGCCAGAGCCTAAAATTAGTAGCTTACAATGTTTTGCTTCAGTCATTATTTTTCCTAAACGTTTAATACGGTGTTCAATATGCTCATTAATGCGCTTGATTCTAAGAAAAACAAGGCAGATGTAAACAAAATCCGCGATTATTTTTTTTATCAAATCGAAAAGCTGTGCAGTATTGTGTACTAGAGCTCTGTGCTTTTACAGTTAAAATGCCTAAGTAGCTCAATAAATAGACTAACAGGCAACAAAACAGCGTTATTTCATGACCCCTTTGAATTTTTTTGTTATGTTTTACCTAATTTTATTTGTCACTGATAGATTATGTGACCTAAGCAAATAGGCAACTATGTTATTTTGGCAGGAAAAACCCGCATTCGGGTTGACTTCAAAAGACGTTAACGTCTTAACCAATGCGCAAGATTACCGAACGCAATTGCTACGCTTGATAGCGAACGCAAAAAAACGAATTTATATTACTGCGTTGTATTTACAAGATGACGAAGCAGGTCGCGAAATTTTAGAAGCGCTGCATCGTGTGTCATTGGCAAACCCCTCACTTGAGGTAAAAGTGCTGGTGGATTTTCATCGTGCGCAACGTGGATTAATTGGCGCTGATAAATCAGACGGTAACGCAAGTTTATATTGTGACGATTTAGAAAAGTTTAAATCGAACGTACAAGTTTATGGCGTACCTGTAAAAGCTAAAGAATTATTTGGCGTATTGCATTTAAAAGGTTTTGTAATTGACGACACCTTACTTTACAGCGGCGCAAGCTTAAATAACGTGTACTTGCAATACAACGAGCGCTACAGGCTCGATCGTTACTTTTTAATAACGCAGAGCGAACTGTGTGACTCAGTAGTTGATTTTATTGAAACAAAGCTACTTTCATCAGTGGCCGTGCCACGCATTGACACACGACCGCTTAAGCGTTTGCACGACTTTAAGCTTGATCAAAAGCAATTAATGCGTGATTTAAAAGTCGCAAGTTATAACGCAGCAGAGCAGCTAAATACACAAGCATTAGGTATTCGTTTGTTTTTAGGACTCGGGCGTCGTAATAACGAGTTAAATCGTTTAATAAAAGCGTTATTTGATACAACAGAGCAAGAGCTTGTGTTGTATACGCCATACTTCAATTTTCCGGCACCGCTTATGCGATCATTGCGCCGATTATTAAAGCAAGGCAAGCAAGTGACTATTGTTGTAGGCGATAAAACAGCAAATGACTTTTATTTACCGCCAAGCGAGCCGTTTAGTAAAATAGGGGCATTACCTTATTTATACGAAACTATTTTGCATAAATTTGTAAAAACGCAAAAGCGTCATATCGATAACGGTAATTTAAATGTGTACCTGTGGAAAGATGAAAGTAATTCGTTTCATTTAAAAGGTATTTGTTCAGATAGAACAAAGCATTTACTGAGCGGGCATAACTTAAATCCGCGTGCATGGGGTCTTGATATCGAAAACGGTATTTTAATAGAAGATCCAGAGCAAACAATTATGGATGCTATTGATAACGAAAAGCAGGAAATTTTACAACACTGCCGACGTTTAACAGGCCCAGCTGATTTAGAAACGATGGATGATTACCCGCAGCCAGTTAAAAAACTACTTGGCCAAGCTAAGCGCGTAAAAGTAGATTTTATAATTAAGCGTTTTATCTAAATAAGTTTATATAAATCTGAAATTTAAATACAAAAAAAGCAGCTAATTAGCTGCTTTTTTTATGGGTTGTAGTTAGGTAGTTACATTACTTAATACCAACCTAACTACAAAACGCTAAATTATGCGTTTTCTACCGCTGTGCGTGGGTCAACATATTCCATGTTGAACGCTTCTGCTACTTCTTTGTAAGTTACTTGGCCTTTAATTACGTTTAAGCCTTTTAAGAAGTGAGCGTCATCTAGTAACGCCTTTTTATAACCTTTGTTTGCAAGGTTAATGATGAAAGGCAATGTTGCATTGTTAAGTGCGAACGTAGATGTGCGTGGAACAGCACCAGGCATGTTAGCAACACAGTAGTGAACAACTTCATCAACGATGAAAGTAGGATCAGCATGCGTTGTTGCTTTAGAAGTAGCAATACAGCCACCTTGGTCGATTGCAACGTCAACAATTGCAGAACCAGGTTTCATTGCTTTAATGTGCTCAGCAGTTACTAGTTTAGGTGCAGCTGCACCTGGGATTAGTACGCCACCAATTACTAAATCAGCTTCTAGTACGTGTTTTTCTAGTGCATCAGCAGTTGAGTAAATAGCTTTTACTTTATTACCAAATTGCGCGTCTAGTGCACGTAATACGTCGATGTTACGGTCAAGAACGACAACTTCAGCACCAAGGCCAACAGCCATTTGCGCTGCACTACGACCAACCATGCCGCCGCCAATGATAACAACTTTAGCCGCTTCAACGCCTGGTACGCCACCTAGTAGCATGCCACGACCGTGGTTAGATTTTTCTAGCGCTTGTGCACCAGCTTGAATAGACATACGACCAGCAACTTCGCTCATAGGAGCAAGAAGCGGTAAACCACCGCGAGAGTCAGTTACAGTTTCGTATGCAATACAAATAGCTTTGCTTTTTACAAGGTCTTCAGTTTGTGGAAGATCAGGTGCAAGGTGTAAGTAAGTGAAAAGAATTTGGTCTTCACGTAACATTGCACGTTCAACAGCTTGTGGCTCTTTTACTTTTACAATCATGTCAGCTTTAGCGAAAACGTCAGCAGCAGTTGCTAAAATTTCAGCACCCGCTAGCGTGTAATCTTCGTTAGTAAAACCAATACCCATGCCTGCATCAGTTTCTACAATCACTTGATGACCGTGGTTTACTAATTCACGAACACTCGCAGGAACCATACCTACACGGTATTCATGGTTTTTAATTTCTTTAGGAACACCAATAATCATATCATTTGCCTTATTAAGAACGGATTAACATTTTTCACTATTATATTCATCATAAGCCCGTGTGTCTCACCTTTTTTAAAGTCAAATCTAGTGTTATCATCTATATAACAAAAATAAACAGCATAAAAAACTAGTTGGCACTATGCATCAGTTATTAGATAGAATTGACCGTAAAATTTTAATGGAATTACAGCACGATGGACGCCTTTCAAATGTTGAACTGGCCAGACGAGTTGGCCTAAGCGCCACGCCCTGTCTGGAGCGAGTGAAAAAGCTAGAACGAGAAGGCTACATACTTGGCTATAAAGCAGTGGTCGATCCAGCTAAGCTTGGGCAAGGTTTATCGGTGTATGTAGAAGTAACAATTACTAAAACATCTCCCGACGTATTTGATGAGTTTAGTGCGGCCGTTAAAAAGCACGAAGAAATTATCGAATGTCATTTAGTATCGGGTAATTTTGATTTTTTACTTAAAACGCGCGTAAATGATATGTCAGAATACCGTGGTGTATTAGGTGACATATTATTAAAATTGCCTAACGTTAGTGAAAGCCGAACTTATGTAGTAATGGAAGAAGTAAAAGGTGAAGAAGGCGTAATTATTCGTCCTTATATTACTTAAGGTTATTTATATTAGCTGCGTCATTTGCTTATATAAGCTCAAATTATAAAAACTTGTTCATAATCAGGCCATCAAGGTTAAGATAAAGTGCAACAAATTGCATTTCCTGCTAAGGTATTTCACTGCTAAGTAAGTGTGAATAAAAATAGAATAATAAAGAGGAATAGGGAACTATGCGCCTAAACGGTGTGCAAAGACTATTAGAAACAGGGCTGATTATCAGCACCTTTACGGCAATATTTATTTTATGTGCCTTGATCAGCTTTGATCCAGCAGATGCTGCATGGTCGCAAACTAGTTTTAGCGAAGTAAGCAACATCACAGGAGCAGCCGGTGCATGGATAGCCGACATTTTATTACTCACCTTTGGTTGGTTGGCTTACTTAGTGCCAGCGGCCATTCAGCTATTTGGCTACTTGCTATTTAAACAACCTCACCGCATTTTACAGCTTGATTACACCACCTTAGCGCTGCGTGTTATTGGTTTTGCTTTATTTATTACCTCAGCTACCGCTATTAGTAGTATCAATTTTGACGATATTTATAACTTTTCCTCTGGTGGGGTAGTGGGCGATGTTATTGCATCAGCCATGATGCCTGCGTTTAACTTTACCGGTACATCTATATTATTGCTGTGTTTCTTTTTTGCCGGGCTTACCTTATTAACAGGTGTATCGTGGGTTGATTTTGTAGATTACCTTGGCGATTTAATGGTTAGGTTTTACCGCTTTATTGTATCGTACGCAAAAGGTTGGATGCACCGAGAACACGCTGCGGGCAAAGCAAATAATCACGATGAAATAGACGCCCATTTTGAAGACGATATAAAAGAGCAAATAGAGCTGCCTACATCAGCTAAAAAAGCAGATAAACAAAAAGCAATTAATAAACCGCAAACGCCATTTAGCGAGCCACAAATTAGTGACGATTTTATGCCGTTTGACGAGCTTGACGACATACTCGATCAAGAAATTGGCTTTAGCGCCATAGACGACGAACCAATGGACACGGCCGCTGCGCTAAACGCGCTTGACCAAAGCCCAGTTGTAGAGCCAGAAAAACCAGTTACAACAGTTGTATCACCAGCAAGACCAATGCCTAAATCAAAAGCGCAATATCAACCACCGCCAACGGCTAAAGAAAAGTTTGAGCAATTATTAACGCAAGAACCACCACCGGGGCCATTACCGTCGCTCGATTTACTCGACAGACCGGACAAAGCTAAAAACCCAATTTCGCAAGAAGAGCTCGATACAGTATCGCGCCTAGTAGAGACAAAACTACTGGACTTTAACGTACAAGCTAAAGTTGTAGCGGTATACCCAGGCCCTGTTGTTACTCGCTTTGAGCTGGATTTAGCGCCAGGTATTAAAGTGTCAAAAATTACAGGTTTAGCAAAAGATTTAGCCCGTTCGCTTTCGGCAATTAGTGTGCGTGTTGTCGAAGTTATACCGGGTAAAACATATGTTGGTATTGAGCTTCCTAATAAACACCGCGAAATAGTACGTTTGTCAGAAGTAATAAACGCACCTAAATTCGAGCAAAATCCATCGCCACTTACCATGGTGCTAGGTAAAGATATTGCCGGTCAGCCGGTATGTGCTGATTTAGGTAAAATGCCACACTTACTGGTGGCCGGTACAACCGGTTCAGGTAAATCAGTGGGCGTTAATGTCATGATAGTAAGCTTGTTGTACAAATCGGGTCCTGACGATGTACGTATGATTATGATTGACCCTAAAATGCTTGAGCTATCAGTATACGAAGGCATTCCGCATTTATTGTGTGAAGTAGTCACCGACATGAAAGAAGCCGCTAACGCACTGCGTTGGTGTGTAGGCGAGATGGAACGTCGTTATAAATTAATGTCAGCATTGGGTGTGCGTAACTTAAAAGGTTACAACCAAAAAGTGCTTGAAGCCAATGAAGCGGGTTACCCGATTCTTGATCCATTATTTAAAGACACCGATGGCATGAAAGAAGGCCCAGATGAGCTAGGTAAGTTACCAAGTATTGTTGTAGTAATTGACGAGTTTGCCGACATGATGATGATTGTTGGTAAAAAAGTAGAAGAGCTGATTGCCCGCATAGCCCAAAAAGCACGTGCGGCAGGTATTCATTTAATACTGGCAACGCAGCGCCCTTCGGTAGATGTAATAACAGGTTTAATTAAAGCAAATATACCAACGCGTATGGCGTTTCAGGTGTCTAGTAAAATAGACTCGCGTACCATACTTGACCAACAAGGCGCAGAAAACTTACTAGGTATGGGCGATATGCTTTATTTACCACCAGGCACTAGTGTACCAGAGCGTGTACATGGCGCGTTTGTAGACGACCATGAAGTACACGCCGTAGTAAACGATTGGAAAGCGCGTGCTAAGCCAAATTACGTTGATGAAATACTCAATGGTGATGCCAGTGAAGATATTTTATTGCCAGGTGAAGCAAGCGAAAATGCAGACGAAGAGAACGATCCGTTATACGACGAAGCCGTGTCGTTTGTAATTGAAACCGGCAAGGTATCGGTATCGTCAGTGCAACGTAAACTACGTGTTGGCTATAACCGCGCAGCACGTTTAGTCGAACAAATGGAAACATCGGGTATCGTGAGTTCACCAGGTCATAATGGCGCTCGCGATGTATTAGTACCTAATGGAGCAAATTAATGAAAAAATTTAACGCCTTATTATTAGTGTTAGGCAGCGTACTTGCCGCACCAAGCTTTGCTGACGACAGCCAAGCATTACAAGACAGACTTGCCACTTTAAAAAGCTTTAAAGCGCAGTTTGCACAAAAAGTAACAGACAAAGAAGGCCAAGCTGTTATGCAAGGCGAGGGCACAATAGCGCTTCAACAGCCTATGATGATTCGCTGGCAGCAAACAAACCCAGACGATACATTGTTTGTATCAAACGGCGATAAAACCTATTACTTCGACAGTTTTGCTGAGCAAGTAACAATTATGAAAACCAGCAGCCTAATCGACTCAACACCATTTGTGCTACTTACATCAAAAGACCCAGCACAATGGGAAAAATACAGCGTACTTGCAACAAATACAGGCTTTAGCGTAACGCCAAATAAAGGCGTAGAAAGCCAAGTAGAACAACTTGATATAGCGTTTGCGGGTAACGAGCAAGGCCTTGCTAAACTAGTCGTTACCGACAACTCAGGGCAGCTATCGTCATTTACGTTTAACAATGCCCAGGTTAATACGCCGCTTGATAAAAGCACTTTTGAATTTACGCCTCCTGAAGGTGTTGAAATAGACGATCAGAGTAACGGTGAGTAATTTAGGATTTAATTTTGGGCCTGATGTACGGCCACTTGCTGCGCGTATGCGCCCCACAACACTTGACGAGTACATTGGTCAGCAACACTTATTAAGTGCTGATAAACCACTGCATCAAGCCATTGTTGCAGGGCGATGCCATAGTTTAATTTTATGGGGCCCGCCGGGTGTAGGTAAAACAACACTTGCGCAAATAATTGCCAACCATGCTGATGCCTCACTTATTCAAATGTCGGCGGTAACCGCAGGCGTAAAAGATATACGTGACAGCGTGACGAAAGCGCGCGATAACCTAGAAAGCCGTGGCCAACGCACGCTTATGTTTGTTGACGAGGTTCATCGCTTTAATAAGTCTCAGCAAGATGCTTTTTTACCGCACATAGAAGATGGCACCTTTATATTTGTAGGCGCAACCACCGAAAACCCCTCGTTTGCTCTTAATAACGCTATATTGTCGCGTGCGCGCGTGTATGTTTTAAAATCGCTTGCCGATACCGACTTATACACAGTTATTGAGCGTGCTCTTAAGCAAGATGAGCAACTAAACCAAAAAAACATAGTTATTGTCAATAACGCCAAACAGGCACTTTGCCAAGCAAGTGGCGGCGATGCGCGTAAAGTACTTAATTTACTTGAACAAGCGGTTGATTTAACAACCGAGCAAAACGGTCAATACAACGTAGATGAGCACGTACTTAGCCAAGTGCTACCAACACATTTAGCTAAATACGATAAAGGCGGCGATGAGTTTTACGATTTAATATCAGCCTTTCATAAATCAGTACGTGGTAGCTCTCCCGATGGTGCGCTGTATTGGTATTGCCGAATTTTAGCCGGTGGTGGCGACCCTTTGTATGTAGCACGGCGTTTACTTGCCATTGCAACAGAGGATATAGGTAACGCCGATCCGCGTGCGATGGAAGTGGCCTTAAATGCGTGGGATATATTTCAGCGAGTAGGCCCAGGCGAGGGTGAGCGCGCTATTGCACAAGCCACATTGTATTTAGCCAGTGCACCCAAAAGTAATGCAGTCTATATGGCGTTTAATCAAGCCAAAGCAGACGCTCAAAACGAGCCAAGTTACCCCGTGCCAGAGCATTTACGTAATGCCCCAACCAACTTAATGAAAGACTTAGGTTACGGCGCCGAGTATCGTTATGCGCATAACGAAGAAGGCGCATTTGCTGCAGGTGAAAAATACTTACCGCCAGAAATGGACGGTAAAGAATATTACTTACCGAGTGAACGCGGACTTGAACAAAAAATTAAACAAAAACTCGATTACCTAAAAGAGCGCGATGCGCAAAGCCCACTTAAACGATACGAAAATGATTAAACTTTATATGATGATCGCCCTTGGCGGAGCCTCAGGTGCATGTTTACGGTTTTTTATTAGCGAAAGCATGCTAAAACTCCTCGGTAGGGGATTCCCTTTTGGCACGTTGACGGTTAATATTCTGGGTTCATTGTTAATGGGCATTTTGTACGGTTTGATAGATAAAGAAATTATCACCGCAAGCCCCGCCAAAACTCTTATCGGTATTGGCTTTTTAGGTGCATTAACCACCTTTTCAACATTCTCAATGGACTCGTTGTTGTTGTTACAACAAGGTCACTTTATTAAAATGGCCCTCAATATCATCCTAAACGTGATGGTGTGTATTTTTATGGCTTGGCTGGGCCTTCAGCTAGTAATGCAAAAAGGTTAAAAAACTAACATGTTAGATTCTAAATTTTTACGTCAAGACATCGAACAAACTGCAGCACGTTTAGCGGCGCGCGGTTACGAACTCGATGTAGCGACGGTCACGGCACTTGAAGAAAAACGCAAAACATTACAAGTAAAAACGCAAGAACTTCAAAGTCAACGTAATGCAAGCGCAAAAGCAATTGGTCAAGCCAAAGCAAAAGGCGAAGACGCACAGCCACTACTTGATGCAGTGGCTAACTTAGGCAGTGAGCTAGACGCCGCTAAAACAGAGCAAGATGAAGTATTAGCTGCAATTAACGATATTGCTTTAGCAATTCCTAACTTGCCAGACGAGTCGGTACCAGCGGGTAAAGACGAAGACGACAACGTTGAAATTTTAACGTGGGGCACACCTAAAAAATTCGATTTCGAAGTTAAAGACCACGTAGATGTAGGGCAAGACCTAAACGGCTTAGACTTTGAAATGGGCGTTAAAATTAGTGGCGCACGCTTTACTGTAATGCGCGGCCAAGTAGCGCGTATGCACCGTGCACTAACGCAATTTATGCTAGATACACACGCTGATAAAAACGGCTATACAGAAATGTATGTACCGTACTTAGTAAATAGCGCAAGCCTTTACGGCACGAGCCAACTACCTAAATTTGCGGGCGATTTATTCCACACATTAGGCCTTGTAAATGACGACGGCGAACAACAGGCCGGCTTTAGCTTAATTCCTACAGCTGAAGTACCGCTTACAAACAGTGCCCGCGACGAAATTTACGACGAAAGCGCTTTACCAATTCGCTTAGTTGCCCACACGCCGTGCTTTAGAAGTGAAGCAGGCAGCTATGGTCGCGATACACGTGGCTTAATTCGTCAACACCAGTTTGATAAAGTTGAACTAGTACAACTTGTAAAACCAGAAGACTCAATGGCAACGCTTGAAGAGTTAACAGGTCACGCAGAGCAAATACTACAAGCACTTGACTTACCATACCGTAAAGTAATTTTATGTATGGGCGACATGGGCTTTGGTTCAGCTAAAACATACGATTTAGAAGTATGGTTACCAGCGCAAGACACATACCGCGAAATTTCATCATGTTCAAACATGGCTGATTTTCAGGCGCGTAGAATGCAAGCACGTTTTCGCCGTGAAGGTGTTAAAAAGCCAGAGTTACTACATACACTAAATGGTTCAGGCTTAGCCGTTGGCCGTACACTAGTAGCCATTCTAGAAAACTACCAACAAGCCGATGGCACAGTTGTAGTACCAGAAGTATTACGCCCATACATGGGTGGACTTGAAGTGATTGGTAAACAATAAAAATCAAGTTTAAGTTAAGCAAGCTTTAAGCTTGTAAATCTTAAGACGAAAGCCGCTGTTTGTAATAAACAGCGGCTTTTTTGTTGAGTAAAAATTTATATCGGTACTAATTTTTATCGACACATATAAATTTTACTTAAGTGGCGGTACTTTTAATGGCTAAGAAGTTACGAGCGATTTATCAATTTAAAATCTTTAGGTACCACAAATTTACTATCGCGAACGTCTTTCATTTCAACAGACTTTATTTCGTAAACATAGCGCACTACAGGATCTTTACGCCAGTGATCCATTACCATTTCTTTACCTTTATCCATTAGCCCACCAAGCAGTTGTGAACCAACTTCGTCTAATCCGGCGCTGTAATCAACAGGTTTACGTGCGGTTTTACAGGCTTTTAATTGTTGTTTCCATTCAAGTTTAACTGAAATTGGGTAGCCTTTAATAGTTGCTAATTTTTGGCCAATCTCACCAACGAACTGATTATCTTCGTTACTTATATCACCTGTAAATCCAGCAATAGCTTTATAGGCTTGCGCACCTAATAAGTTCATTAATGCATTGTCATCGCCAATAGCTTTAAGGTAGCTGTCTTGAAACTTCTCATGAACTTGTAATGCACGTTTAGTTTGTGCATTTTGTGTTGTGGTCCAAAAATCAAAAGTCACGATGTTTTTATCTTCTGCACCAGTTGTATCGTGATAACGAGTCGTCCAGTTAACAACGTACTGCTCTGTATCGAAGCCATTAATTATTCGGCTTTTTCCTGTTTTTTCTACAGCAAATGAATTCTCTTTCAAGTCAACACTACAACCAACTTCTTCGTATGTTTGATATTCTTCAGCATCTTCATCTTTTTCAAAAATGCTGTCAGTAAAACTTACTTCATCACAACCTGCCATAGGGCATTCGCTATATGTCTCGTCATCATAATCAATGTAATAGCTTTTATTTTTAGGGGAATCAAAAACACGAGACTTATCAGAATTTGCCCAGCGCATTAGCCAGCTATCAAATGTATTTATTTCATGGATAACTCGCTTAGATTCACGAGTTAGTACAGTTTGCTCTCCTGTGTAGTCAGGTACATATAAACCATTAATTGCATACTCAGCCTTGAGTACAGACGTTGAATTTAGTGGAGTTGTATCTTCTACTTTGGTACTAGCACATCCGGCAACAGCTAACGCCAATACGATGAGTGTAAATGATTGTTTCATCTTCAGTTCCTTCTTAATTAAATTTGTACGAATTGTAAACCAATTGATTTATTTGTAAATAACCGCAAGTAAAAATTGTGATCATTTTGGGGACGATTACTTGAGCTTAATTACGAAATACTTTTTAAAAAGAAAAGGAACAGATAATGGTGAAGCTTAAGAGATGCACATTCGTACAACGAAGAATAATAGTGACATATATGGACGCTCCCTTGAAGTCAAGACGAGCTAATGTATAAGCATCAAAATTGATGCCTTTATTCTATTATCACGTATCTCATATCACAGTAATGATGCGTCACAAGCTTGCTGAAAAGCAAAGGTACTGACATATATTCGAGCTATGGTGTCATGATTATCATGCGCCATGCTCCTAATGAGCTTCGTACCAAGGGACCTAAAAAACATTCACCCAAACGAGATTAAATCTCGTGTCTTTATCTGGTTAACCTTGGTTAGCGTGCGCTTTTTGTTTCATTATAAGTGAAGTACATACCGGATAAGCGTATGTTACGACTTAAGTGCCCAAACACCCACTCAGGTTTCAAAACCTATGTCATAACCAGGCTGTCTTAAGTCGTAAACTCGAGTGTGATTGGTGTGTAAAATACGCATAATTAAGCATCCTTCTGTGTATTTGCACAGGCTGAGGTGAGTAGAGAGTTTGCTTGGTCAGCAATATCCACATCAGTCGCGCCAATCTGTGTGCGGTGGCAACCACCACACAATTAAAGTGTTTTTTCTCGCGTAATTGATTTATCCACTGGCTTAACGCATCTGTTTTATGGTGGCTTCTGGCGATAATGGCGCGAGCACCATGAATAAGTTGTTTTCGTAGGTAACTGTTGCCGCGCTTAGTAATACCAGACATTTTACTTTTATCGCCTGACGCATATTGTTTAGGTGTTAATCCTAGCCACACACCGAGTTCTTTTGCGCTCTTAAATGCCTGACCGTTCCCGATTGACGCTGCATAGGCGGAGGCATTGAGTACACCCACGCCAGGAATGGAGTGAAGTATTTTAGCGTTTGTATCCCGTTCAACGTGTGCAGTAAGCATCGCTTCAATAGCTTTAATGCGTTTAACAAGGGTTTTGTACTCAGTGTAAATATCACTCACCATTGTGCGCAGTAGCGGGCGAAGCTCAAAATCACTTTCTAACGCAATGAGTCCTTGCTCTAATGCCTTTATACCGACAGGAAATACATACCCAAAATCGACCAATAAACCGCGTAATTGATTCGTTGCAGCAATGCGGTTTTGTAGCAGCCGTTCGCGTATTTTATGAAGCATGAGTATTTCTTGCTGGGCTTCAGTTTTAATTGGAACGAATTTAATATTAGGGCGTAAGCTTGCTTCATAGATAGCAAGCGCATCGTTACTGTCGTTTTTATTACCGCGAACAAAGGGAGTAACGTGTTGTGCAGGGATAAGGTCAACGGTATGACCGTAAGACGTAAAGACTCTCCCCCAATAGTGGGAAGAATAGCAGGCTTCCATCACGACGCGACACGGTGGGGTATTTGCCATGAAGGCGTTGAGTTTAGGTCTGTTTAAGCGTTTATTGCATTCTCTTTTGTGGTGATGATTAAAACCAGCGACTTGGAATACATTTTTTGCCAAGTCAATTGATAATGTGTTAATTTTCATGGTGGACGTTCCCTTTAACTGAGTGTGAGTTATAACCAGTTTGGCGCATTGACGCCGTTTTGGGGAGCGTCCATCTCATCACCCATCCTATTTTTTGCAGTTTAGTGAACTAAGTACTAGGCTTTTATCAGTGTAAAAAATAAGCAGGGTGTCTTATGGCAATTGCAAGAAAGCGCCAAGTAAGTTTGGTTGATACAAAGTACTATCACTGTATTTCACGTTGCGTGCGTCGTGCTTTTTTATGTGGGGAGGACCGTTTTACAGGCAAGTCTTATGAGCATCGACGAGGCTGGGTTGAAGATAAGTTGCTCGTATTAGCAAAAATATTTTGTATTGATGTATGTGCTTATGCCGTCATGAGTAATCATACCCATTTAGTATTGTATGTTGATGATAAGAAAGTGAATAGGCTAAATGATAAAGCGATTATTATTCGCTGGCATAAACTGTGTAAAGGCACATTGCTAACGCAAAAATATGTACAAGGTGAAAAGCTAAGTAAAGTTGAACTCATCTTTTTCAATCAAACGGTTAAGCAATACCGAGAGCGCTTATCAAGTATCAGTTGGTTTATGCGGTTGTTAAATGAAAACATTGCTCGCAGAGCAAATAAAGAAGATAACTGCACTGGCCGTTTTTGGGAGGGACGATTCACGTCTCAAGCATTATTAGATGAAGCAGCCCTTGCGGCCTGCATGGCGTATGTCGATTTAAACCCCATTAGAGCCAAAATGGCTAACACCCCAGAAGAGTCAGACCATACCAGCATCAAACAGCGTTTAACGTATGTAAAGGATGGCAAGCAACCAAAACAACTACTGCGCTTAGCAGGCATGCCACGTCAAATTATGCCAAAAGGGCTGCCTTTTGAGCTTAAATCGTACCTTGAACTTGTTGAGCTAACAGGGCGCTGTATACGAGAAGACAAACGTGGTTATATTGAAAGTACACACTTACCCTTACTCGAAAGAGTTAACATCTCCCCAGAAAACTGGTTAAAGCTCACCACACAATTTACACGTGTATTTCATGGTGCAGTCGGCAGGCCAGCCTCACAAGAAGGTTATTGTGAAAACTTAAACCGAAAGCG
>NZ_WTKV01000039.1:0-21034 GCF_011378705.1 Pseudoalteromonas sp. SA25 | reverse complement strand
TCGGGTTCAACAAACATTTTCATCAGGCAAACTCGCGTAACAATTGGCTGAGGTAAGTTGCAGGCGTTGTTGATGGCAAGCTGACTTTTACTTTGCCAACAGTGAGGGTTATCGGCTGTTGCGGCTTGATAACGTCAGGTTGTTTAGTGATTTTGGCGCGAACAAAATTGCCAGGTAATGCCTTTAGCTTGTTTTTTGCGGCATAAAAAGTTGTTTTTGATAAAGTATTTTGCTGACAATACTCAGTGATAGTTAAATCACTCGATTGTTGCTCTTCTATAATACTACGCCATTGCTCAAGGCTACGTGTTTTTCTCATAGCTACCTCTTAATTGAAATTCAGGGATAGCTTAATAGTTTTGACGAGTTACTTGCAGGTGCACTTGGCTAGACGCTTACTATCTTTTTATCGATAAATAGAGCTTATATAAGCAGATGGGTATTAATTTGAGAAAACTAATTTAGCTCAGCTATAAAAAAGTGTAAGTTATTAAATTACAGGCACAAAAAAAGGAGCCATAGGCTCCTTTTTAATACTTATATGAAAAAGCTTAAGCGGCTAGGCCTTCTTTTGCTTTTTCTACAAGCGCTGCGAATGCAACTTGGTCATAAACAGCGATATCTGCAAGGATCTTACGATCGATTTCTACAGATGTCTTTTTAAGACCATTGATAAAACGGCTGTAAGACAGACCATTTTGACGTGAAGCAGCATTGATACGTGCAATCCATAATTGACGGAAAGTACGTTTCTTCGCACGACGGTCACGGTAAGCGTATTGACCCGCTTTAGTAACAGCCTGGAAAGCTACGCGGTAAACACGTGAACGTGCTCCGTAGTAACCTTTTGCTTGTTTTAAAACTTTTTTGTGACGTGCACGTGCGACAACGCCGCGTTTAACTCTTGCCATTTCTAAAAACCCCTATTAAGCGAACGGTAACATACGTGAAACTAGACCATGGTCATTTTTATGAACCATCATCTTAGGACGTAGGTGTAACTTACGCTTAGAAGTTTTCTTAGTCAGAATATGACGAAGATGCGCTTGTTTACGCTTGAAACCGCCAGAAGCAGTCTTTTTGAAACGCTTAGCAGCGCCACTGTGACTTTTTAGCTTATAAGCCATTGCAATAACTCCAAATTGTATTGCTTTTAAATTAGTAAGCAGGCGTGAGATATATTTCTATAGCTCCACTTTTAGGCCTAACTTACTGCCATGTTCCGGTGAAGACCCAGCATAAATGCCGCAATCTTACTTTAATACCGGTTAACTCAGGTGAATATTCGCATATTACTTGCAGACCTGAGCTAATTTCGGTGCGTATTATCGCTTAAAAATTATTTTTTAGCAACAGGCGCCATCATCATAACCATTTGGCGACCTTCAACACGATTTGGGAAAGACTCAACTACTGCAAGTTCTTCTAAATCGGCTTTGATACGGTTTAATAATTCTATACCAATTTCTTGGTGAGCCATTTCACGACCACGGAAGCGGATAGTAATCTTAGCTTTATCGCCAGCTTCTAAGAACTTACGTAAGTTGCGAAGCTTAACCTGATAATCACCTTCATCCGTACCAGGACGGAATTTGATTTCTTTTATCTGGATTTGCTTTTGCTTCTTCTTCTGCTCTTTTAGTTCTTTGCTTTTTTCAAAGATGAACTTACCGTAATCCATGATTCTACAAACAGGCGGCTCAGCGTTTGGACTGATCTCAACAAGATCAACACCCGCTGCATCGGCCATAGTTTGCGCGTCTTGTAATGACTGAATTCCAGCTTGTTCGCCTTCAATGTCAATTAAACGAACTTCTTGCGCTGTAATTTCTTCGTTAATACGATTTTTTTGAGCTGTTTGTTGCCCTTTCTTGCCGCCTCTAATAGTACGTTCCTCCAAGAATATCAATAATATAAGCGTGTAATTGGCTGTTTGTTAATGCCTTACACGCTCGATTTTTACTGTCGATTTTTAATTTCTTCGCTAATTTTAGCTACAAAATCATCGACATTAAATTTGCCTAGGTCTTCACCTGTGCGAGTACGCACTGCTACTTCTTGTTGTTCAACTTCTTTATCGCCAACAACAAGCAAGTATGGAATACGCTTCAGTGTATGCTCACGGATTTTAAAGCCAATCTTCTCATTTCTCAAGTCAGCAGCGGCTCTAATTCCAAGTTTATTTAATTTTTGTACAACTTCTTTAACATAAGGAGCTTGTTTATCGGTAATATTCATAATTACCACTTGCTTTGGCGCAAGCCACGTCGGGAATAAACCAGCGTACTCTTCAGTTAAAATGCCAATAAAGCGTTCAATAGAACCTAAAATAGCACGATGTATCATTACAGGTGTACGACGTTCGTTATTTTCTGCTACATAAGTAGCGCCTAAACGCCCCGGTAATGCAAAGTCTAATTGCACTGTACCACACTGCCACGCTCTGTCTAAACAATCGTATAAAGTAAATTCAATCTTCGGACCATAAAACGCGCCTTCACCCGGAAGATAATCAAATTCAATATCGTTTAGCTTAAGTGCTTCGGCTAAAGCAAGCTCTGCTTTATCCCACATATGGTCTTCACCAATGCGTTGTTCTGGGCGAGTAGATAGCTTAACTACAATCTTCTCAAATCCGAATGTTTCATATGTATCATAAACCATCTTAATACACGCTGAAACTTCGTCCATTATCTGCTCTTCGGTACAGAAAATGTGAGCATCATCTTGTGTAAAGCCACGTACACGCATTAAACCGTGTAGTGCACCTGATGGTTCATTACGATGACAACAACCAAATTCAGCCATACGAAGTGGTAAATCACGGTACGATTTTAAACCCTGGTTAAAGATCTGCACGTGTCCTGGGCAGTTCATTGGTTTAATCGCGTATTCACGCTTTTCAGACTCAGTGGTAAACATTGCTTCTGAATATTTTTCCCAGTGACCTGATTTTTCCCAAAGTGAACGGTCCATCATCATTGGACCTTTTACTTCTTCGTACTCATATTCGCGTAACTTTTCACGTACAAATTCTTCAAGCTCGCGGTAAATGCTCCAACCATCGTTGTGCCAAAATACCATGCCTGGCGCTTCTTCTTGCCAATGCCATAAATCAAGCGCTTTACCAATACGGCGGTGATCGCGTTTTTCAGCTTCTTCAAGGCGTTTTAAATACGCTTTAAGTTGCTTTTTATCGCCCCACGCTGTGCCGTAAATGCGTTGTAGCATTTTGTTTTCTGAATCACCACGCCAATATGCACCCGCAACTTTCATTATTTTGAAGTTTTGGCAAAATTTCATGTTAGGAACGTGAGGTCCACGACACATGTCTACATATTCTTCGTGATGATATAATCCTGGGCGGTCATCTTTAGCGATGTTTTCGTCCAGAATTTCTATTTTGTATGTTTCGCCACGCGCTTCAAATGTATCGCGTGCTTCTTGCCAGCTTACTGTTTTTTTCACTACGTCGTAGTTGGTTTTTGCAAGTTGCAACATACGCTTTTCAATTGCTTCAAGATCATCTTGTGATAATGAATGTTCCATATCGATATCGTAGTAAAAACCGTTATCAATGGTAGGACCAATTGCCATTTTCGCGTCTGGGAAAAGTTGCTTAACTGCATGACCAATTAAGTGAGCACAAGAGTGACGAATGATTTCAAGGCCGTCATCGTCTTTAGCGGTAATGATCTCAAGACGAGAGTCTTCACTAATTAAATCACATGCATCAACACGGTCGCCATTAACACGACCCGCAATGGTCGCTTTAGCTAAACCTGGGCCAATATCGTTTGCAACATCAAGCGTGCTTACAGGGTTTTCAAAACTACGTTGACTTCCGTCTGGAAGAGTAATAACTGGCATTATAAATCCTTGCTACAGTGGTGACACCTACAATGTATCACGTGTATTTTTAATAAATTAAATGAGAATGAGTCGACAACGCTTTTACGAATAAGCATTGACTAATAAATGTAGATGCAGAGTCTGTACAACTACAAAGATATATTGTCGCGTGCTGCGCATTTAATTACAAGTTTTAAGGGGTGAAATCCACCCGTTTTGAGCACAAAGTGTAACTTTTAGAGCAAAAAAAATCATTTCATTAAAATATAAAAGCATCAACGCACTAATTACGCACCTACAACTATACCTACACTCGCATTTTAATGTGTGTTGCGTATAATACTGCGTAATTAAGTTATTTTAGAGAATAGACATGAGAACATGTGGTGTAGAAATTACCGGTAGTGATGTACTACTTTGTATTTTAAGTAAAGATAATGACGTATTTGATATTCGCGATGTGCGCCAAACACGCTTTACCTTAGGTAACGGTAACGACACTGAAGTAATGCGTAAATTTCAATTCGATTTTGCAAAACTAATGCAAGATTACCAAATTGATTCTGTTGCAATCCGTGAGCGTCAGCCTAAAGGTAAATTTGCTGGCAGCGCAAAAGGATTCAAAATGGAAACTGCGATTCAATTAATCGACAATTTAGACGTACGTTTATTTACCACAACTGAAATTAAAGAACAGGTAAAGCGTAATCCTATTCCTATTGATTTTGAAGAAACAGGTCTTAAAAAGTATCAAGAAAATGCATTTGTAAACGCTTACGTTTACATAATGAAAAAAACATACCGCAGCGACGAAATGTAAATTTATTGCTCGTTTAAAAACGCGTACTTACATTGTAAGACGCGTTTTTTTGTGTCTAAAAAGTAGTATTAGCTTTTATTAATCTAATAATACATTAGTCTAACTGCACTTCTCTTTGTCGACAATATGTGTTTATTTTAACTTTGTAGTTTACATAACTCACACACATTTTCATGGAGAGAGCAATGCACACACACACTATTGCGGTAAAAGAAGTAGAAAAAATAAATCACTTACCGTTATCGCAAAGCTATTTTAAAGGTATACAAAGCACACCTTTAACAAATTCAACTATAGGCGAGTACTTTGACTTTATTGTCGACAAAAATCCAGAGGCGTTAGCTGTTGTAGTTCATCACCAGGGTATTCGCTTAACGTATAAAGAATTTCAAAAAGAAGTTAATCAACTTGCTATGGGCTTACTGGCCCTTGGTGTAAAACCAGGAGAGCGCGTTGGTATTTGGTCTCCTAATAATATTGAATGGTGCTTAACCCAATTTGCAACAGCCAAAATTGGCGCAATAATGGTGTGTATTAACCCTGCATATCGCCCTAACGAATTACAATACGCTTTAAATAGTGTTGAATGCTCTACTCTAATCACAGCATCAAACTTTAAAGGCAGTGATTATTTAGAAATGCTCAATGGTTTGGCTCCAGAACTTGCAACTTGCGATAAAGACACACTTAATTTAAAAGCACTGCCCACTCTTAAAAATATAATCCGCATTGGCGATGAAGCATCTCCTGGTATGTACTCTTTTAACGATGTTATTAACTTGCCAACATCGGCACATGAGCTTGAATTAAAAGCAATAGGTGCAAACTTAAATGCTGAGCAAGACATCAATATACAATTTACATCAGGCACAACAGGCAACCCAAAAGGCGCAACGCTCACTCATAAAAATATTTTAAATAATGCGCTATTCGTCGCCGAATCTATGCACTTTACGAGCGATGACAAGTTATGCATCCCTATCCCGTTATATCATTGCTTTGCAATGGTATTGGGTAGCTTATTGTGTGTTAGTAAAGGTGCAGCAGCCATTTATCCAGGCGATTCGTTTGATGCAAAAAACACACTAGATGTAGTTCAACAAGAAGGATGTACAGCGCTGCACGGTGTACCTACTATGTTTATTAGTGAGCTTGAGCTAAGTAATTTTAACGATTATAAATTAAGTACTTTACGCACGGGTGTAATGGCAGGCTCTACATGCCCAGAGCAAGTAATGCGCAAAGTACAAACACAAATGAACATGCATCAAGTACTGATTGCTTACGGGCAAACGGAGTGCAGCCCCATAAACAATATTACCGAAACAGACTCTTCAATAGAGCGGCAAGTAACGACGGTTGGCCGCGCACTTGCCCATACTGAGGTTAAAATAATTGACGAACTGGGTAGCATTCAAAAAATTGGTCAACCTGGCGAAGTGTGTAGTAAAGGTGCAGGCATAATGCGCTGCTATTGGAATGACGATGCTAAAACAAAAGCCACAATAGATGAAAGTGGTTGGCTACACTCTGGCGATTTAGGTGTCATGGATACAGAAGGGTTTGTCACTATTGTTGGCCGCATTAAAGATATGATTATTCGCGGCGGCGAAAACATTTACCCTCGAGAAATAGAAGAAGTGCTTTACACCTACCCGGGCATTCAAGATGCTGCCATATTTGGTATAACAGATGAAAGATATGGCGAGGAAGTGTGCGCTTGGATCCAACCAAAAGAAGATGCTGTACTTGATGAGCAAGCAATTCGTGAGTTTTTAAAAGACAAACTAGCCTACTTTAAAATGCCACGACATATCCGTTTTGTAGAAAACTATCCAATGACAGTAACAGGTAAACTGCAAAAATTTAAAATGCGCGAGCAAATGCAAGAAGAGCTAAGCGACAACGCTTTTTCCTAGTTTCGTCTCTAAGTAACTGAGGCTCTGGGTAGGGAATTTATCTCAGAGCTATATTTAGCGCTAGCAGCGTTAAATTTACGTATATTAGGACTAACACTAAAAAGCACAGCCAATTGGCTGTGCTTTTTATGTACTGAATTGTACTGAATTTATTATAAATTCAACATTCTCTTTTTTAAACGTTCTAAATCAATCGCACTCGAGCGCACTGTTAATTTAATATGGCTGTATTCATATTCTTCTTTAACAACACTCATACTCGATCGAATTTCGCCCACAATACCTTTAGCTGTGTACGGTATAACAATCTCTTCTTCAATCATGTCCTCTTGAGCAATGCCAATAATGTATTTGTGCAGTTTACTAATATCATCTGGATTACGTGTAGAGGTCATCATCGCATCAGGAAATTCATCCATTAGCGACTTCTGCTGCTCAGTACTTAATTGGTCTGACTTATTCAGTACTAATAATTTTTTGCTGCCTTCCACCCCAACTTCTGCCAATACTTTATGTACTACTTCAAGTTGTGAGCGAAAAGAAGGATCTGAAGCATCTACAACATACAACAATAACGACGCATCATGTGCCTCAGCGAGCGTTGAATGAAATGAAGCAACCAAATCATGAGGTAATTTTTTAATAAAACCAACCGTATCTGAAACCAATATACGTGGCTGCGTAATCGGATACAGCGCGCGAACAGTGGTATCTAGCGTTGCAAAGAGTTTATTTTCGCCTTCTACATCACTACCTGTAATTGCGCGCATCATTGATGACTTGCCCGCATTGGTATAACCAATTAAAGCCACTGAGAATAGCTCAGAGCGCTGCGTACGTCTGTCCATCATTACATCTTGAACACTAACAAGTTCGCGCTTTAATTCTGCTAACTGATCGCGCACCTTACGGCGATTAAGCTCAAGTGTGGTTTCACCCGCACCTTTACCCATTTGGCGTTCTTTATCACCTGTTGATGTTTCACGCAGTCGTGGCGCGACATAATTAAGGCGAGCAATTTCAACTTGTAATTTTGCAGTTTTAGTACGCGCATGACGGCTAAATATTTCAATGATAATACCGGTGCGATCAAATACTTCTACACCCAGCTGGTTCTCAACATTACGTAGTTGAGAAGGCGTTAAATCACAGTCAAATACCACTACATCAGCACATGCAAAATCAAGTTCGTCTGATGGAATTTCTGAGGATATTTCGGTTAAAGGGTCTTCATCAAGTAAATCATCTTCTTGCTCGTTTTCAACCATCCCTTTATTGCCGGTAAGGTGTGCTATTTCAGCTAGTTTTCCTGAGCCCAGTACATTAACTTTTTGGGTAGAACTTTGCTTTTGCGATTGTGTACCTACTACTTTAAAGCCTAACGTAGTTACCAAACGAGCAAGCTCTGCAAGCGACTCTGTTGCTTCGTCACCTTTAAATTGTGGTGTACTAATAGAAATAAGTAACGCATTAGGAAGTGATGGTTTTGCAGTTAGTTGCATAATTTTTTGTCTTAATGCACCTAAAGTGCAAACCTAATTTTCATTCGAAAGTAACTTGATCCTACGCTGTTATAGCCCAGCTTTATAGGGTTATAGTTCACTAATGGCGTTAATGTTTAAAACTAACCATAATATACTCAATTTTATGGCTAGTTTTAAAATCACATTATATTAAAGCCTTATTGTTCAGCTTTAATATTAAACGACACCCTGCTCAATCATTGCATCTGCAACGCGCCTAAAGCCTGCAATGTTAGCGCCTAATAAAAGGTTTCCAGGCTCACCAAATTCTGTAGCGGTGTCGTTAGCGGTAACAAATATATTTTTCATAATTTGTTTTAGCTTTTCGTCAACTTCTTCAAAGGTCCAACTTTGCATGCTCGCATTTTGCGCCATTTCTAATTGGCTTGTTGCAACGCCGCCGGCATTGGCCGCTTTACCTGGTCCATACGCAATTTTTGCAGCAATAAAGCAATCAATAGCCTCTTTTGTTGAAGGCATGTTTGCGCCTTCACTTACTAATAAACAACCGCCGGACAATAATGCGTTAGCGTCTGCCTGTGTTAATTCATTTTGTGTGGCGCACGGAAAAGCAGCGTCGGCATTAAAGCGCCAAACAGCGTGCCCATCTTTAGGGTAGTCATTTACAGAAATATAAATAGCATCGGGGTGAGTTTGTTTATATACACTCAAGCAATCACGCGATTGCTCTTTTAAACATTTAATAAGATTTAAATCTATACCCGACTCATGATACACAGTGCCACGAGAGTCGCTGCAACTTACTGGTGTTGCCCCCATTTGATAAAGCTTTTCCATTGCATAAATAGCAACATTACCTGCGCCCGAGACCAAGCAGCGCTTACCTTGTAGGCTATCGCCGCGCGCTTGCAGCATGTAGTCAGCAAAATAAACAGCGCCGTATCCCGTGGCTTCTTTTCGTACAAGCGATCCACCCCACAATAAGCTTTTACCTGTTAAAACACCTTCATAGCGCCCAGTCAAACGCTTATATTGACCAAACAAGTAACCTATTTCTCTCGCCCCTACTCCAATGTCTCCAGCGGGTACGTCGGTTGTAGGGCCAATATGGCGATAGAGCTCGCTCATAAATGATTGGCAAAAACGCATTATTTCAGCATCTGAGCGCCCTTTGGGATCAAAGTTTGCCCCGCCTTTACCACCACCGATTGGTAAACCTGTTAAAGCATTTTTAAATATTTGCTCAAACCCTAAAAATTTAATTATGCTGGCATTCACACTTGGGTGAAAACGTAAGCCACCTTTATAGGGGCCAAGTGCAGAGTTAAACTCAATTCTGTAGCCTTTATTTACCTGAATATTGCCTTCGTCATCAACCCAGGGAACTCTAAACATAATTTGGCGTTCGGGCTCAACTAAGCGTTGTATAATGGCATTTTTTTTGTATTTTTCTGAGTTTTCTAAGATAGGTTCGAGTGATTCAAGTACTTCTTCAACAGCTTGATAAAACTCGCATTGTGCAGGACTACTATTTTTTAATTGTGCGATTGTGCTATGGATATAATTCATAATTATTCTTCCGTGTTAATAATAAAAGTATTTATCAGATGTTAAAGTAAACGTGATCAAGTTTATGATTCATGCTTTAAGGTCTTAATTTAATATAATTAACTATTACCTTAGCATGAAAAATTGAGATATTTAACGCGATCTACGTGAATTATTTTTGATTGGAAGTTTGATTTTTATTTATTAAAGATGAATTTAAATTCACAGATTTAAAATCGGAACAGTGCCAAGTGAGTTTTTATATTTTCAAAAGGGAGTTTTAGAAGTATTAGGTTAGGTGTGGATTTGTTTAAAAATATAACAATTAATGGGCTTTATACTGCATTGCGCTCGCAAAAAACCCATTAACTAAAAGCTAATTAGCTAAAACCAGTTACTCAGCAGACTCTTCTGGACGATGCTGCTTTTGTACGCCGGTTAAAAACAAACGTAATATTTGATCGTTACAAACACGGTAATGTTTGTTATCTACTTTACGAGAAAATGCGCTTAACTCATGCTTACTTAAATCAAAATCAACAAGTGCAAGTGTTGCTATGACATCTTCTGCTTTCATATTTAAAGCAATACGTAGCTTCATAAAGATAATATTGTTGTTTAGCTTTTTCTCTGGCTCTGGTTGCTCACCTTCGCGTTTGCCACGTTGGGTATTAATAAACCCATTTAAAAAGCTAGCAAACTCAGTATCACTTATTGGGGTAAAAGCCTCTTCACCTTCTTTAGTTAACCATGCAATTACTTGCTCTTTGGTGACCGTATGCTCTGCTGATGCAAAAACATTGACCATAGCAGTATCAGTTAAGTTAAAAGTGTAGCGAATGCGGCGTAAAATATCGTTATTAGTCAAAGTAAATCCCAAAGTGAGGTATAGCAACCAAGCAGTTATTGCTTAATTTTAAATAAGCGCCTAGTTTAACAGGTTTCGTTATAGTGCCCTATTAATTTTTATCTGAGCTTCTTATACCTAGTTACCAAGCACCTTGGCAGGATCTACGCGTGTTGCTTGCCATGCAGGATAAATAGTGGCAAGTATCGCAAGCACAAACGTAACAATCACTGTAATACCAATGTCTTCAAGTACTAATTTACTTGGTAAAAACTCTATAAAATAAACGCCCTCAAGTGGGTTCGCTCCAAATAATTGGCTCATCCACGTAAAAAGCTCACTTATATTAAGCGCTAATACCACACCAATTAGTGTCCCTAGTGCCACGCCTACGAATGCTTGCATTAAGCCTTGCATTACAAAGGTGGCTAAAATAGTACTGTCTTTCGCGCCCATGGTTTTTAAAATTGCGATATTGCCTTGTTTTTCGCGTACTTCCATCACCAAGGACGATACAATATTAAAACTGGCTACCGCTATAATTAAAAACACCACAATATAAACAATGGTACGCACCATTTGAATATCTTGATAAAGGCTGCCTTGGGTTCTAAACCAACTAGAAATATACACGTAGTCGTCAATAGTTTGCCCTACTTTTAGCGCTATTTGATGCGCCGAAAACACATCATCAACACTTAACCGCAGCCCTGTTACTTGGGTTTCATCGTAACCCAATGTTTGCTGTGCTTTGTTAAGATGTATAAATGCAGCGGTACTATCAATCGGTCCGCCCATTTCTATAACACCTGCAAGGTTAAGTGTTACGCGTTTAGGCGCTAATAATGATTGACCTTTTTGACTAATTTGCGGAATAAGTAATGTAATGTTATCGCCTACTTTGGCGTCTAACTGTTTTACTATTTGCTTACCTAAAATTACATCGTCAAGGCCTAGCTGGCTGACTAATTTACCACTGGTAAACTGGTTTACCGCCGATACATTACTCTCTAGCGATGGCTCAACACCCCTAATTTCTATCGCTTTTAGCTGGCTTTTATATTGCGCCATTCCGTTCACTGCAATAAATGGCGCAGCACCTGTTACGTGAGGTTGTGTTTGTAAATCCTCAACCTTTTGCGACCAATTTGCAATGGGTCTACTTGGTGCTACATATTCAACCTGCGGCACAACACTTAGTAATCTATGTACTAGTTGCTGCTCAAAACCATTAATTACCGACAGCGCCACAATTAAAACCGCGACACCTAATAAAATACCAATAGTCGACGCTTTAGCGATAAAACTAACAAAGCCGTTTTTTTCATCTTTGTGGCCTGAATAGGCTCTAAAACGTTTACTTAAAAATGCACTAAGCAACATGCTGCGACTCTTTAATAGCTAGTTTTCCATCGTCTAAATAAGCTATTTTGCCCAGCTTATCGGCAAGTTCTAAATCGTGTGTAACTACCACAAAACTGGTGTTTAAGCTTTGGTTAAGCTCATTAATTAAATCGTAAATTTTAATCGCATTTTGTTTATCTAAATTACCGGTTGGTTCATCAGCAAGCACAAGCGCAGGTTTTGTAACCAGTGCACGGGCAATAGCCACGCGTTGGCGCTCTCCACCTGAAAGCGCAGACGGTTTATGCGAGCTGCGATGTGCAAGGCCTACTTTTTCGAGCATATCGAGCGCTTGAGCTTTGGCTTCTTTTGCACTCAAGCCTTTAATTAATAATGGCATAGCCACGTTTTCAACTGCGCTAAACTCCATTAATAAGTGATGAAATTGATAGATAAAGCCCAAATTTTGGTTTCTAAATGCGGCTTGCTCTGTTCGCGAAAGTTTTGCAACTTCTTGGTTTTTAATTTTAGCGCTACCTGAGCTTGCGGTATCTAATGTGCCAAGTATGTGTAAAAGCGTACTTTTACCAGAGCCAGAACTCCCTACAATAGCGAGCATTTCACCTTGCTGCAGCGCTAAATCAACACCTTTTAATACTTCAACTTGGTTGCTGCCATCTTGATAAACTTTACTTAAATTTTCACAACTAATTACTAAATCATTCATAACGTAATACCTCTGCTGGTTTTACTTTTGCGGCTTTACGCGCAGGATATAAGGTAGCTAAAAAGCTCATAGCAATACTGGCAAACGCTATTATTACTAAACTCAAAATATCAAATTTTACCGGAAGCTCTATACCTGCCAATAAGTTTAAGCCCACTAATGCAAGTAGCTCATTTATGTATAAACTAAATATTACACCTAAAAATGCGCCTATTGCGGTACCAATTACGCCGTTATATAAGCCTTGCACCATAAACACTTTTTGCACTTGCGAAGGCGTTAAACCTAACGTTTGCAGTATGGCCACTTCACCTTGTTTTTCGCTTACCATCATGGTTAATGCCGATACAATATTAAATACAGCCACCAATACAATGAGGGCAAGCAACATAGACATAATGCGCTTTTCCATAGCAACGGCTGCAAATAGAGTACCTTGGGTACTGCGCCAATCACTATAATTATGATCTTGTAAAATACGCTGGCTTGCTTCAATAAACTCATCTAGTTCGAAAGGTTCGTGCAATGAAACACTTAAATTTGGGGCAGTGTTTTCATCCAGCTTTAATACCCGCTGTAGTGAAGCGCCACTTGTAAACGCAAGTGCCATATCTATCTCAGATCCGGTTTCGTATATTGCGGCAACTTTAAATAAACGCTGGCTGGGTACTCGCCCAAGAGGTGTATATGTTGAAGCATTAGGCATAATAACGCGAAGCTTATCACCCACGCTAACGCCTAATTTACGACTCAAATAACGGCTTATAGCAATGTTGTAATTTTTGTTTAATACAGTTTTCCAATCGCCTTGCACTATTTTATCTGTAATTTTATACAAAGACCCGCTGTCGTTATAAAGGCCTTGTAGTAAAACGCCGTGCAAGTCTTTATTCGTTTGCAAAATAGCTTCGCCGTGGCGATATAAGCTTACATGATCAACATAAGGAGATTGTTCGAGGTCGGTTTTTAGGGTGTTCATTTGGGTGGCAGTGTGTTTACCTGCGCTAACTTCAACATGCGGAATAAGTCCAAGCATATTGGTTTTTAGGCTATTTTCAAACCCGTTCATTACGCTGCTTACCGTAAATAATGCCATTAAACCAATAGCGATACCGGCAATAGAAAAAAACGAAATAAACGATATAAACGCATTTCCTTTAGAGGAGCGACTATATCTAAGCCCTATAAATAAGCTAACCGGTTGAAACATATTATTTTTAACACTTATCGTAAAAGTATTGAGCAATAGTAGCACGAAAAAAGTGCCTTTGGGTATGGCGTAAAATGTAAGAAATAATTTAAAAATCTGATACTTGGCTATATTTACAGCAATACATGCTTAACCATTAATTCGCGGTTAAGCTTTCAGCCCTTTAACTAAATAATCGAGCAATACCCGTACATTAGTGGCCACAAACTGCCTTGGTGGATATACGCCCCACACCCCTTCTTGCTGTGGTTGATAGGGTGTTAAAATAGGCACCAATTGCCTTGAGTTAATTTCGTTTTCAATGTAGTAGTCTGGGAGCTGTACAATACCAAGCCCCTTTTTTGCGCCATCCACCAGCGCCCAACCACTATTACACTGTAGCCGTCCCGCTATTTTAATGTGTTTATCGCGCCCATTTTCGTTTACGCGCCAGTAGCTACTATTCCCAATTAAACATTCATGGCTGTTTAGCTCGCCTAAAGTATGCGGCTCACCAAATCGCGTTAAATACTGTGGTGCCGCGCACATAATAAAACGCCGCGCACTTAACCTACGCGCTTTTAAGCTCGAATCTTTTAAATGCCCTAGCCTTATGGCTAAATCAAATCCGCCCTCTAATAAATTTTCTTGCTCGTTACTTAGTGTGGCAACAACTTCGACCTCGGGATGATCCTTCATAAAATTATGCACTATGGGCATAATAAAGCTCTCTCCGTACATAACTGGTGCTGTGAGCTTTATTTTACCTTTAGGCGTACTTTGTTGCTGAGCAAGGCCTTGAGTTGCCTCGTCCATAGCGTGTTGTAAGTGCTTTATTTGATGTAAGTACACTTCACCTTCTTTAGTTAAAACCACTTTACGGGTTGTACGGGTTAAAAGCTGGGTATTTAAACGTTGCTCAAGCGCTGTAACATGGCGGCTAATATGCGCAACCGAAAGTCCAAGCGTTTTTGCAGCCGCAGTAAAGCTGCCCTCCTCCCCAACAGCTATAAACTCATCTATTCCATTCCAACGCGCCATTATTACCATACTGTAAAAGTGTTTTAATAAAATTGAGATTATCATTATTTGAGAAACAAATACAATAAGCACATCACCCAAGCAAATTGGGTCTACAATTATTTTTTAATAGCCAGTTAAAGGAAATAAAACACATGTCTGAATTTATTAAATCAAAAGCTGCCATTGCTTGGGGTCCTAATCAACCACTTAGTGTTGAAGAAGTTGATGTGATGATGCCTAAAAAAGGCGAAGTCATGGTAAAAATTACCGCTACAGGTGTGTGTCATACCGATGCATTTACATTATCAGGCCAAGATCCTGAAGGCATATTTCCTGCTATTTTAGGTCACGAAGGCGCTGGTGTTGTCTATGCTGTTGGCGAAGGCGTAACGAGTGTTGAAGTTGGGGATCATGTTATTCCTTTATACACTGCAGAATGTGGCGTATGTAAAATGTGTACTTCAGGTAAAACTAACCTGTGTTCAGCCGTGCGCGAAACACAAGGTAAAGGCCTAATGCCAGACGGCACTACACGATTTTTTAAAGACGGCCAACCAATTTATCACTACATGGGTACATCAACGTTCTCTGAGTACACTGTATTGCCAGAAATCTCACTCGCTAAAGTAAATAAAGAAGCATCACTAGAAGAGATTTGCTTACTAGGCTGTGGTGTAACAACAGGCATGGGCGCAGTTACCAACACTGCTAAAGTAAAGCCTGGCGACACTGTTGCTATATTCGGCTTAGGCGGTATTGGTTTGTCTGCGATTATTGGCGCAAAAATGGCCGGTGCTGGTCGTATTATTGGTGTTGATATAAACACCACTAAATTCGATTTAGCTACAAAACTAGGTGCAACTGATTTAATTAACCCAAAAGATTTCGACAAGCCAATTCAAGAGGTTATTGTTGAAATGACAGACGGCGGCGTTGACTACTCGTTTGAATGTATCGGTAATGTTGACGTTATGCGCTCAGCACTTGAGTGTTGCCATAAAGGTTGGGGAGAATCGGTAATTATTGGTGTGGCGGGTGCTGGCCAAGAAATATCAACCCGTCCGTTTCAACTGGTAACTGGGCGTGTATGGCGTGGTAGCGCATTTGGTGGTGTTAAGGGCCGTTCACAACTTCCTGAAATTGTTGAGCGTTACATGGCGGGTGAATTTGCTCTTAGCGACTTTATTACTCATACAATGGGCCTTGAAGATATTAATGAAGCGTTTGACTTAATGCACGAAGGCAAAAGTATTCGTACAGTCATTCATTACTAATAAACTGCATTCGTAAAATAGCTTATTAATAAGCCGTAATACTTTTAAGTTTACGGCTTTTAAGGATTAAGTATGTTAGAAAATATCTCAAGTGTAAAAGTGTCTGGCGGTTGGCATAAACAATATAATCACAGCTCGCAAAGTACACATAGCACTATGCGCTTTGCCGTATTTTTACCACCTGGCGCAAGTGAGACAAACAAAGTACCGGTACTTTATTGGCTATCAGGTTTAACCTGTACAGACGAAAATTTTATGCAAAAAGCCGGCGCATTTAAAAAAGCAGCTGAGCTGGGTATTGCTATTGTAGCGCCTGACACTAGCCCGCGCGGCGAAAACGTCCCCAATGAAGACAGCTACGACTTTGCACAAGGCGCAGGCTTTTACGTAAATGCCACGCAAGCTCCTTACAACACTCATTTTAATATGTACGATTATGTTGTTAGTGAGTTACCAGCACTTATTGAACAACATTTTCCGATAACAAGCACAAAAGCAATTAGTGGTCACTCTATGGGCGGGCACGGTGCATTAATGGTTGCACTTAAAAACCCGACTTCGTTTGTAAGTGCCTCGGCTTTTAGCCCTATTGTAAATCCAATTGAATGCCCTTGGGGTGTAAAAGCATTTTCTGGCTATTTAGGAAATGATAAGGCGCTTTGGGCACAATATGATAGCTGCGAGTTGATGAAAAACGCAGAGCAAGCTCATTACTTACCCATGTTAGTGAGTCAAGGTGATGCTGATGGCTTTTTACAAGAGCAACTTAAGCCAGAAAACTTAGTCGCTATTGCTGATAAAAAAGGCTACCCGCTTACACTTGAAATGCAAGCAGGCTACGATCATAGCTACTTTTTTATAAGCAGTTTTATTGACCAACACTTATTATTTCATCATCAGTTTTTAACAGCTTAGAATGAGATTCGTTAGTGTGTAGATTAGATTTATCAACATCTACACACTCTTTTAAACTCTTTGTTACTTGCCTACATGTTTGTTTTGGATTGCTCTCGTCTTTTACAAATTCCACTATAGCGGAGTCAACTGCATATCCCATTTTTGAGAAACTCAAGCCCTCTTCGTCTTTTACAAAAGTACCAGAGTTCGTTGAGCTACTACCCGAGCGTGCTGAATTATCAAGCAATACACCTACAGCGGTACAACCGAGAAGACTTTGTAAAAAAAACAACAATAACTAAAATACGCATAATTCATCCTGAATGCTAACTACTGGCTAATACCTTAATTTTAGCCTTTTTTAAAATAACTCTGTAAAAATGTGTTAAGGGTAATGGCATATTTAAATGAATACTTATTCTTCATTGATTAGTTCATTTGTAAACTCTTTAATAAAACCAATTAATTGCAATATAAATATAATTAAAAAAGGAAGCGCTCCAATAATAGCAACGCTTCTGTTTAATGGTTCATTGTTTTGTACTAACAAAACAAAAGCGCATAAACCTAGTGCAAACGACCAAGCATACAAGCTCCATGTTTGAGCTTCACTTGCACCACTTAATTGGCGAATAACCAAAACAGCAGAGTCTGCTGATGTGGCTACAAAAATGAGTAGAAGCAATAAACTTGACCAAATTAATAGACCGCCTTGCCAGCCTAATTGCTCGAAAAATACAAACAGCCCTTGCGTATAATCGGCTTTAATAGCCTCTAAAATGCCTGCATTGTGAGTTTGATCCCACGCAATTGCAGAGCCCGAAAACACACTAAACCATATAATAGTCACAAAGGTTGGTACAAATACGACACCTAATATGTATTGCCAAACCGGCCGTCCTTGACTAATTTTTGCCAAAAACACACCAACAAACGGACCCCAAGCTAACCACCAAAAATAGTAATTGTATGTCCAACCTGTTGCCCATGCAGGGTCATTAAGTACGCTTTCAAACTGCCATGTACCTGTGGTTATGAGCTGAATGTAATCCCATGTACCGCCTATTGCTATATCTATAATTGGCTGTATAGGCACAAAAATTAATAGCCATGCTATAAGTGCAAATGCTAAAAACACATTAAATTTACTAAGAGTTTGAATTCCTTTTTTAAGCCCCAACTTTGCAGAAATAGTATAAAGCAGCGCAATTAAAAAAATAATAATAAACCCCGAAAATAAAGCAGACTCAACCCCTAGCTCAAGCTCGAGCCCTTTACGCAGTAATAAAGTTGAATTAGCAATTGTGCCCACGACACCAAAAAATATTGCAAGTATGGCAATTAATTTAATGCTAAAGCTCAACTGTAACTGCCAAGCCCGATTAATAACGCCTTTAGTTGCACTGATCACAGGAGCACTAATATCGCCCGCTGTACCACTATTGCGAGTAAGCCCACCTAATACCAAGCCAAATACTGCATAGAGCGCCCATGCATGCGCGCCCCAATTAACTAGTGTAAGTGCCAAACCACTTGTTTGGTGGTTGGGATACAAGCTTTGCTTTAAAGGCGAGTTAACTATGTGTAGTGCAGGCTCTGCTACTCCCCAAAATATAAGTCCTGAGCCCATTCCTGCTGCAAACAACATAGAAAGCCAACCAAAGGTACTAAACTCAACAAGTGCTTGCGTTCCTCCTATTTTTCGTTGCCCTAATGGGCTTATAGCAATAGCTATCACAGAAAAAAGTAACAAGTTTACCAATATAAAAAATGGCGACCCTAAATAACCTAAAATTTTATTAATAGCGGGTTGTAAGTGCTCTGTAAGTAATTCAGGAAATAAAAAAGCAATAACAGATAACCCAACGCAAAATAGTAAGGCTGTTTTTTCAAGCTTAGTGGGTGTGCTTAATGTTTTATTTAAAGGCAAGAGATTCACATAGGTGTCTTTTAGTCTGGATAAAAGAATACGGGGCTTTAAAACTCAGATCAAATTAACTATTGCGTAAAATAGTAATAAAAACATGTAAAAGTTTCCTCAATAATTCTTGTTAAATACAGGCATTAACAATAACTCATTGATTAATAGTCATTTATGCCATGGCTTACTGTTTGCTTATTATTAACAAAGTTAACCAGCACAGGTTCAATAATGGAAATTGATTTACAGTGGAATGAAATCATCGATAACTTAATACACTTAGGTATTGCATACCTACTTGCACTACCCATGGCTTACGACAGAGAGCGTAGTAATGATGGCGCAGGCCTTCGTACCTTTCCTCTTGTTGCTGTTGCATCGTGTGGGTATGCATTAATTGCTATGTCGGTTTTAGATGGCGCAGAAGCTCAATCAAAAATGTTGCAAGGCATCATTACTGGTATTGGTTTTATTGGCGGTGGCGCAATTTTGAAAAATAACAAATCAACCTCCGGCACAGCAACCGCAGCAAGTATTTGGAATATGGGCTTAATTGGTATAGCTGTAGCCTACAGCCGTTACGAAATAGCCATTTTACTTGCCATTATTAATTTTATAACGCTTAGGTATGTAAAAAAGTTTAAGTAATTTATAAACGGAGTGACTTATTCAATAGGCATTAAAAAAGGCGCTTAAAAAGCTGTCTCTTATACACAAATCCCTGCTAAGAAATTAGCGGGGATTTTTTTGAACTAAATCTCAATGTCATGATCAGATCTTCAAATCTTGTTTGAGGGCACATTATGATTAACGAACATACTCATTGGGCAAAACAACAATTCGGTAAATCGGACTTAGGTGATCCAAGAAGAACAGCGCGTCTGGTAAAGTTAGCATCAACGCTTGCAAATGAACCAGGAAAACCACTTGTGAACATCACTCAATCCCCCGCCGATATGGAAGGTGCCTACCGCTTTATTCGCAACGAGAATATTGACGCAACGGCTATAGCAGAGTCAGGCTTTAAAGCCACGGTTGAACAAGCAAAAAGTCATAACTTATTACTCGCATTAGAAGACACGACCACACTAATTTATAAACATTCCTCCATTCGAGATGATTTGGGTCATGTCGGACGAGGAGCAAAACAACGAGGCTTGTTAGCTCATAGCGTATTACTGTTTGCGCCAGACACAAAGCAAGTTGTGGGATTAATTGAACAGTCTCGCTGGAGTCGTGATATCAACACGATTGGAAAAAGAGAAAAACACGCGACGACTTCTTACGAAGAAAAAGAAAGTTACAAGTGGGAGTCAGCGTCACGAGCGATGGCAGAGCGGCTGCAAGGACAAATGGCGAACGTGATATCGGTGTGTGACCGCGAAGCGGACATCTACGAATACTTGCAGTATAAACTGAGCGAGCAGCAACGATTCGTCGTACGCTCGATGCAAAGTCGTCATATTGAAGAAGGTGAGGATAAGCTCTATGCGTTTGCAAGCGAGCTGATGAGTGCAGGCACCAAACACATCCACATTGCACAAAAAGGAGGAAGAAAAGCCCGAAGCGCAACACTGGATATCACCTATGCGCCAGTGACACTCAAAGCGCCTTACAATAAGAAAGGACACTCCCTCCCAGTTTACTATGTCGGCTGTGCAGAGCGAGGAAACGCTGAGAACGGCTTAAGCTGGCACCTATTAACCAGTGAACCAGTCACCAGCAAAGAAGACGCTTTAGCTATCATCACCTACTATGAGCACCGTTGGCTTGTAGAGGAATACCATAAAGTCTGGAAAAGTGATGGTACGGATATCGAAAGTTTACGCCTTCAAAGCCAAGATAACATGGAAAGATTGGTGACGATTAATGGCTTTATTGCGACGCGAATATTGCAACTAAAGTTCACCAATGAGCAGCCTGATTCTCCAAGTTGTGAACAACTGTTATCTCCCAAAGCATGGAAGTTATTGTGGTTAAAGAGAATAAAAACACCATTGCCTGAAACTGCTCCAAATATGTCATGGGCGTATCAGGAACTGGCAAAGTTAGGAGGCTGGAAAGATACCAAGCGCACAGGGCGTGCATCTGTGAAAGTGTTATGGCAAGGATGGCTTAAGTTACAAGCCATCCTGGAAGGCTACGATTTAGCAAAATCTCTTGAGTCAGACTTGTGATCAAGAGACAGC
>NZ_WTKV01000038.1:0-21236 GCF_011378705.1 Pseudoalteromonas sp. SA25 | reverse complement strand
GCCGAATAATTACCGAAATAACTATTCTGTTGGTCACTCAGTTTTCAATTGAGACTCTAATTTTTTTGCCTCGCTAATTACCCATAAAGAGTAAGTAGGTTGGCTGTTAGAACTCAATCTGTACGAGTGCCCACACAGATGATTGCTTTATATTGTTAAAGAACGTTTTGAGTCGCTTTAGCGTCTCAAGGGATGCGAATAATACACCCTTTATTTTTCGAGTCAACACCTAGTTTTAAACTTTCTTTTTAGAAGATTTAAAACCGAAGTTTTATTTAACTCTCTGAGTTGTTCGTGCCTCGCTATGCGTTGGCGTTTCCCGTCTCAGTGGGGTCGCATTATAGGGAGATCCGAAAACAGATCAACCCTTTTTTGAAGAAAACTTGAAATAATGTGCTGTTCGCTGAGTATTTGAGCTAAACACGTTAAAAACACAACATAACTAGCAAATTATTAACAACTAAAGGTGTTTAAACTTCTCTAATATTAAAAGTGAGCTTAAACGATCTTCATATAAAGACTTACACCCCATATGATCAATACGATCGTTAATGAAAGTGTTACGGCTGCAGATCCCATATCTTTGGCTCTACCTGACAATACATGCAATTCTGTACTTACTCGATCTGTTAATGCTTCAATGGCAGAGTTTAGCAATTCAACAATTAGAATAATAAGCAGTGAGCTAATTAGTATTGCCCAGTGTAATAATGATGAAGCAAGCCAAAATGAAGTGGGGAATAATATAAGGCTTAGTAATAGCTCTTGTCTAAATGCAGCTTCTTCTTTAAATGCTGCTTTAAAGCCAAGATAGGAGCAATAGGTTGCTTTGAAAACGCGTTTGAGGCCTAAGCCATTTGGTTTTAATACATCTTTCATTAATAAACTCTATGAATGAAGGTCAAAATAAAGCCCCGCACTGCGAGGCTTTTTATTTATGCTACGCCGTATTGATCACGGTAAGCTTTAACTGAGGCTAAATGCTCACCCATCGTTCCTTGGTTTTCAAGGTAACTAATAAGGTCTGCTAATTTTACAATAGAAATTACTTTGGTATTAAAGTCGCGTTCAACTTCTTGAATAGCTGATAACTCGGCTTTACCTTTTTCTTGGCGATCTAATGCAATTAAAACACCACTAAGGTCTGCACCATTTTGTGCAATAATTTCCATGGACTCACGAATAGCGGTACCTGCGGTAATTACATCATCAACTAGCATTATTTTGCCATTGAGTTCTGAGCCTACTAATGTACCACCTTCACCGTGTGCTTTTTTCTCTTTACGGTTAAAACAGTACGGTACATCTTTATCATGGTGATCTGCTAATGCAACTGCCGTCGTTGTTGCTATTGGGATACCCTTATACGCGGGACCAAATAGTACATCGTACTCTATCGCTGAATCTTCTAATGCTGATGCATAAAAACGACCTAAACGTGCTAAGTCACGACCTGTATTAAACAAACCGGCATTAAAAAAGTAAGGACTTATGCGCCCTGACTTTAAAGTAAACTCACCAAATTTTAATACCTGCTTCTCTAGAGCAAATTCTATAAACTCTTTTTGATAATCTTTCATATCTAGTGGCCTACCTATTTATGCTAATGCTTGCTTTTGTACGTCAATGATTTCACGAATAGAATGTTTAGCTAAAGTAAGTAACTCATCTAGCTCATCAAACGAGAAAGGTTCGCCTTCGGCTGTACCTTGAATTTCTATAATTTTACCTGTTTCGGTTAAAATTACATTCATATCAGTTTCTGCTGCTGAATCTTCAATATATTCTAAATCGCTAATTGCTTGGCCTTTGTATATACCTACTGAAATAGCCGCAATCATATGTTTAAGTGGGTTTGAATTAATCATACCCTTGGCACGCATATGCGTTAGCGCATCAACAAGTGCAACACATGCACCACTTATAGAAGCAGTACGTGTACCGCCATCTGCTTGAATTACATCACAGTCGATAGTGATTGTGTTTTCGCCAAGTGCTTTTAAATCAACAGCAGCACGAAGTGCACGTGCAATTAAACGTTGAATTTCCATAGTACGACCGCCCTGCTTACCACGTGCAGCTTCTCGAGCATTACGCGTATGCGTTGCTCGCGGTAACATACCGTATTCAGCATTGATCCAACCTTTACCCTGACCTTTCATGAAACGAGGAACGCCCGATTCGACAGTAGCTGTACAAAGTACTTTGGTGTTACCAAACTCAACAAGTACTGAGCCTTCAGCATGCAAAGTATAATTACGTGTAAATGTAACAGGTCTAATTTGGTTAGGTGTTCTTTCGCTTGGACGCATTGACGATCCCCTTAATTCAGAATTTGCGACATTATAAGTGTATGTGGGTATAGATACCATGCTGATTTAAATAAATAGCTGTATGCAAAATATTCAGTGTATTAAATTTTCCCTAGAGCTTAAGCGGTGTTACGGTATAATCATCGTAATATTGTATTTATAAATTTAGGAAAATATCCATGATCCACAGTATGACAGCTTATGCGCGTCGCGAAATAAAAGGCGATTGGGGAACTGGCACTTGGGAAGTTCGTTCAGTGAACCAGCGTTACCTTGAAACATTTATTCGCGCACCAGAGCAATTTCGTGGCATGGAGCCAGTTATTCGTGAGCGTTTACGCAAACACTTACAACGCGGTAAAGTTGAGGTTTTTTTAAAGTTTGTAGCAAATCCTGCCCATGTTGGTGAGCTATCAATTAACCAAGCCCTTGCTGAGCAACTTATAAATAGCGCGAAATGGGTTCAACAGCAAAGTAATGGCGACATTAACCCTGTTGATATATTACGTTGGCCTGGTGTTATGGAAGCTGAAGAACTTGATATGGATAGCGTTAATACAGCACTAATTGCTGGTCTTGATCAAGTAATCGAAGATTTTAAATCAGCTCGTGGCGATGAAGGTGCAAACCTTGAAGAAATGATAGCAATCCGCCTTGATGCGATTTTAGAGCAAGTAGAAATTGTAGAAACGCACATGCCTGAGATTGCTAAGTGGCAGCGTGAAAAACTGGCTCAAAAGCTAGAAGACTTAACAGCAAACATTGACGAGTCACGCCTTGAACAAGAACTTATTTATCTTGCTCAAAAACAAGATGTAGCTGAAGAATTAGATCGTTTAAAGTCTCACGTTAAAGAAACTAAAAAAATCCTTAAAAAAGGTGGCGCATGCGGCCGCCGCCTAGATTTTATGATGCAAGAATTTAATCGTGAAGCTAACACGCTAGCATCTAAGTCTATCAATAGTGACATCACTACTGCCGCTGTAGAGTTAAAAGTATTGATTGAACAAATGAGAGAACAGATTCAAAACATAGAATAGCGTTTCAGCCTGTTTCAACTTGTTTATAACTCACTAAAAAGCCTAGATTTTTCTAGGCTTTTTGTTTTCTACCGTTCATACTAGCCCCCTATTGTACGTGTCCAAGTGGTTACCAAAGTGGTTACCAAGCCGCTTGGTAACCACTTTTTATAATCCTTGGTAACCATTTTTGATGTAACTCAATGAATGTAAAAGAAATCAAAGCAAATATTAGGAGCTGTAAAACGCTTAGGTTTAGTGTTGGTGACAGCCTTTATATAAAGCCTAGCAAAGATAAAAAAAGCGGTGCTTGGGAGCTTCGATACACTATCAATAATAAACGCCACTTTATGACTCTAAAAGGTAGCAACTTTCCAGACAAGACATTATCTGACGCTCGAATTGAAGCAGCCTTGATAAATAAAAAAATTAAGAATGGTATAGACCCACTTGCCGAAAGAGTAAGACAGGGACAAGAAACTATCATAACAATGAACGACCTATTTAATGACTGGTTTAAAGATAAAAGTAAGGAAGTAAAAAATCCTCACCTGCTCGAAAGACAATATACTAAAGATATAAAACCATACATTGGTAAGCTCAAAATTGATGATGTAAATGCACGTGATATTAGGGCTATCATAAAAGAAGTTGTAAATGATGGGCGTCCCTCTATATCTACAAAGTGCTTAAACCTATGTAAAAATCTATTTAAACATGCACAAAAACTTGATCTCACAAAGTCAAACCCTGCTGCAGCTTTTAGTCAGAATGACGCTGGGGGGCAAACCAAAAGTAGAAAAAGAGCATTAAGCCTGCAAGAAATTGAAAGTACATTTGATGTACTCAGAGAGAATTCGACTGTTTTTACCAGAGATAACTATTTAGCAATGGTATTACTTCTTGTATTTGGTAACCGTAAAACCGAGGTTACTCAAGCAAAGTGGGAAGAATTTGATTTTAATGAAAAGATTTGGAATTTAGGCACAAGAAATAAAAAAGAAGTTTATATTCAGATTCCTATTGCTGAGGAAGTCATACCCATATTTGAAGAGTTGAAAAGAAAATCGTGTGGCTCCGAGTACGTATTCCCAGCAAGAAAAGTTAGCAAAGATGGTCATATGTGTGAAAACACTTTGAATCATGCCTTAGCTAAAATGTTTGGCAAAAGTATTAGCAAGAAATCATACCCTAACCTACTTGAGCCTAAAGGCATTAAGCACTTTACTATTCATGATTTAAGACGAACATGTCGTAGCTTATTCGCTGAACTTGGTTATGAAGGAAACGATGTAACACGTTATCTAAATCATACTATTAGTGGTGTTGCTGGTATTTACAACAGATATGATTACTTGGATGAGCGAAGAAAGCTTGCAAGTGTAATGGCAAATCAAATACTTCCTAGAGCTAAGATATCAATGGTATCTGAAGGAATTAATCTAAATGAATAAATTTAAATTATTTCCAAAATGTATACCGCGAGAGGGTTTAAAGATTCAATCACAGCCATTTTGGTACATGTTCAAGAGCTTGGAGAGATTGATGACGATGATATTAATTATGCTCAGTTAGAAGAAATAGCTTCACCTGTAGGTATTGAATACTTTGTAATTCACGATCTAAGGCGGTCATGCCGTAGTCTTTTGGCGCAATTAGGAGTTCCTGATAATGTAGCCGAGCGCTGTTTGAATCATAAGATTGAAGGGGTATATAACCGATACGATTACTTTGATGAGCGACAAAAAGCGCTAAATGAATTAGCAAACGTTGTTATACCTTTAATTCAAGATAATTGAGCTTATTATGACTGCTTCGAAAACAGCTCCTATTACTGGCGTTACAAATAATGGTAAAAAGCAGCAGATTGAAAATCTAAAGAATATGGTTTTTCCTGAAATGCTTTTTAATCAGTTAAACAGTGACGCCCTAAAGCAAGATAATCATTTAAAAGTGGCCTTAGAATCTTTGTACTCAGGCATTGAGCTTCTTAAGTTAATCAAGTACCGAGTTGAAAAGCTAAAGACTAATAAAGAGCTATTTCCTAAAGATGAGCACACAATGCTTAGAGAAGTTGATAACGAGCTGAAAAATATTTCTAATACTCTGAGTTCATCTTACAACTCTAGCGAACATCAGCTAAGTGATGCTTTAACCAGTGCGCTTCTTATCGGCTATCATGCTGGCGCTCATGATATGAGAGTTAATCTGGAAAAGCATGCTGAGAGAGGTTTCCAAAAAGGTGTACTTGATACGCAAGCTGGTGGAATAAAAACAGCAGCAAAGACTGACTCTCTCAAATCGCTTATATTGGAAATGGCTAATTACCTAGATTCAGTCGGAGATTACGGCAAACTATCTAAAAAGATTCTAGCTCAAGCGATACATCCTCTTATTTACGATTTCTATATTAAAAATAAGGAACTGGAGTGCTTTCATATATTCAAAAGATGTGAAGACACTGAAGCATATATCAAAAATCACTTGCATAAACCTAAGCTGATAAGTGAAAAGGGTAAGGCATATCCCATAAAACTCAGCCAGTTGCTAAAGAAAAAATACAACACTGCGGAAATTAGAAATAAATTAAAATAATTTATTCTTAAATTTCAGTTAATAACAGTAAAAAAAAGCCCTACCCACTTAGTGAGTAGGGCTTTCCTATCCCTATATTCTTTCATAATTCTCCCCATCAACAATGATGAACCGGAGAAACCAATATGAACCAACTAACAGCACCAACAACGCAATTCACTGATCGCCTAGTGAGAGAAGCCGAGCGCGTAAAAATCACATCAGTTTCACGAACAAGTGCATGGCTACTAGAGAAAAAAGGCTTATTCCCAAAACGACGTAAACTGCATGCCGATAGTGACAGAGTGTGCTGGCTACTAAGTGAGCTTCTAGAATTTGTGCAATCCCGCGAGGTCATCAACATGAACTCAGCTTTATGATCAATAACCCCCTGCCAGACCTTGCTATGTATATTGACGATGCTCGAATGATTAAAAAGCCTGAATTGCAAAAGCTTCTTAACATCAGTAGGTCAACACTTGGAAGATGGATAAAGGCTGGCCATTTTCCTCCACCAGCTCATGTAATAAATGGGCGGTCCATGTGGCATTTTCAAGATTATAAAAATTGGCTAGCCAAAAAACACACAAAAGCAGGTAAATAAACTGCTTTTTTTTGGCCTACTGATGACACACTTTGAAACAAAATGATCAGTAAAAACACGCTATTCAACAAGCTAAAAATATATCTTAGTTATTATTTTAAAAGGGCTTTTATCTGTAAAGCGCCTATCCACTAATAGCGGATATTAAATAATATAAGAAAGATACCAATTAATAACTAAGGCAAATAGATATAACAATGACCTTTAAAATATCAACAACTAACTCAGTAAACTTTATATACAAAGACCATAGCTACAGAGTATTTAAACCAAAGACAAAAGGACAAGATCTAAAAGCATTAACTAAAGTGTTTAAGCATTGTGAATGTATGCTTTCTCACTACTCTAAAGTACTCGTAGCAAGAATAGACTTAAGTACTAAATCTTATTCTATTAATAATCAGATGTTCTTAAAGTTTATTAAAAAACAGTTGTCGATACTTACAAAACAATATAACTGCAAAGTAAGTTATATATGCGCTAGAGAGAGAAATACATCTTCAAATCATCATTATCACTTAGCTGTGTTACTAAGTGGGCATAAAATAAAGCATAGTAGTAAGCTAACCTACCAATTAAAGCATGCTTGGGAATCTGATGGCTTAGGTTCGGCCTCATTAGTTAGCCACCCATACTACCTAATGCAAAGGGGTAATAAACTTACTATAGAACCAGCTCTATACCGCTTAAGCTATTTTACTAAACGTGCCACGAAAGAAGCTAACATTAAGGCTCATAGCTACTTATTTAGTAAACTTGAATACTCAACAGAGCACGTTGATAGATGCTTTAACGATATTATGCTCGTGAATCCAGCTATTACATATCAGGGAAATAAAGAAGCGGCTCTAATAAAGCCAGATAACTCAGAGGCTGGTGGTATCAAGTTACTAAAAAGGCTATCAGGTATAAGCAGTACACAGCTAATACAATCTAAACTTCATCGCTCATTACAGTACAGCGATCACCCTAATCAAGTTAATAACGATCAAGTACCTTTGCAGCACTCTATGAACCGAAACATACACATGCAAGGTGATCGATCACCTTACGCGAACAGACAACATAAACCTCTATTTAGTGATCGCTTTACGTGGCATTAAATTAATATAACCCTTTGATTTATATATTCACCCCATGGTGGTAAGCATATAAATATTCGATTTTAAAAACTTTAAAGAAAATAAATTTTCAAAAAACAAACCCTATGAACCGAAATTTCACCGAACATGATCGATCATAAAAAGGCAAAAAATGAGTAAGTTTGATTTAGAAAGTCTACCCAAGTGTGGCGCTAAAACACGTTCAGGTAATCCCTGTAAGCGCTTAGGCAACAAGCGTAATGGTCGATGTAAATTGCATGGTGGTCGCTCTACAGGCGCAAAAACGATTGAAGGCAAACTTGCCGTACGTACTAACCCTATCAAAAATGGAGCTGGTTGGAACGTCATACAAGGCTATGATCCAGAGTTAAGTGAATACTCTATCGAAGCATATCTCCAGTTGTTCGATATGGCTAAACTCAACAATACAGATAGCAGCGAGTTAAATGCATTAATAGCGCAGCACAGGGTTGCATTAGAATGCTTTAAATATCGCGTTCTTGAGTACTATGGCGCGGATAGCTTTATCATTATCCAATCGGCACTTGATGCACATTACAAAGATATTGATAGTCAACACCTCCATTTTCATATTCACACAAAAGTAGTAAAAGCTCCCTATTTCCACCAACGTATGAGTGAAGCAAGAAAGCAGTTTCTACTTATTAATAAAGCCTTTAAGTTTAATTGGTAGAAGGATGCCAACCGTTGACGGTAATCTATAGGGGGGTGCAACGTTGCACCCCCTATAGAAGGATTCAAATGAAGCCTATAGCAAACTATTTATGTTAAAAATGAGGCCGTCAACCGTTGACGGTAATATACAGGGGGTAACGTTACCCCCCATTTATCGTCACATTCTTTGAATTAGTAAGGAATTAAAGTAAATTTGTTATGTGGATAATTGATCCGTCAACCGTTGACGGTTTACATAAAACACTACTGTAGCCCTTTAAAAACCTGTCATAAACGTATCTACAAAGCGTTTAAATTTATCGGTAATAATGGGCAGTACTTTTTTGCGTTGTAGTAAGCTGGGTTTGGTTTCGAGTACGTCAGCGAAGTCATCCCTTAGTGGCATTTCGTCACTTAGCTCATAGCGGGTTACTAACTTTTCTAGGCGTTCTTGGTTTAGCTTTTGCTCTTGGGCAAACTTCTCAAGTTCTAGGCGTTTTTCTTTTTCCCAATAAAGCTCAAACTCTTCATCAACGTCAGCACTGGCAGGTATGCCTTGCAAGTGCTCGTCCATAAACTTATCTATTAGTGCTTTTTTACTTAATAAGGTTGGGTCTGTGGCTATTAGGTTTGCTATTACTTGGCGTTTACGAGCTCTTTCATCGCCACTTTCTTCACCATGTAACTCACGTAATAACTGCAAAATATAGGTTACGTTTACTATATCGCTGTGTAGTAGCTCTAGTTCAAAATCAACGTCATCTAAAACCGATACTTTTTCTTTACTTGAATTCTCACGTAACTGCCTGCCAAGGTCGGCATACTTACTCGTATAATCCTGAAACTCTTGCTCGCCCATCGAGGTTGAGTCCATATCAAAGTCAGCAAAGTTGCTTAACATGTTCTTTAAGCGCATAAGCTCGCGAAACTGTCTCACAAACAACGCCTGAGCCTCTTCGTCAGGTAAAGCATCTACTGAGTTAACGGTAGGCGTAATTGCCATTAGCGCTTCATAGGCGCTGTTAAAATCAGTAAGCAGCTCATTATACGAAGGGGTTTCTATGTATTCTTTAGGCTGCTTGTTCGAAAATAGCGTAAAGGCAGTGTCAGCAGCTTTTTTAAGGTTTCTGAAGCACACTACGTTACCATGCGATTTAGTCTCGCCCAATAAACGGTTAGTGCGCGAAAACGCTTGTACCAAACCATGATATTTAAGGTTTTTATCGACATATAAAGTATTGAGTTTAGGAGCATCAAAGCCTGTTAAAAACATATTCACCACCAGCAATATATCAATCTCTTTGGCTTTAACACGCTTAGATATATTTTTGTAATAGTCTTCAAATAACTTACTGTCTTTGGTGGAGTAGCTTGTACCAAACATTGTGTTGTAGTCGTTAATAAATGAGTCTAACTTATCGCGGCTATGCAGCTTAACGGTTTGCCCTTCGTTTAAATACTTGGCTGATATTTCTTTAATTTGCGCATCATCATTACCTAATTCGTACTCTTCCTCTTCATTGGCCTCGTAGCTAAATATGGTGGCAATTTTAAGGTTGTGTTTGCCTTGTGCTTTTTTACTCGCAAACAACTCATAGTATTGAATAAGCTCTGCAACACTTGATACGCAAAACATAGCGTTATATTCACGGCTATGCGTTTTACGGTTATGTTGGGCAATAATGTAATCGGTTATTTTATCTAAGCGCGCAGGCGAGGTTAAAAGCTCTTTTGTGTCAATGTCTTCAACTTCAATATCTAGGTTGTTGTTAGAGCCATCTTTGTACTGATAACGCCCAACGTACTCAATAGCAAACTTAAGCACGTTAGCGTCGCGTATTGCATCCACAATTACATAAGGATGTAAGCATTCACCAAATAAATCTTTAGTGGTGCGTTTAACTGAGTTTTTAGCAACGGCGTTGTCGGCAAATATAGGCGTACCCGTAAAACCAAACAACTGCGCGTTATTAAAAAACTCGGTAATGTTTTTATGTGTATCACCAAATTGGCTGCGGTGGCACTCGTCAAATATAAACACAATGCGCTTATCTTTCAGGCTTTGCATTTCTTTCAAATAGCGCTGCTTAGTCACCACGTTATTAAGCTTTTGCAGCGTTGTGACCACCAGCTTAGTATTACGGCTTTGGTTGACTTTTCTACCCTTCATTGGCTTATCTAACAGCTGATGGAATAACATACTGGTGTTGTCGGTGCTGTCTACAGAACCTTTTACAAACGCATTAAACTCAAGCGCTGTTTGGTAGTCTAGGTCTTTTCGGTCTACCACAAATACTACTTTATCAACCTCACTCAGCGAGGTCATAATTTGCGCCGCTTTAAATGAGGTTAACGTTTTACCCGATCCCGTTGTATGCCAAATATAGCCATTGTCGGTTGTAGTTTTAACTTGCTCTACAATCGCTTCTACTGCATAAAACTGGTACGGCCTGAGCACCATCAAGTACTTACCTGTTTCATTAAGCACTATGTACTTGGTGAGCATATGCGTTAAGTGCGAAGGCGTTAAAAATGCTTCGGCAAAGTCATGTAACTGGCTTATTTTATTATTTTCATTATCAGTCCAGTCAAAGGTTTGCTTAGCCGACATTTCACTGTTGTTAGAAAAGTACTGGCTATTAACCCCATTCGACATTACAAACAGCTGCACATAGTTAAACAAACCATGGTTGGCATGAAACGAATGCTTTTGATAACGCTTAATCTGGTTAAACGCTTCTTTTAGTTCAATACCACGGCGTTTTAGCTCTATTTGTATCAGCGGCAAGCCATTAACTAATAGCGTTACATCGTATCGGTTAGTGTATGTGCCCTTGACTGTAATTTGTTGCGCTACCTGAAAGCTATTTAGCTGCGGCTCATCAAATAATAAAGTTAAGTGCCTGCTGTCGCCGTTATCAAGTGTTACATCAAGCTGGTCGCGCAGTGTTTTGGCTTTTGCAAATATATTACCTTTACCAAGCTTACCCAATATTTGCGTAAACTCAGTATCGCTTAATGTACAGCTATTCACTTTTTCAAGCTGCTGCTTAAGATTGACCTCAAGTGCGGCGTTGTCCTTTAAAATAACGCGCGTAAAGCCTTGCTCGCTAAGCTGTGCAATTAAGTTATCTTCTAATTGTTGTTCACTTTGATAATTCATTTATACCTACAATTCCTTGGTGCTAGCCTTGTGCAATACATTCACAGCTTTATTGCTAATCTTTATGTAACTTATAACCCTGTTCTGGGTGATTAGGTATTGTTGGATATGCCAAAAACAATACCTGCTCTTTAACCATTTTACTTAAGTAATTACGTCTTAGCGTGTCGGGCTTCATTCCTAGCAGCTGTGCTATATCACCCAACCTTAAACAGTGCGGCTGTGCTTCTTTACATAGGGCTATTATTGCTTGTTCTACCTTAGACTTCTGCTTTCTACTTGAGGCAGCTCGTACTTGCTCACCTATAACCCATAGTGAACCCCATAACTCATTAGCTGCAGCTGTCTCTACTTCTGTATTGTCTTGGTCCGGAGTATTTAAAGCTAGGTCCGGACCTTCATTGCTTAACTCCGGACCTTCAGTATCTAGGTCCGGACCTTCGCTATTTAACTCCGGACCTTCAAACAGTGAAAGCTGATCCAACTTCGGAGAAGCTACAAACGTAATACTCTTACCTGCATCATTATCAGGCGTAGGGATTTGTATCCCTTTTAAGTGATATATCTTGCCTCTGTGCTGGCCTGCCGACTCTAAGTACCCTGCATTAACTAACTGACTTAACGCAAGTGTCACTTCTCTTGTATGTTCTGAGGTCAACGAACAAATACGCTCATGGTTAAACCACGACTCAGTAATGGCGGTAATCAAAATAGTCCGTTTAAGCTCGCTCAGCTTCTTATAACCACTACCAAAGGTATCGGTAAGGCGTTTATCTAACTCAGGTGATACAATATTAACCATGCGCAACTCTAAAAAGGTTTGATTTAGCTCATCCTTTTCATACATATGCGGTGGCTGCCAGTTTTGCGCTTTACAGTTACTGTATATTTTAGGAATACCCGAACCTGCTTTTTCGCTTAAACCAATATTTAAAAACATTTGATGAATAGCAGGGTTTCGGCACTGGCTGTTACCACCCGCCTTAGCCTCATGCACTGGTATACGCATTAGCCCTGCGTTTCTAAAGCCGATAAAGTCAGGGTGTTTTTCAATTAAAATATTACTTTCGGTATTAAACTCTGCATGTGCGAGTGTATTAACGAGTGCTTCACGAATAGCCTCATGCGCAGGAGTGGTATCTTGTCGTTGGCCATCATCGGTTAAACTAAACCCTACTTTTAAATCTGCCGTAAGCTTACGATACACCTTACGATAAAAATCAAAAGCATTACCCGACCAAGAGCCATCAGTATAAATTCGGTCTATCCAGCGGTGTGTACTGTCGTCTTTTTCTTGATAATCGAGTGCAAAACTAGGCAACGCATCTTGAATGGCATCCCACTTACCAAACATCACTAAGCCAGCAAGGGTTAAACCCGCTTTGCCTGTTGCGCGGTCTTTTTGCCAGCCACGTATTGAGCGCAAAAACTCTTGGTCGCTCAATTCTAAAAAAGGGTGTTGTGGCTTGGCATCAACAAACATTTGCCTATAAATACGCAGGCTTTCGGGGTCTATGTCATCAAGGGTAAAATGCTCTAAAATACGGTTGTCGCGCACTTCTTCTTGCTCTGCCAGCATTTTATTTACTGCCGGTGGCAAACACTTTTGATCGGCCTCGTAACGGCGCTGATAGGTCCCATTAAGCGGGTTTGCATTAATAAATACAGGGCGGCTTTCGCGCGGGGCACGTGGTACAGTAATCGCAATAACCGACTTGCCTTCAAGTGTTTCAATGCGCACGTCGCTTTCGCTGAGCAAATTAATACTCACTTTATTGGGATTATTGACCGTATCCCAAATATTCTTAATTAGCGGCGCTGGGTTTGTTATACCCTCAACTGTAAACTTGCCTTTTTTTTCTTTAATGCCCAATAAAATTAAGCCACCACGGGTATTGGCAAACGCACTATAGGTTTCCCACATATCATTCGGCACTGCGCCATGGCCGTCGCGGCCACCAGCCTGCTTGCACTCAACCTCTACGCTTTCTTGCAAAGTTTGAATATCAATAATATTCGCAATTAAATTATCATTAATTTTATTAGTCATTATTTCTCACACAAACATTTGCTGTAGTAAGCCTTTTTTAAATAGCTTAGTTTGTTCAATTTGCTCGTTAACAGCGTTTGTTTTTTTATCGAGTGATTGTAAGAATTGCGCTATTTTTTGTTGTTCTTCTAAGCAAGGTAAATTTAACTGTAATTCCCTGAGATTTTTGAAATACAATCTAGTTCTAGTGCCTCCCAGTTTTTGTTGAATAGCGAAACGCTTAAAGTCATTACCTTCGTTTAATTGCAGTTGTAAAAAATAGGAGTCCATGCCGACAGTTTTAAAAACAGGGTACTCTTTACTTACAGCACCGCGCTCACAGAAAGTATTAATATTAAACTTAAATATAAGATCATCACTCATATGTCGATAAGTAAAATAACCTAGGGGAACAACCCCATAACTCCCTTCATTGCTAACAGAGCGTTCTTGTAAATATAATCCTGTTCGTGATGAGGTTAAAATTGGAATATTAGTATCAGCAGTAACGAGCTCTTTATAGGACTCTAGGTATTTCCCTACTTTCTCTTTTTTCCATTCAGGAAAAGCGTTTCCATCATCGTCTTTAAAGCGGATTTGTTGGCTGAAAATTTGTTGCATTACGCCTTTTTTATAGTCTTTTAATAAGCGGTGCTTTTCAGTTAGCTGGCTGATTTTAGTATCTACAGAAGTAAGAAAGTCAGCTATTTTTTGTTGTTCTTTAAGCTCAGGGAACAACACTGGAAACTTTTTTAACTCTGAAATTGGAATTTCTTTTAGAGCGGAGCCATTTTTTCGTCTATCGAATTCCTGTCTAACTTTAGCACTATTCAAAAAAGCACATAAAAACCGAGTATCATATAGATTTTTATTAGGCGATACACGTGCCACTCCTCTAGTAAGATTACACCCAACAAGCTCTTCAAAAACTAGCTGAGTAAGTCCTATTTCTCCACGAAGAGCAATCATAAGCTCCCCCTCTTCAAGGATTGTTTTTCTATAGGAATTACTTATTTCGTTGCTTGTTTTAATTAAAGTCTTTTTGTTGATTTTAGCTTTGGTCAAATCAACAACGCGTATACATGGTACGCCATCATCAATATATTCCCCAGTTTGCACTATCCCATAGGAAATATTTTTAATTGAAATACCTTCTAAGTTCGCTTCGTGCCATCGGCCTTGAAATCCTATAAAACGAAGGCTTGGAGTAACTACATTCATTTAATTACTCCAAAAGGTGCTTCAATACCTAATTCATCACAAAATTTTGCAATGATTTTATCTGTTTCAAGCATGGCTTTGTCATTTGCTATAAGTTGCTGTGCAACTACACTCAAATCGACAAGCGCCTCATCTTCAAAGGTGTCTACGTAACGCGGAATATTAAGGTTGTAGTCGTTCTCTGCTAAATCTGCTTGTGTTGCGGTAAAGGCGTATTTATCAATGAACTCGCGTTTGCTTACGGCATTTAAAATACGTTGTAAGTCCTCCTCACTCATTACGTTATTGTTAGTGCCTTTTTCAAAGTTATTACTGGCATCTATAAACAATACGTTATCGTCGGCTTTACGGTGTTTATTTAGCACCAATACACAGGTAGGAATAGACGTGCCAAAAAATATGTTAGCGGGTAAGCCAATTACCATATCAAGGTAGTTTTTTTCTTTAATAAGGTGTTTGCGTATATGTCCTTCGGCAGAACCACGAAACAACACGCCGTGCGGTAGCACCACCGCCATTGTGCCGTCGTCGTCAAGCTGGTGGATCATGTGTTGTACAAAAGCAAAGTCGGCCTTGCCTTTTGGTGCCAGCTTACCGTAATCGGCAAAACGCTCGTTATTCATATGTAGCGGGTTAGCAGACCAATCAGCCGAAAATGGCGGGTTAGCGACCACAGCACTAAAGCGCTGCTCAAGGTGTGCAGGAACTTCTAGCGTGTCGTCGTTTTGAATATCGAACTTAGTGTAATGCACGTCGTGCATAATCATGTTCATACGCGCTAGGTTGTAAGTACTTGGGTTTTGCTCTTGTCCGTAAAATTTTAAATCGGGGTTATTAGCCTCTTTAGCAACACGTAACAACAATGAGCCAGAGCCACAGGTAGGGTCGTAAACCGATTTAATATGCGGGTTATTTAAGGTTACTAATTTTGCTAGTAACTTTGACACCATTTGCGGCGTATAAAACTCGCCAGCTTTTTTACCCGCGCCACTGGCAAACATGCCAATAAGGTATTCGTAAGCGTCGCCAAGTATGTCTATTTCGCTGCTTTCTAGGTGAAAATCGATGTTATCAAGGTGCTCTAATACTTTGGCTATTAACTTGTTACGCGCATCGGGTGTTTTACCTAACTTGTTAGAGGTTAAATCTAGCTCGTCAAACAAGCCATTAAAATCGTCGGCGCTGTCTGCGCCCATAGTGCTTTGTTCAATATGGTTAAGTACGTTGGTTACATCGTCTAAAATAAACTTATCGTTTGTACCGCGCTCAGCCAATACATGAAACAGCTCTGCTGGCTTTAAAAAGTAGCCTAACTTATCAAGCGCCTCTTCTTTTACCGCCTCTAAGTACTCTTGGCCCTCTTCGGTTGTTTCGTCAATTTTAGCAAATACAATGCCGTCTTCACTCAGTAGCTGATCGGCATAAGTGTTGAGCTTATCTGAAAGATATTTATAAAAAATAAGCCCAAGTATGTAATCACGAAAATCATCAGCCGACATGTTGCCACGTAAGCTGTTAGCAATATTCCAAAGCTGCTTTTTTAATTCTTGTTGGTGTTGTTGAACCATTAATTTAATCTCTTTATTTTAATTCTGTTTCTAACCACTTAATATGGTCACTTATCCCATCAAGTCCTGGATATATAGAAGCCTTGTGAACGCCGAATTTATATAGTTGCTCCCTAAAGCTTTTTTTCAATCGGTGAGGAATTATAATTTTCTCGACGTGCTGAGAACTAAATGGCAAATTTAATTCGCTATGTACGGTAAAGATACCGCTTTGAGAAATAATTCTCCCTGTTAGATGCGGTGGTATATAGCGCCTAACAGGCTCATTGTTAGGAAGCTTTAATGGATCAGAGTAAACTTTAGTATCGAAAGGCTCTTTTCTATCTGTTAATACATAAATTGCAGCGTCTTTTGTTGGTTCTTTTTCTACAGCAAAGTAAGTAGAAACTAATGGATTTTTGCTCCAATCTAGTAACCTAGTAGGTAGGCCGTGATGTTGTGCCAAGGCTAACCACTCCCACTCATCCCGAGGGGTAAACTCTAGAAAAGGTATAGCTTGCTGCTTAAAATTCTCAAATATTACTTTTTCAACTTTATAAACTTTATTCTGCTCTACCCCCATTCTACTAACAGTAGGTAGTAAGTCGAAATCCTTATTAACAACGCCTCTGAAAAAGGTGAGTTTAGGGTTGAAACTCTCAAAAACACTTAATAATTCAGCAAAATTTTTCACTTCTGTTGTTGGGTATAAAGTTACATATTGAGTAATATTTAAATTGAAATCATTACTTTCAATTTCAGCTAGGCTGACCACTTTACTGAAAAGTTTAACACTAACTCTAGTTGCATAAGTTTCAAGTATATTTAAGATTGTATCTTCAGTAATTGAGTTATTAACTCTGGTGCTATGGAAATCATTACTGGCATCTATAATTAAAATATCTTTTTTGTTTATACGGTTTTTCTTGAAAATTAAGATACAAGTTGGAATAGAAGTTCCATAAAACAGGTTGGATGGTAGTCCTATGACAGCATCCAAATAGTTAAAGTCTTTAATTAACTGCTTTCTGATAATACCTTCAGCACCACCTCGAAAAAGGACACCGTGCGGGACCACTATAGCCATGGTCCCGTTATCGTCTAGCTGATAAAGCATATGTTGGATAAAGGCAAAATCTGCTTTAGTCCGAGGTGCTAATTGTTCGTAATTAGTAAATCTTGGGTCGCCCTTAAATAATACTTTACTTGACCATGAGACAGAAAAGGGAGGCACTGCTACCACAGCATTAAAACGTTGTTCTAAATGTTTTGGCTCCTCTAGGGTATCTCCTTTTTTAATATCGAAGTTAGAATAGGATATTCCATGCATAATCATATTCATTCGTGAGAGGTTATAAGCATTTGAATTTTGCTCTTGGCCATAGAGCTTTACATTAGGGTTGTTAGCTTCTTTAGCTACACGTAACAATAGAGAGCCAGAGCCACACGTAGGATCATAGACCGAATTAATATCGGGTGTATTAAGAGTTACTAACTTTGCAAGTAACCTAGAAATCATTTTAGGAGTATAAAATTCCCCAGCTTTTTTCCCAGAGCTACTAGCAAACATAGCTATAAGGTTTTCATAAGCACTACCTTGTATATCTAATTCACTATCTTCCAAATGCAAATTAACATTATCAAGATGATTAAATACCTTAGTAATCTGCTTGTTACGCGCATCAGGTATTTTACCTAACTTGTGAGAGGTTAAATCTAGCTCGTCAAATACACCGTTAAAGTCATTAAAGCTATCAGTGCCGATAGTTCTCTGCTCTATGCTTTTAAATACACTAATAGCTTCATCAAGTATAAATTCACCTTTTCTACCGCGATTAGCCAAAGAGTGAAATAACTCTGAAGGCTTTAAAAAGTAACCTAACTCATCTAGTGCTGCTTTTTGAACAATTTCTAAATACTTTTGACCTTCAACAGTAGCCTCATCTAATTCAGAAAATACAACGCTATTTTTATCTAAGAGTTGTTCAGCATAAGTATTGAGTTTTTCCGATAAATATTTATAAAATATAAAACCTAATATGTAATCACGAAAATCATCGGCAGACATGCTACCACGCAAACTATTCGCCATACTCCAAAGCTGCTTTTTTAATTCTTTTTGATGCTGTTGAGGCATTAATATTTTCTCTACTTAATCATTTGTTTTGAATTAACATCTACTGTGCCAATGATGTGCTCGCTAAAAGCTCTCAGGGTTCTAGCCTACAGTACTTACAAGCCATTCAATTAATCCTGCATTCACTGATAAATCAGCAAGCTTTTCAGCATCCCACACCTGAATTGAATTATTCTTATCCATTGTATTAATATGGTCGCTTAGTTTTTTATCTGGTGTGTGGGTCACATAAAAAGCTCTATCATAACCCTCTATATTTAATCGCTCTTCATACTCTTTAAATAAACTTAGGTTACTCTGTGATTTAACCTGAACAATGGCACGTTCTCCGGTGACTGGCGCCAAGAGTTCTATATCCAGCGTTTTTATTGTATTACCCGCAGAGCCAACTCTTGACCACCCCGATGAACGAAATATCAAATCGACAAACACTTCAAAATCTTGCGGTGACAACAACTGGATAATCTTTTCAAGAGAGAGCTTAAGTGATACTAAATTCGTTTCTACATTTTTAACATCAGGGTGTTGAGTATTGTTGATTTTATTAAGCAGGTACTCTTTTTCTTTAACATCACAAATTGTACCTCTGAAGCCTTGTACTTTAGTTAACTTGCCACTTAGAGCTTGTATGAAAAGTGAATTATTCTGATTATCTACACTGCGCCAACCATCAACTGTTTTACGTGATTTTGTTCTACTGCTCTCATCAAGCAAAATTTCTTCTTCAGCAAAGCAGTACCACAATTTACAGTCGTAAAATGTAATCCACATTGTTGTTTTAGGCTCGGTATAAAACCTTTTAATTTGATTTCGATGGCTTGTTGTCGAAGCTTTGTTTGTATTGTATTCCAGAGCTACAAACTCACTCACTTTATCCCAGTTATTACTTAGACATAACTCATGAGGAATTTGCCTGTAATCTAACTTTATTGTACCTTCTTTTTCAATGCACTCACGCTCGTAATCACCTTTTGAACCAAGCTTTATAAATAATACAGCTGTAGCTTTAATCGCCATTTTAAAATCCTTTTTATTGGGTTTAATCTTCAATAAAGTAATCGCTATCAAGCGCTTTTACTTCAAATACCTGTTTGGTGCTAACGCCTAAATTATGGGTAAGCATTAGCTCTGTAAGTTGTTTACCATCTACCAGCACTATGCGCTTTTCAATTAAGCCTACATATTCCAGTGCATCTTTACTAAAGCCGCTGGTGGTGATGAATACGCCCTTTTTAGCACGGTGCATATCAAGTGCACCCGCAAAGGCTTGTATGTCTGGTCTACCCACTGTTTTATTGGTGTAGCGTTTGGCCTGTAAATATATCATTTCGAGGCCGAGTTTATCTTCTTTTATTACGCCATCAATGCCGCCATCTTGAGTATATTGCGTAGCTTGCCCTGCATCTTTACGTGAGCCGCCATACCCCATAGCTAGCATTAAATCGACTACAAAGTTTTCAAAAAACGCAGGGGAGGCCGAAAGCACTGCATGTAGTATTTCGTCACTCAAGTTAGTGTTGAGTGTATCTACTGCGGCTTCTATAAGCTCTTCTGGTGTTTTGTGTGAGTTGCTATTTACTAAGCTGGTGGTGTTTTCGTCTAGTGAGTCGCTAGTATCTTTAGTACGGATTTTAAAGTCTAAAAACTCAGGGTATTGGCTTAAGTACTGGTTATTGATTAGTTCGCCCGCTGCTAATGCTGATAAACCTTTTTGCGTAATTTTACAAAAGGCTCTTTTAGGCTGCTCAATTAAACCGGCTTTAACAAGGTAAGTTTTAGCCCAACTTAAGCGGTGGTAGGCATAAGTTTGTTTGCCGCTAGGAATACGCAGTTTAAGCTGCTCTACTGATAAGCCTATGCTTTGATAAACGTTTGCTTCAATCTCTTTGAGCTTTACTGTTTCGCCGTTAGCTAAGCATTGCAGTAATGGGGTCATGAATGATTGGTAATCTGGTAACGACATACTATTCCCTGCCAAGCCGTATTAATTAGTTACTATACAGCTAATCCATTGTTCTTATTAATTGAGATAATATACAAATTAAGATTATGGGGCAAAGGTTATGTAATGAACATATGTCTCATATCGACACACTTTATGTTGAGTAGTGAAGAGAACTAACTTATATTATTCACAAGAGCACTAACTAATAACATTAGATTCTGATTGTAAGCTTTACTACGTAGCTCGGTTTCTCTTAATTTATACTTATACAAATATTTAAGTAAAAGATTAAATCACAAACCAAGTGGTTACCATAGCGGTTACCAAAAGCAAAAATCAGGCAGCAAGAACAAGCCAAACTATTGATAAATATAAAGTTAAATAAATTACTCTATATTCAGATTCAAAATATTGAATAGTTTTCAGCCAATTATGGCATATTCATAACTTATCAAAACCCGGGCTAGGCTCGGGTTTTTTATTAATACCAATAATATTTTGAATGTTGGTAAGCGTCTAGCCAAGTGCACCTGCAAGTAACTCGTCAAAACTATTAAGCTATCCCTGAATTTCAATTAAGAGGTAGCTATGAGAAAAACACGTAGCCTTGAGCAATGGCGTAGTATTATAGAAGAGCAACAATCGAGTGATTTAACTATCACTGAGTATTGTCAGCAAAATACTTTATCAAAAACAACTTTTTATGCCGCAAAAAACAAGCTAAAGGCATTACCTGGCAATTTTGTTCGCGCCAAAATCACTAAACAACCTGACGTTATCAAGCCGCAACAGCCGATAACCCTCACTGTTGGCAAAGTAAAAGTCAGCTTGCCATCAACAACGCCTGCAACTTACCTCAGCCAATTGTTACGCGAGTTTGCCTGATGAAAATGTTTGTTGAACCCGA
>NZ_WTKV01000037.1:0-21315 GCF_011378705.1 Pseudoalteromonas sp. SA25 | reverse complement strand
GCTGTCTCTTGATCACAAGTCTGACTCAAGAGATTTTGCTAAATCGTAGCCTTCCAGGATGGCTTGTAACTTAAGCCATCCTTGCCATAACACTTTCACAGATGCACGCCCTGTGCGCTTGGTATCTTTCCAGCCTCCTAACTTTGCCAGTTCCTGATACGCCCATGACATATTTGGAGCAGTTTCAGGCAATGGTGTTTTTATTCTCTTTAACCACAATAACTTCCATGCTTTGGGAGATAACAGTTGTTCACAACTTGGAGAATCAGGCTGCTCATTGGTGAACTTTAGTTGCAATATTCGCGTCGCAATAAAGCCATTAATCGTCACCAATCTTTCCATGTTATCTTGGCTTTGAAGGCGTAAACTTTCGATATCCGTACCATCACTTTTCCAGACTTTATGGTATTCCTCTACAAGCCAACGGTGCTCATAGTAGGTGATGATAGCTAAAGCGTCTTCTTTGCTGGTGACTGGTTCACTGGTTAATAGGTGCCAGCTTAAGCCGTTCTCAGCGTTTCCTCGCTCTGCACAGCCGACATAGTAAACTGGGAGGGAGTGTCCTTTCTTATTGTAAGGCGCTTTGAGTGTCACTGGCGCATAGGTGATATCCAGTGTTGCGCTTCGGGCTTTTCTTCCTCCTTTTTGTGCAATGTGGATGTGTTTGGTGCCTGCACTCATCAGCTCGCTTGCAAACGCATAGAGCTTATCCTCACCTTCTTCAATATGACGACTTTGCATCGAGCGTACGACGAATCGTTGCTGCTCGCTCAGTTTATACTGCAAGTATTCGTAGATGTCCGCTTCGCGGTCACACACCGATATCACGTTCGCCATTTGTCCTTGCAGCCGCTCTGCCATCGCTCGTGACGCTGACTCCCACTTGTAACTTTCTTTTTCTTCGTAAGAAGTCGTCGCGTGTTTTTCTCTTTTTCCAATCGTGTTGATATCACGACTCCAGCGAGACTGTTCAATTAATCCCACAACTTGCTTTGTGTCTGGCGCAAACAGTAATACGCTATGAGCTAACAAGCCTCGTTGTTTTGCTCCTCGTCCGACATGACCCAAATCATCTCGAATGGAGGAATGTTTATAAATTAGTGTGGTCGTGTCTTCTAATGCGAGTAATAAGTTATGACTTTTTGCTTGTTCAACCGTGGCTTTAAAGCCTGACTCTGCTATAGCCGTTGCGTCAATATTCTCGTTGCGAATAAAGCGGTAGGCACCTTCCATATCGGCGGGGGATTGAGTGATGTTCACAAGTGGTTTTCCTGGTTCATTTGCAAGCGTTGATGCTAACTTTACCAGACGCGCTGTTCTTCTTGGATCACCTAAGTCCGATTTACCGAATTGTTGTTTTGCCCAATGAGTATGTTCGTTAATCATAATGTGCCCTCAAACAAGATTTGAAGATCTGATCATGACATTGAGATTTAGTTCAAAAAAATCCCCGCTAATTTCTTAGCAGGGATTTGTGTATAAGAGACAGCTAATAGCGCCTTTTTTAATGTTTTTTAATTTAATTGGCTTATTAATAAACTAAAAAATGCTTCTTTGTTGTTGCACGTGTGGGCATTCAAAATAAGTTGCTCGCCTAGTGCTAATGTTTGTTTTTGCACTATAAGACGCGCCTTATCATCACCAATACTATCTATATCGGTTACATGTGCCAGCCCTATGGTGCGCCTAATTAACTCAGCACCACAGTAACCAATGGCGTCTTGTAATACGCCTTTTATAAAGTATTCATCGTAGCCTGTAACTTTTAGCGAATTATCAGTAGTGTGCTCATTTATAAGCGTAAGCCAATGCTGTTCAAATAAGGTATAGCATTCAACAAGGGTGCTTAATAAGTGGGTTTGGTAATTACGACGAGCCACAAAATCTTCAATATGCCCGTATTGTGCGCAGTAATTTAAAAGTAAATTGCCAATAAAAGAGCCAATATCGAACCCAGCAGGACCAAAAAAACCAAACTCAGGATCGATCATCTTTGTATTATTACAATCAACAAAAATACTGCCGCTATGCATATCACCATGAAGTAATGTTTGCGGGTTAGATAAAAAATTAGCTTTTAGTTTTGCTATTTCTAATTTTAATGCGCTGTTTTTGTGTATTGCATCAACTTCGCTTTGTAGTTGCTTTGGATAGTTATTGCGTTCGTGCTCAATGTACGGATCGCTAAAAAATAAGTCTTCAGTGATTTGGCAAAGCTCAGGGTTAGTAAATTGGCTAACTAGCGCTTTTTTAGTTTGTGCGGTTAAATAAAAATCTGAATTATAAAAACCAGTATGGCTTAAGTAGGTAGCTACGTGCTGCGCTAATTTAGGAAATTGCTCAGCATTATTTTGTGCAGTTCGCAGTATTTGTAAATTACCTAAATCTTCTAAAATAGTCAGTGCTTGCATTTCACTATAATGTAAAACCCTAGCAGTATAAGTTGGGCAAATAGCGCCATGATTAAGCAAAACTTGTGCTTCTATACGAGCTCTATCAAGCGTTAATGGCCACGACTCACCCACGCAACGCGCGTAAGGCAGAGCTTGCTTTAAAATAACACTATTGTTTTGCTCATCAGTAATTCTAAATACTAAATTAAGATTGCCATCACCAAACTCATATGCCGATAAGGCTTGTCCGGGAGCAAAAAAATTACATTGTTTAGATTCAATTAATGTCGATACATAATCGATAGCGCGCTGTGCATTAAAAGCAACATAGTTAGTCATGGTTTAAATCTCAAAAATCAGCTTTTAAGCATTCTATACCTTTAAATGTTTAGATGTCTACAAGTCCAACTTGAGAGTTATTCAAAGTGGTGTAAAATAACGTTACGCATTTTTAATATCTTAAGCATTATGCAAAATTTAATCGCAAGCAGTTTAAAATATGAAAACGGGTCGCTTAGTGTGCTCGACCAATATTTACTACCTCACCAGCAGGTATGGCATCAATGCCATGATGTAGAAACCATGAAAGAGCTGATCATTAGTTTAAAAGTACGTGGAGCTCCACTTATTGGTTTAAGCGCGAGCTTGTTAGTGGCGTATTTAGCTGAGCAAGGGGTAGTTAAAGGTGAGCTTGAAAAAGCAATCAATGAGCTAGAAGCCACTCGCCCAACGGCGGTTAATTTAATGCATTGTATGGCGGCATTGCGTAAAGCTTTAACGCAAAGCGATTATGTTGCCGGTATTGTTACCACAGCCGAGCGGTTGTTTATTGAAGATATTGAGCTGTGTGAGCGAATGGCAAGCCGTGGCGCCGAACTTATAAATAGTGGCGACAACATATTAACCCATTGTAATACAGGGGCGCTTGCAACCGCTGGTATTGGTACTGCACTAGGTGTTATTTACAAAGCGCAGCAAAAATATGGCAACGTACATGTGTGGGTTGATGAAACACGACCATTATTACAAGGCGGTCGCTTAACTGCCTTTGAGCTTGAGCGCTGGAAAATACCTTACACATTAATTTGCGATAATATGGCGGCGAGTTTAATGGCTGCAGGTAAGGTGGATAAAATAGTGGTAGGGGCTGATCGCATTGCTGCCAATGGTGATTTTGCTAATAAAGTGGGTACTTATAATTTAGCCGTACTAGCGCATTTTCATAACATTCCATTTTATGTAGTTGCGCCTATTACCACGCTTGATACCAACACCGCGTGTGGTAATGATATAGAAATAGAGCAACGTAATCCTCAAGAAGTGCGCGGAGTTAGCGGTAGCTTTGGTGAGGCTTTATGGGCGCCCACTAATGCTAATGTGTATAACCCTGCATTTGATATAACGCCGGCAAAACTGGTCACAGGGTGGGTGTTAGATACGGGTGTGTATAACCAGCAACAAGTATTAATGGGTAAACTTAAAGAGCTAACTCAATAATATGCGACTGAATTCTGAAAGAAACTCAGAGGTACTATTTAGGTAGTTGGGGTAGGCTTTTTCTATTGATTTCAAGTCGCTCCCTGCTACCAGAAGCACGTTATTGTGAGTTTGTTTTTCTTGTTCGGCGTAATGTGTTAGAGCTTCTTGCTTTTTATTCTCTGCATATAAAAAGACTCGACCCATTTGTGTTTCTGTGTTGTGAACTAGTAAAGCAAAGCCTGTATCTTTCGATTTATTTTTAATTTCGTCAACTTGGAATGCGCGATTAAATGCATCAAGCTTATGAAATGCGGCTAGCTTTTTATTTAGTGCCGAAAGCTCATCAACAAAGGCCTGCGATTGCTGTGAACTTAATTGATTTGAACCATCTTTGACTGCAAGAAACTCACCCATGATAAAAAATAATCGCTTCCAATCTGTGTCGGCTGCTTGGGGATTAGTTTTTAGTGTTTCTTTTTCAATAATATCTACAATTTCAACAGTAGTAGCCCAAAGGTGCTGAAGCCTAGTGCGCAACTGAACTTCAATTTGAAAGCCTTTATAATCGTGAGATTCTAAATTGTTATAACTTTTATAAACACGATGAATACCTCTGTAGCCCGTCGCTTTTGGGTTTTCAATATAATCATATGACTTAACGCTATGAACAGCTCTACTCGAGTCTAAACTGGCGTTGAGTTGATATAGATGCTCTAGATTATCTAAGATTACTCGGCAGCCACCTATATCGTGCATTCGCTTCAGATTTATTGCGTTTTCACTTTTACCATCTAACGAGGCTCTTTGTAACTTATCTATAATAGTTGGCAAGCGCTTTAAGCGTCTAACTATAGTCGCCGACTCTAGCAAATGAAGCTTTTTTACATGTTTCCATACGAGGTTTTTAATAATAGTCAGCGGATATAAATGTGCTGCACGATAGTTCTGTACAACCTCTATTGCAAAGTCAAAATCACCTTCATTTTTACGAAAAATACGACCAGCCTTTTCAACTTGCTTACGTGAGTAGGCTAGTTGTTGTTTAGACTTTTGATATTGTTCGTTCACCATTAGAAAGTTACTCTTTATCAGCTGCATTGCTAAAATAATATTACAGAGTTAAGTGATTGAAGTCATCCTGCAAATAGCATAAATACGCTTATAGAAAATATAGTTTAGGCATGCGTGCACTGAGCTTTATTAATCGAGCAAGGGAAATTGCTCTGCAATAGACGAGTCAGTGCTTTTTGCTACCCAGCCCTCTGTATTGTTAAATAAGCGAATGGCAGTAAACTCAGGGTCGCTTCCCATATCAAACCAATGCGGGGTAAGTTCAGGCACTGAAATTAAATCGCCTTGTTGGCAAAGTACCTGATAAACCTTATTGTCTAAATGTAGGCAAAATAGCCCTTGGCCTTTTACAAAAAAACGCACTTCGTCTTCACTATGAGTATGTTCAAATAAAAACTTTTTGCGCAGCTCTGATGCGCCAAGATTACCTTTAGCTAGAGATATAACGTCTACTGTTTGATAGCCATTTTCGGTTTTTAACCGATCTATATCGTTTTTGTACGCACTAATAATTTGCTCATGGGTGGTGTGCTCATTAATATCTGCATTTGCTTGCCACTGTTCAAAACGTACGTTTACTTTAGCTAGTTGCTTTGCAATATCATCAGCATTTGATGTGCTTACAAGTGCTTTGTTTGCATCGTTGTCGGCATACACCGTTAATTGGCTCATACTAATTTTTCCAATTTAAATTGGCTAAAGTCATTAATGTAAGGGTGTGCTTTAGTGCTTGCTTGTCCATCACGAATTAAATGTAATGTTTTTATGCCCGCAGCTTGCGCGGCATCAAGCTCGCCGGCTACATCACTTAGAAAGAGTATTTCTGCTGCTTTAAACGGTAACAGATCAACAATAGTGTTATAGGCTATTTGCTCTTGTTTTGCGCCAACTTTGGTGTCAAAAAAGTCAGTAAATAAGCTGCGAATATCGCCATAATCACTGTATTTAAAAAGTAGCTGCTGCGCTTTTACCGACCCTGACGAGTACACATATAAAGTAATATCGTTGTTGTGTTGAGCTTGTAAAAAATCAAATGCATCTGGGTATAAATGACCTTTAAAATCACCGTGTTCATACCCTGTTTGCCAAATTAAGCCTTGTAACTGCTTAAGTGGAGTGATTTTTTTATCTTCATCAATCCAGGTAAGTAAAGTGCTAATGACTTCTTCTATATCGGCGTTTGGCTTTTCGATAAGCGCTTTTATGGCATTAATTTGCTCGGCTACATCTGGCTTATTAGCATTGGCACGTACAAAGGTCGGTAATTGTTTTGCCGCGTAAGGAAACAACACCTCTTTAACAAATGAGATGCGGGTTATTGTGCCTTCAATATCGGTTAAAATAGCTTTAATCATTTAGTTACTCCCGCTTGAATACCTACTATTTTTAGGCGCTCTAGTTCGCAACTAAATAAAAACTCTAAGGCTTCTAAGTGGCGACGAACTTCATCAATATTACGCCCTACTGCATATAAACCATGGCCACGTATAAGTACGCCATGCTCTATAGGCGTATGTAAATGATGGTCACTGACCAGTAGGCTTAATCGGTCAATATCTTGATCGTTATCGAAAATAGGAATGCTCAGCGTTTCTAAATGCGAAGTAAAGCCGCTCAGTGCTTTTTGCATTTCATAGCCTGTTAAATCAAGCTGATGCCTTTGGGTAATTTGCGACAGTACGGTGGCGGCTACAGAGTGAGTATGCAAAACACACTGTGCATCAGGTATAAGCTGATACAAACTTAGGTGTAATTGTGTTTCTGCCGATGGCTTTACAGCTCCTGCTAGGCGCTCGCCTTGGTGATCTAATTGCAAAAAATGCTCTGGCGTCAGTGAGCCTTTATCGTGCCCACTTGCTGTAACAACAAAGCCAGTGCTAGTACGAGCTGAAAAGTTTCCACCTGTTGCGGGTACCCAGCCTTTTTGGCTAACCCATTTTCCGGCTTCAATAAGTTGTGAAATAGCGGTATTGTTTTGCATACATTCCTCACTAATGAGCGTAAAGTTAATTGTTTTTAGACGGCTATACTTCTGTTTTAAGCAATGATAGCATCGCTTTAAGCGCAAAACCATCATTAAGGGCATCACGTGTTTGAAAGTAAATTACCAAATTTAGGCGTTAGTATATTTAGCCAAATGAGCGGGTTGGCTAGTGAGTTTTCGGCAATTAATCTCTCTCAAGGCTTTCCTGAGTTTGATGCTCCTGATCTTTTAAAAACGCAGTTAAATTATTATGTGCAGCAGGGCGTTAATCAATATTCACCTTCAAGTGGTGTACCACGATTACAGCAACAAATTGCTGATTTAGCAAAGCGCAAATATGCAGCTGATATAAACGCGGCTGATCAAGTTACTGTTACCTCGGGTGCAACAGAGGCATTGTTTGTGGCTATTCAAACAATTGTGCGCCCCAGTGATGAAGTGATTGTATTTGACCCTGCATATGACTCTTACCAACCGGCAATTGAACTCGCTGGTGGAACGTCGGTACACATTGCTTTAAGTGCGCCAAATTACACCATTGATTGGCAAGTAGTAAGCCAAGCAATTACTAAAAATACCCGTGCAATTATTATTAATACGCCTCATAACCCAAGCGGTAAAATATTACAGCCACAAGATATAAAAGCGCTTAAAGAGTTAGTTGGTACTCACAATTTGTATGTAATAAGCGATGAGGTATATGAGCACATTACGTTTGATCAGCAACCGCATTTAAGCGTATTGCGCGATGATGAATTATTTGCCAAAAGCTTTGTTGTATCGAGTTTTGGTAAAACGTTTCACAGCACGGGCTGGAAAATGGGTTACTGTATTGCACCTGCAGATTTAGCTGTCGAATTTAGAAAAATTCATCAGTACGTTACGTTTTCAAGTTTTACCCCCGCACAGCATGCGCTTGCCGATATGCTCGAGCAGCAAGGCGAGCATATAGATGAGCTAAGTGGGTTTTATCAGCAAAAACGCGACTTATTAGCGAGCCATTTAAGTAATAGTCGTTTTAAAATTTTACCTAGCCAAGGCACTTACTTTTTATTATTAGATTACAGTGATGTATCGGATTTAAACGATGTTGAATTTTGCCATTGGTTAGTTGAGCAAGCAGGTGTGGCGGCTATTCCATTAAGTGTGTTTTATCAAAAACCACCAACCGATAAAGTAATTCGCTTATGCTTTGCTAAAAACGACAACACTCTCATAGAGGCTGCGCAAATATTATGTCAACTTTAACCATTACAGCATTGCAAAGCTCGCTTTATTGGCTTGATAAAGACGCTAATTTAGCCATGTTTAATAAACAGCTTGACGCAATTACGCATCAGCCCGATCTTATTTTACTGCCAGAAACATTCTCGACTGGCTTTGCTATTAATTTAGATTGTGCAGAGCCCGAAAATGGTAAAGTACTGACTTGGTTAAAAGCGCAGGCTCATAAACATAATGCGGTTATTGCGGGTTCGGTACTTGTTGCGCAAGGCGATAAAAAAGCAAATCGGTTTTATTGGGTAAAACCCGATGGAGAGGTGAGTTATTACGATAAGCGCCATTTATTTCGCTTAGGCAGTGAGGGCGACTACGTTGTAGCAGGGCAAGAGCGCAAAGTTTTTGAAATCAACGGTTTTAAACTATTACCGCAGGTATGTTACGACCTGCGCTTTCCGGTATTTCAACGTAATAATAACGACTACGATGTAATGATAAACGTAGCAAATTGGCCTGCTGTGCGCCGCCATATTTGGGATACGTTACTTATGGCGCGTGCAATGGAAAACCTATGTTACGTAGTAGGCGTTAATCGCGTGGGGGAAGACGGTAATGGTGCCTTGCACAATGGCGGTACAGCGGTATACGACTTTAAAGGCGATGCATTAACCAAAGCGCAAGATAACACCGAGCAGCTAGTTACAATAACACTTGAAAAAGCACCACTGGATGAGTTTAAAGCAGCGTTTCCTGCCTATTTAGATGCAGACCCTTTTACATTAATATAGATACGTTAATTTAGCGCAGAGCCAATAAAGTGTTAAAATAGCCGCTGATATTTTTGTTGGCGGCTAATATACATTATGAACACTTTAATCACTCCTGTAATTTTAGCTGGTGGCATAGGCTCTCGCTTGTGGCCGCTTTCTCGCCAAGCAATGCCTAAACAATTTTTACCACTACTAAATGAAAACACGTCATTACTGCAAAGTACATTGGCGCGTGTTTCTAATGAGTTGTTTGATAATGCTATTTTAGTGTGTAATGAGCAGCACCGATTTATTGCCGCCGAGCAAGCTGCCAGCTCAAATCCTAGTGCATTATTACTCGAACCCAAAGGTAAAAATACCGCCCCTGCCATCGCATTAGCCGCCCACTATGCACTGCTAAATGGGATTACCGGTCCGCTATTAGTGATGCCTGCCGATCATCATATTAAAAACTTTGATGTATTAACAGCTAAGCTCCCTGAAGCTGTAAAACTTGCTGAACAAGGAAAGCTAGTTACGTTTTCGATTACTCCTACAGAGGCGCATACTGGCTATGGTTATATAAAACAAGGCGCGGCTATTGCCGGAACGGGTTGTTACGATGTTGCTCAATTTAAAGAAAAGCCTGACTTAGATACAGCGAACCGTTATTTAGCTCAAGGTGGTTATAGCTGGAATAGCGGCATGTTTTTATTTACCCCAGCGACCTATTTAAAAGAGCTCGAGCGGTTTGCGCCAAAAATAGCAACGAGTGTCGCTGCAGCAACACAATTTACTAAAGATTTAGGGTTTACCCGCCCAAGCAATAGTGCGCTTGAGCACTGCCCAAGCGATTCAATTGATTACGCTATTTTAGAGCGCAGTAATAACGTAGTTGTTATGCCTGTTGATTTAAAATGGAGTGATGTAGGTAGTTTTTCATCCATTGATGCGCTTACAAAAAAAGATGAAAACGGTAATAGCTTAAATGCTAATTATATGGCTCAAAAAAGCACTAATAACTTAGTTATTAACGAGGCTGAACACACTATTGCCACGCTTGGAGTAAGCAATTTAGCAATTATTCATACTCATGATGCCACGTTAATTGCAAACCAAAATGAGCTAGATTCTCTGCCTTTGTTGCTTAAGCAAATTGCTACAACACAGGCCGATAAACTTAACCATCATCAAGTGGTTTTTCGCCCATGGGGGAATTACCGTACTTTGGTTGAAGGCACTGGCTTTAAGGTTAAAAAAATTACTGTTAACAGCGGTGCTAAGCTTTCGACGCAGTGCCATCAGCATCGTGCTGAACATTGGGTTGTGGTTTCGGGTATTGCAAATGTATGTATTGATGAGCAAGCGTATTCGCTAACGCATGACCAATCGTGTTATATCGCCGCAAAGCAAATTCATAGCTTGGCTAATAATCAAAAAGAGCAGTTAATAGTTATTGAAGTGCAAACCGGTGCTGTACTTGATGAAAGCGATATAGAGCGATTTGATGATAAATATGGAAGAGGCTAATAATTAGCTATTTTTAAAGCTAATTCACTATTACTCTAACTGCCCACGCACAAACTTTAAATATTGCTCTAAGCTTCGTTGCCACAGATCTAACGCTTCATCAAGCATATCGTTGTGTGGCTTTTTATCGAGTAAACGACGTTCTATTTTTTTCAGCTCAATACCATAGCGATTAAAACCAAGTTGCAGAGCGGTACTTGCTTGGCGATGTAAAAGCTTAATGCATTGCTCTGGTTGTTGATCAATAAGCTTTTGACAGCGAATTAGCTTGTTACGCGCCGAAAGCACAAACTCATTATAAATCGACGATACTTCATCTTCACTAAACGAGCTGGTGAGTGTTTCGGCCGCTGTTTTGTCATACAAGGTATCAATAAGCTCTACTGCAATGCTCGCAGTTTGATTAGATTGAGAGTCGCTAAGTGCTTGGCGAAGCTTTTCGTGCTTAATAGGCTTGCCTACAATGTCTTTTATTCCTAATTCTAAATACTCTTTTACTTCGTCTGGGCTAAGGCTTGCAGTAAATGCGAGTACTGGAGTTCGTTGATTTTTATGATCAATGCGTTTTAGACGTTTAAGTACTTCTTGGCCTGTTAAATCAGGTAGATTCATATCAAGCAAAACAACATCGAAGTGGTGAGCTTGCATGAGCTCTATGGCGCTTTTCCCATCTTTTGCGAGCTTAATTTTGTGTTCATCGTCGGCCATAAATTCTATAGCAATTTTTTGATTTAAATCTAAATCTTCAACCAGTAGTACATCAAGACCTGTTAAGTAATCTTTAGTTTGATGGCGCTGCTCTACAAGGCTTAATTCACCTAAAGTAAAAGTAACGGTAAAGCTAAATACACTACCAGTACCAAGCTGGCTGGCTATTTCGAGTCGGCTACTGAGCTTTTCAAGCAGGCGACTGGTAATAGCTAAACCAAGGCCGGTTCCGCCTTTCTCTTTTCCTGCACTACTTTGCACATAAGGTTCTGTTAAGTAGGCTATCTCATCATTTTCTATACCTGGCCCTGAATCTTTGACACTAATTTTTATAGTGTGCTCAAGTTGTTTTTCTAATACTAAATCAACCTGAATTTTAACGGTTCCGTGGTCTGTAAACTTAATGGCATTACCCACTAAATTAATAATTATTTGCCTAAGTTTTTGCTGGTCGCAGTAATAACAGGCTTGCTCAGGAATATTACATATTAGTTCAAACTTGAGTTGCTTTTGCTCGGCGAGAGGGCTTAGTAATAAACATAAATTATTAAGCCATGTTTTAAACTCTACATCTTCTTCGTAAAGCGCTTCGTCACTTTGATCTAGGCTCGCGTAATCAAGGACCTTATCTACCAATAAGTTAAGTGATTCGGCAGAATTTATAATCGCTTCGCAATAGGCTTTATTACGGGTATCACTTGTTTGGTTCATAACAAGTTGGGCGCTGCCTAAAATACCGTTTAGCGGGGTGCGAATTTCGTGGCTTATAGTTGATAAAAAGAGCCCGCGTATTTCTAAATCTTTTTGTGCTTTATCGGCTAATTTATTGAGGTGCTGCTCTCTGCGCTCATTACATAATAACGCCATACCTGCAGCATAAAACATGGGTGCAATTACGCCATTTAAAAATAGCAAAGAGCTAAACCAGCCGTTTACTAAAAGATTTTTTTGTTCAATGTTATCCATAAATAACGAGCGGCCAATAAAGCTTAAAGCAACAAGCGTTAAAATGGTTATGTATACAATACTGCCATTAGGATAGGGTTTGCGTGCACACTTAATAAATATAAACAGTAAAAAACCGGCTTCTGCTATGTGTTGTATATCGGATGCAATCACTCTTTCGTGTAAAGATGGGTCAAAAAAGGTGTAATAGCCAAGCATTACAGTGCAAAAAGCGGTCACTGAGCAGAGTAATTTAAAACCAATACCGCGATAATTTAAAAACTGACTAAGTGAAAGGCAGTGCACTATTGATGCGGCAAACATCATGCTACTGGCAGCGCTAATAATTACTAAATTATGTGTATCACCAACAAGAGTAAAGCCAATAACAGAGCCTAATAGCAATATGGGATAGAAAATGTATAGCAGCGTGCCCGATATTTTTTTGTTTGTTCGCCATGTCAAAAAGTTAAGTAAGGTCATTACGACCATGATGGCGATGCTGGCAAAATAAAGAGTGAAGGAGTCGAGCATTAATATTCCAGCAAAGTAGCTATTAAACTAAAGTTATCAAAAGTATACACTTATACCAATCCTCAAAACAGATTACTTAATTAAGCTAATTGTTATTAGATAAGTATATAGCACATACAAAAACAGACACCTAAGTGTCTGCTTTTAAATTTAAACTAAATATTTGATTAACGAATTTCATCAGGGATATTTTGTTGTGCCCACGATAGAAGTTCAATACGGTTACGACATTTGGTTTTTCTAAATGCGCTGTATAAATGTGTTTTAACAGTATGTGGACTAATACTTAAATCTTCTGCGATCTCTTTATTTTTCGAACCTTTACTCATTAGTGAGATTATTGCTTTTTCTCGCTTAGTAAGTTTAACAGGCTCAATATCACCTTCGGTTAGTTTATGCAGCGCATCTTTATTAAATTGCAGCATACGATTTAATGCATTACACATAATATCGCGACGGTACCAAAGTTGATCTTCAAGTAGTAAGCGAATACCTTTCATTAATACATCGGCGTTATCTGTTGTGTAAAATACGCCACGAATACCGCTTAACAATGCACGATTAGCAAGCTCAGGGTTTTCGTCTAAATTAAATAATATGATATCGCATTTAATACGTAGGTTTACTAGTTGTTCTTTTAGTTTTCCCCATGCATCCTTGCTTGATGTTTCAATAAACAAAAGTCGAGTCCCTTCAGGTATGTCTAAAATATTAGTACCTGTGGTTACGTCAAGGCCTTGCGTTTTTAACAAAGGTTCTAAAACGTTAATACCAATAGTGTTAATTGGCTCTTGATCTAATAACAAAAAGGCTGAACTGCTCATGTTTTTTATACTCTTTTATAAAGCTGACTGACTAAGTTTACCACGACTTCCACACCTTTTGTATTAGAAAATCGCTGATGTACTCAATAACAAATACGATATTACGATTATTTAAACACAAAATGTTGCAAATAAGTAACTATTTATTCTTTATAACTATGAAAAACCATAACATTTGTAACTAATTAATTGAGTGGAACAATTTAATAAAAACTTTTAATTATTTTACTTTTTTTACATTTTGATAAGGTGGCCAGCCCATTTCTTTACCGCCAAGCATGTGTAAATGTATGTGATAAACAGTTTGCCCACCATGTTCGTTACAGTTCATAACAACGCGGTATCCGTCCTCAGCAAAATTATGTTGCTTAGCTAATTTAGCTGCAACTACGTATAAGTTGCCTACTAAATGTGAGTTTTCAGGATTTATATCATTTATAGTAGCAATTGCTTTTTTTGGGATAATTAACACATGAAATGGCGCTTGTGGGTTTATATCTTTAAATGCGAGAGTGTTTTCATCTTCGTAAATAATATCTGCTGGAATTTCACGATTAATGATTTTGGTAAAAATAGTTTCTTGGCTCATAGTGTGTTCCTAATTAAGTGTTGTGAATTTTAAGCTCACTAATGACAAACTTTCAAAGCAGTGTCAAACTGAAATCAAATAAAGGAGTTAATATGCTTAAACCAATTTTAATAAGTAGTGCAGTTGCATTACTACTTAGTTTTTCGGCTAATGCTGAGAATATTCACTTTCCAGAAGAATTTGTACCACTGCAAGTGGGCGATAAAATGCTAGAAAGCTCTTTGTTTAGTCGTATTGATGATGTCGAGCTTGCCCCCGGAACTTATCAGCTTAGGCTAAAGTACACCGATTTATATGAAGATGATTATGACACGCACGAAGTTGTGGAGTCGGAACCATTTTGGGTAAGTGTAACTGTTGAAGCAGGTAAAGATTATACCTTAGTGTTTAATCGTGCTGAAAATGCAGTATCTGCAAAAGTGTTTGCAGAAGCCCCTCAAGTGAGTTTAAAAGCAAAAAGTAGCGCTGTTGCTAAGCCTTTAAGTGTTATTTCTAACACGCAACTAGCAAGCAATAAACCGGTAATGCAAAATACATTGCCAGCAGGACCTTCACGTCCTAGTCAGCCAATAAAGCCGATAGCACCAATTACAGGTAAAGGCATGCCAAGTGCGCCGCAAATGCTTGATTTTTGGTGGCAACAAGCCACAACTACAGAGCGTAAAGCTTTTTTAGAAAAAGTAACAAAGTAAAATAACAGAAAAACAAAAAGGGCCAAATTTGGCCCTTTTTGTTTCTAGTTAACGCTATTTATTCAAATAATGCGTCAATAGTACCTTGCGCAAGAGGGTGATACCCAGGGCGTGCTTTTAAGTACACGCTTTGTGCCCAGTCTTTTTTACCGTTAGTGATAAGTGATTTATATAACGGCACAATTAACTTACGACGGCCAATACCTGATAAGTGCTTATTAAGCGCAGGATAAATTGGTTGATAACCATTACCTACTGCTAGCATAAACCAAGCAAACGCACGTTCAGCGTTAGTTGATTGCGTTAGGTTAAATTCACTATCAAGCTCGCTCATTTTCTCTATGCTTAAATCGCGTGGTAAGTTATTTAAAAAGTGTAGCCACTCATGCACAGACCAATCAGTCGTTGGTAGTTGAGCTGCTGTTGTGTCGCCTTTCAACCATGCTGCTGTTGCAGTATCTACTTTATCAAATGCATCAGAAGTAGGGTTTGGCGCATCACTTGGTAAGCCAGGCTCAAAAATCCATTCGTTTACTTTATCCATACTTACAACACCAGGGTACTTCTCAATTAAGTTAGCTTTTAAGTAAGTAACAAATTGCGCGGTAGTAAGTGATTTAAACGAAAACTCTTTAAAGTACGCTTTTACAAATGGGTCAAACTTATCGCGGCCATATTTGTTTTCTAGATAGATTAAAAATAACTGACCTTTAGTGTAAGGCACTGAGCTAAACGCATCGTCTGGGTCGCGGCCATTAAGCTTTAAATTAAGGCGTGTATCTGGTGCATCAATTGTTTTAATTTGTGCGCGTAAAGACGCTGAATCAAGTGCTTGTTCCATAACCGCACGGTCACGACCAAATACTTCTTCCATAATGCGGTTTTCAACGTACGAGGTAAAACCTTCGTTTAACCATAAATCTTCCCACGTTGCGTTAGTTACTAGGTTACCTGACCAAGAATGAGCAAGCTCATGGGCAATAAGGTTAACTAAGCTTTTATCACCGGCAACAACCGTTGGGGTTATAAATGATAAGCGTGGGTTTTCCATGCCACCAAACGGAAAACTTGGCGGTAGCATTAATAAGTCGTAGCGACCCCATGCATATTCGCCGTACATAGCGTTTGTTTTGTCGATCATGGCTTGGGTGTCGTCAAATTCAGCAACTGAGGCATCTAAAATTGTAGGCTCTGCAAATATGCCCGTTTGGTGCGACATTGCTTTAAATTCTAAGTTACCTGCGCCAATAGCAATTAGGTAAGGTGAAATTGCTTGTGGCATATCAAAAATGTAGTCGCCATCTTTATAAAGTGCATCTTTGTTGTCGGCACTCATTACAGCACGTATATCTTTTGGCGTATGAATTCGTGCAGAGTAAGTTACACGCATTGCGGGTGTATCTTGCACTGGGATCCAACTACGTGCATGAATTGCTTGCGATTGGCTGTACATAAATGGATGCGTTTTACTTGCCGTTTGCTCTGGTGTTAACCATTGCAGGCCAGATGCTTCTGGACGACTGTTGTAGTAAATACGAACTACTTCAGCTTGGTTTTTAAACTTAATAGTAAGCTTTGAACCTTTAACGTCATCTCGCTTAGCCAAATCAAAAGTCGCCTTTTTCCAGTTACCACTTTGATCTTTGTACATTACTTTATCAATGTCTAAGTCGCGGGTATCAAGTACGAGAGTTCTACTTTTGCTGTTGTTCCACTGAAGAGTATGCTCCACAAAACCTTCTAACTGCTTGTCGGCAAAGTCGACATCTAAATCAAGGTTTAAGTGAGTAGTAACAACATCATCAAGGTTAGCATACGAGTTTTGGTCAATCGCATTAGCCATTGCTTGCGAACACATACCCGCCATAGCGAGGCTTAAAAAAAGAGGTTTAATTTTCATCATTACTCTGAACACAAATAAAAAAGTGCTGGTTTTATATCACGATTGACACGGTGGGTTGAGTGATTTTTACAATCTAGTGCCACATTTGCGACGATGAGGTAAACTATTGCGATTAGTTACCGGTATTTTTAGAGAGCTTTGTGGCGCATTCATTACACTCCTTACATACATTCGCATTAAACAGCCGATGCCAAAATTTTGTTGAAATTACTCAGCTTGAGCAACTTAAAACGCAAAGTTTTAGTGCACCGTTTTGTTTGCTAGGCGAGGGCAGTAATACCGTATTTTTAAATGACTACATGGGTACGGTTATAAAAATAGCCTTAAAAGGTATTAAAATTACCGAGCGTGAGAGCGACACACTAATAAGTATTGCTGCAGGCGAAAACTGGCATCAACTAGTCAGTTATTTATTAGAGAAAAATATACCCGGGCTTGAAAATCTAGCACTTATACCGGGCACTGTTGGCGCATCACCGGTACAAAATATTGGTGCTTATGGCGTTGAGATAGCTAAATTTGTTGAGTTGGTAGAGTACTTTGATATAACCACTAAAACTATGCATTCACTAAATAACGAGCAATGTGAATTTGCTTACAGAGACTCAATATTTAAAAATGCTCTCAAAAATAAAGCGGTGATCACGCAAGTGCATTTAGCGCTCCCAAAAAAATGGCAACCAGTATTAAGTTATGGCCCCCTGCAACAGCTCTTAAGCATTACCCCGAAAGCAGTATTCGATCAAGTTATAAAAACGCGCAATAGCAAATTACCTAACCCATATACACTTGCCAATGCGGGTAGCTTTTTTAAAAACCCAATAATAACCAACCAGCAGTTAGCTGAGCTATTAAAGCAATTTGCAGATTTACCTCATTACGAATATGGGCAAAGTCATCACAAGGTCGCAGCAGGTTGGTTAATCGATCAAAGTGGTTTAAAAGGGCACCGCGAGGCAGGTATAGAAGTGCATCAACAACAAGCACTAGTACTTGTTAATCACGGAAATAGTGAAGGTGGTGACCTAATAAAAATGATTAAACACATTCAGCAAGTTGTTTATACGCGTTACAGCATTATGCTAGAACACGAAGTACGTTTAATAGATGCGCGCAGCGAATGCCATATTAACGCGGAGCCTGAGCAATGAAAGCACCTGATGGAAACAAACTCGCTATTTTAAATGCACTCAACCAAGGGGGCTTTGTATCTGGCCAAGCCTTGGGTGAAAAGCTAGGAATTAGCCGAGCTGCGGTGAGTAAACATATCAAAACGTTACAAGAAATGGGCTTGGACATTTTTAAAGTGACTGGCAAAGGCTATTGCTTAAATAACCAAGTGGGCCTTTTAAATAAAACGCAAATTGATCAGCACTACAAAGCGCTAGGTGCTAATACTGCCGATGTAGAAGTACACCCTATTATTGATTCGACCAACAGCGAGCTTATGCGCCGTATACAGGCTAAAACAGCGCTTGAGTCTGGCACTGTTATTGTTGCTGAAATGCAGCAAGCAGGACGCGGCCGACGCGGCCGTGTTTGGCAATCCCCATTTGGCGCTAATTTGTATTACAGTTATTTTTGGCGCTTAGATGACGGGCTTCAAGCTGCAATGGGTGTATCAATTGCGGTAGGCCTTGCTGTTTATGATGCAATTAAAGCGTTATACCAAATTGACGTAGAGCTTAAATGGCCTAACGATATTTATATAAATAAACAAAAACTTGCAGGTGTATTGGTTGAATTAGATGGGCAACCGCAAGGACCTTGTCAGTTAGTGATTGGTATAGGTATTAATTTACAAATGCCTGAGAGTTTTAGCCAACATATAGACCAAGCGTGGACCGACTTAAATCAACATACTCAAAAGCTTGATAAAAACCAGCTGGTGGCGTCACTTACTTATCATTTAGAGCAGCGTTTAGTGCAGTATCGTCAAACTGGCTTACAAGATATGTATGAGCAATGGAATTCGCTTAATGCGTTTGCTGGCGATTATGTTGAGCTAAATACAGGACACCGAAGCTGGCGTGGAATATGCGAAGGTATTGACCCACAAGGTGGAATACGAATTCGCCAAGATGGTGAAGTAAAAAGTTATTACGGTGGGGAAGTCTCCCTCAGAAAGGCGCAAGTATGAGATTACTGATCGACGTAGGAAATACATCACTAAAAGCTGTGCTGTGGCATAACGAGCAAGCACAACCAGCAGATATAAATAACCTACCTTGGTTGCAAATAACCGAAGTGATTTATGCGTGCGTAGGGCGCAGTGATTTACTAAACGATATTCTCGCGCAAGCGGCTAGCAATAATATTACTTGCTTTGAGGCCAAGGTAACCAAAACGCTTGGAGATCTTGTATGCGCTTACGAGCATGTGGGTAACTTAGGCATAGATAGGTGGTTGGCGCTTATTGCAGGCTTTATGCTATACCCAAATAAAGCATGTATTGTTGTTGATGCAGGCACCGCAACCACAATTGACGTGCTCGATAGTGAAGGCCTACATTTAGGTGGCTGGATTTTACCCGGGCTTGATTTAATGACCTCATCGCTTACACAAAACACCCAACGTGTTTTTGATGACGGTAAAACACCGTTTACTAATGAATTGGGTAAAAACACGCCAAATGGTTTAAAAAACGGTGCCTTAGTGGCAACCATCGGGGCAATTGAGCAAGCTAAGCTGAATTTAACGGCTCAAAAAACAGAACAAGCAACACAAATTATTTTTGCTGGTGGCTATGGCTCACTATTGCAGCAGCAATTTGCAGGAAGTATTTTTGATTCATTGCTCGTAATGAAGGGATTGAATTATTGGTACGAATTAACCGAAACAGTATAAAAAAGTGCAAAAAACGCGTTTTCGCGTGAATATTGAGCATTTAAACTAAAAATTTACACTTTTTTTAATTTTATTGTTGCATCCCAATAAACCTTACTCTAATATCTCGCCCCGTACTAAAGCAGTGCCGACTTAGCTCAGCTGGTAGAGCAACTGACTTGTAATCAGTAGGTCAACCGTTCGACTCGGTTAGTCGGCACCACTTTCCTTTTACCGGAAGTGAATTAGTAGAGAATTATCGTGGAGGGGTTCCCGAGCGGCCAAAGGGATCAGACTGTAAATCTGACGGCTCAGCCTTCGCTGGTTCGAATCCAGCTCCCTCCACCACTTTATTCTTGACGGTTAGAGGTAGTTTAAGAACAGATTTTTATGCGGGCATCGTATAATGGCTATTACCTCAGCCTTCCAAGCTGATGATGCGGGTTCGATTCCCGCTGCCCGCTCCAGTTCTTGTGTTGCTGATATAGCTCAGTTGGTAGAGCGCACCCTTGGTAAGGGTGAGGTCGGCAGTTCGACTCTGCCTATCAGCACCAGTCCTAAGAATCTCCTTGATTACTTCCTTTATCTGTCAGAAAATACTATTTGAAAAAATTAACTTAATCTACCTCTGGTGGATTATTTTCATATGTAATTTAGATACACAAAACTGATAGGTTCCGTCATGGCAAAAGAAAAGTTTGAACGCGTAAAACCGCACGTAAACGTTGGTACAATTGGCCACGTTGACCACGGTAAAACTACACTAACTGCAGCAATCACTAACGTACTTGCAAAAGTATACGGCGGTGTTGCTAAAGATTTCGCATCAATCGACAACGCTCCTGAAGAGCGCGAACGTGGTATCACTATTTCAACGTCTCACGTTGAATACGATACTCCTTCACGTCACTACGCACACGTAGATTGTCCTGGTCACGCCGATTATGTTAAAAACATGATCACTGGTGCTGCTCAAATGGACGGCGCGATCTTAGTAGTTGCTGCGACTGATGGCCCTATGCCACAAACGCGTGAGCACATCCTTCTTTCTCGTCAAGTTGGCGTTCCTTACATCATCGTGTTCATGAACAAATGTGACATGGTAGATGACGAAGAGCTACTTGAACTAGTAGAAATGGAAGTTCGTGAACTTCTTTCAGAATACGATTTCCCAGGTGATGACTTACCTCTAATTGCTGGTTCTGCGCTTAAAGCGTTAGAAGGCGAGAAAGAGTGGGAAGATAAGATTGTTGAGCTTGCAAATGCACTTGATACTTACATCCCAGAGCCAGAGCGTGACATCGATAAGCCTTTCATTATGCCTATCGAAGACGTTTTCTCAATCCAGGGTCGTGGTACAGTTGTAACTGGTCGTGTTGAAGCTGGTATCATCCGCATCAATGACGAAGTAGAAATTGTTGGTATCAATGATACAACTCGTTCTACTTGTACTGGTGTTGAAATGTTCCGTAAGCTTCTAGACGAAGGTCGTGCTGGCGAAAACATCGGCGCACTTCTACGTGGTACTAAGCGTGAAGACGTTGAACGTGGTCAAGTACTAGCTAAGCCTGGTTCAATCAACCCACATACTACATTCACTTCAGAAGTATACGTACTTTCGAAAGATGAAGGTGGTCGTCATACTCCATTCTTCAAAGGTTACCGTCCACAGTTCTACTTCCGTACAACTGACGTAACTGGTGACGTACAGTTACCAGATGGCGTAGAAATGGTAATGCCTGGTGATAACATCAAGATGACAGTAACTCTAATCGCACCAATCGCGATGGATGAAGGTCTTCGTTTTGCTATCCGTGAAGGTGGTCGTACTGTAGGTGCTGGTGTTGTAGCAACTATCGTAGCGTAA
>NZ_WTKV01000036.1:0-26885 GCF_011378705.1 Pseudoalteromonas sp. SA25 | reverse complement strand
CTGTTGGTCACTCAGTTTTCAATTGAGACTCTAATTTGTTTGCCTCGCTACCTAAGTAGGTTGGCTGTTAGAACTCAATCTGTACGAGTGCCCACACAGATGATTGCTTTAAATTGTTAAAGAACGTTTTGAGTCGCTTTAGCGTCTCAAGGGATGCGAATAATACACCCTTTATTTTTCGAGTCAACACTTAGTTTTAAACTTTCTTTTTAGAAGATTTAAAACCGAAGTTTTATTTAACTCTCTGAGTTGTTCGTGCCTCGCTATGCGTTGGCGTTTCCCGTCTCAGTGGGGTCGCATTATAGGGAGATCCGAAAACAGATCAACCCTTTTTTTAGATCTTTTTACTGTTCGAACAAAAATAGAACAAAACCACGTAAAACCATATGAAAACCTTCCTAAGACGATGCTTTTTTGTGCTCTTATTTATTATTTAATACAAATATCATTGCTATGTTTGATTTAGACGTTAAGATAGCAAGTTCACAATGTTAAATTAATGTTTATTTCCTGTTTATTGGTAGATCTAAAATGAAATTACCCGATCAAAAATCTTTTATCTTCTCTGTTATTCTTGCTGTAGTTGGTTTTGTTGTTGTTGAGTTCGCTTTAGGCGGCTTAGCTTTAAACCCTGCATTACTATTTGGTGCTGGTTTATTAATAGGTGCGATTGCTATTGCTGCAATGTCATCTGATGTGACTGAAGAAGCTGAAGTTAAAACAAAAACGCTTTATGTTGGTAACCTTCCTTATCGTGCAAACGAAGGTGTGGTTCGTGCATTATTTGAAGAACAAGGCAAAGTATTCAATGTTCGTTTATTAAAGGATAAGAATACTGGCAAGCGTCGTGGCTTTGGTTTTGTTGAAATGGCGCAAGCTGATGCAGACAATGCAATTGCTAACTTGAACGATAGCGAGTTCCAACAACGTACTTTAAAGGTACGTGAAGCAAAACAAAAACAAGAAGATGATTCTAATGCTCTACGTACTGAGACGGATCAGTCAGTGTAACTAGCTTTACCGCTAGCTTATTGCTAAACACATCAGCCGTTGCATAATATTGCAGCGGCTTTTTTATGTCTGTTAGTTTATTCACACACAAGTTAAGTTGGTTAAGTAGGTAGTTGACTCTGTTTGCTATCGCTACACCTGAATCAAGTAATTTTACATTCCCTTCAAAATACTGACTAATAGGCTCTGCTAATATTGGAAAGTGCGTACATCCTAATACAAGTACATCTATAGTTTTATCTATATGTAGGTCATCAAGCACTTGATGCAACTTGTTTGTATCCAAAGACTCTGTAAAAAAGTATTGCTCAGCTAAAGTTACTAACTCCACACTGCTATATAGATTAACGATTACATTACGTGCATGCTCAGTAATTAATGTTTTAGTGTATGAACTGGCGACCGTTGCCGGTGTGGCTAATAAGCCAATATGATTTGAACGTGTTAACTCTGCTGCAGGTTTTATTGCTGGCACAACACCTACTATAGGAATATCTGTCATTTGGCGAACAGCGCTAAGTGCAGATGTAGAAGCGGTATTACACGCTATTACAATTAAATCAACGTTAAGCGTATTAGCTTTGATGAAATGAATAAGTGAGCATAATCGGTTAATGATTGTTTTTTGGGATTGAGCACCATAAGGTAGTAATGCATTATCCATAAAATAACTGTACTGAGCATTGGGGATACTTTGCTTTATATGCTCAAGTACAGTAGTTCCACCAATACCTGAATCAAAGACCATTATATGCGCTGACAAACTACCGTTCCCACTTTACTTTAAGAACGGCAGTTTGCCATGAGGTATTTATAAAAGAAAGTAGTTTAACTTTGCGTGGTTTCTAAATCAGCAAGCTCGTCGGCTGCCGAATTTAACTGATTAAGGTTTTCGAACATAGACTTTGTGTAATCCACTAACTTATCTATTTGCTCCTGATCTTGATTTAACCATTGGAGAATGCCAGCTAGCTGATTTTGTAATCCAAGCTCACCCGCTTTTTCAAAAGCATTTTTAAGGTCGTCATTAAAAGGGGCTAACCCCTCTGCTACTTGTTTTTCTGGTGCTGGTTTATATTCTTCATAGCTTTTAACTGTTGCTATTGTTTTTGTTTGGCGTAAATCCATAGAAAAAGCCACCAGCTGCTCGCTGTCTAAACTCAGCTCTTGCGCTTGTTCAAATGCTTCATCTAAATCACCACCAAAAAAGGTTTTACTTAAATCTTGTAAGTCTTCCATCATCGCATTAATAGCTTCTTGCTCTTGCTCGTTTAAGTCACCATTTACCGACATCGAAAATGATACCTGTCGAGATTGCGATGATGAGCTTGCAAACGACTCACTATTACTATTTTGCTGATAGCCACTTGCCGATTGAGATTCAAATGCATCAGCAAAGCTAATACTTACCTCATCGCCTTCTGCTGTAGTAAATTTATATTCTGCATTACTCGTCATACTGACGTATTGGGCCTGGCTTATATTTACGCTGGCAGGTTGTGGGTTAAATAACGACTCTTCAAACTTATCCAGCCCATTGTAAATTCCCTCTTTGGACTTATTAATGCCCTCTTCCATGTCATCATTAAATACGCCAGTACCTTTGAGTTCATCAACAGCGTCATCAATCCCTATTTGGACTCCTTTGCGCGCATCGCCTAGCATATCTTTGAGCTTTTCGTCATCAGCGCCGTTAGCTTTTGCTTTATTAACAGCACTACTTACAAAATCGAGTACGTTTTTTACTATTTCATCAAAATCAAATAGTGGTTTATCTGCTTTTTTTTCTGCGATAGGCAACCCAAGCTGCTCAGCCATTTTATCGCCAAGCACCTTTGCGGCCAACTCTCGGCCTCGTTGTTGATAGCTATCTTGAGGAGACGTAATTGTAGGTTGCTGTATATCAGCTTTATTATTGAATTTATTGATGTTGTTGTTTGGCGTAAAGCCATAATTACCTATTTTCATGATTCGTCTCCTAAGCGTGCGTAGTTTATTATCGGCTATAACAATAAAAACTAAAGTACAATGTTCAATAAAACAGCATAAATGCTAGCCAAAACTAGACAAATACGCAGCGCTCCCTACAATAGCGCCGATAAACAGATCTTAGATAAGGTAGTAGCGTTAATGGCAGTTATTAAAATAGATACCACACAGTACCAAACGCAGTTAAGTGAAAAAGAGCAGCGTATTAGTGCACAGTTCCAACGTTTTGGTGTGGAGCAACTAGAAGTATTTAGCTCAGAGCCAACTAACTACCGCCAACGTGCTGAATTTAGAGTATGGCACGACGGTGACGATCTGTTTCACATTATGTTTGATCAACAAACAAAAGAAAAAATCCGTGTTGATACATTTGATCCAGCAGCGCCTCTAGTTGGTGAAATAATGCAGGTGATGATTGAGCATCTTAAGCCTTGTGAAATATTACGTCGTAAGTTATTTCAAATCGATTACCTATCCACGCTAAGCGGTGAAATTTTAGTAAGCTTGCTTTATCACAAACCACTTGATGATGAATGGTTAAGTGAAATTAAAGCGCTTAAAGAAAAACTAAGCAGTAAATACAAAATTGACTTTATCGGTCGTGCTCGCAAACAAAAAGAAGTGCTGGGTGATGACTTTGTAACTGAGCGTTTAACAGTTAATGGTCAAGAGCTTATTTATCAACAAGTAGAAAATAGCTTTACTCAGCCTAATGCAAAAGTAAATATTAATATGCTGGAGTGGGCGCAAGATTTATGTAAACCACTTAAAAATGATTTATTAGAACTGTATTGCGGTAACGGTAACTTTTCAATTGCGTTAGCGGGCTGTTTTAATAAAGTATTAGCAACAGAAATATCAAAATCATCTGTTCATTCTGCTCAATACAATATTGCTAAAAATAACGTAGAGAACTTAGATATTATTCGTATGTCTAGTGAAGAGTTTACTCAAGCAATGAATGGCGAGCGTACTTTCTCTCGTTTAGACGGTATTGACCTTAAAAGCTATGACTGCCAAACCATATTAGTTGATCCACCGCGCGCGGGCATGGATGAATTAACGTGTGACTTAGTGGCTAACTACGAAAGCATAATTTATATATCGTGTAATCCTGAAACCCTTGAGCGTGACCTTGATCACCTAACACGTACGCACAACGTTAAGCGCTTTGCTATATTTGATCAGTTCCCATATACACATCACATTGAGTCGGGCGTTTTCTTACAGCGCAAATAACCAGCCAAAATTAAAGTGCCAGTACTTTTATAAGTGCTGGTATTTGCTCTTCACTAAATACTTGAATACCATTTTTTATTAATAATGCTGTAGTTAAACCTAGCCCTTCGATTTTTACTCCGCGATGCTTTCCATCATATATTGTATTTCGTCCGCAAGAAGGGCTCGATTCTTTAAGTAGAGCAAAATGAACTTGATTCTTTTTACAGAGTTCTAGCGCTATATTAGCTCCAGTTTGAAACTGTTCTGTTACATCTTCTCCTAAATTAGTAACTACACTCCCCTGTATTATTTCAGCAGGAGCTCTAGGAGTAGGAAGCCCACCAGTGACCTCAGGACAAAACACAATTAATCTATTTTGTTTTTGCCACAAATTAAGCTGTGGATGCAAAATTGCGTGTCCTCTACCATCGTAGCGAACAGGCTGCCCTAGCAAACAACTCGATACTAATATTTTTTCCATCGCTATATCCTTATAAAGCAAAAAAGCTCCTTAAGGAGCTTTTTTAGTTTTAGCTAAACTTACTTGTTAGCTAAGTAATTAATCAGTTTGCTAATATCTTCTGGTTCAGTAATACCCGACTCACGACCTAGGTTTAATTTATACTTACCATTTACAATAAATGTAGGTACGCCACGTAGTGCGCCTTTTTCTTTAAAGTAGTCTTGATCGCGTTTCATTTTAGAGCTCAGCGTTCGTACCGAGAAGCTTTTAAACAGCTTATCAAACTTATCGCCATCAACGCCCTGCGCTACAAATATATCTTTTACATCTGCAAGCTCATTAAAACTAGCGCGCTTTGTATGAATATGATTAAAGATTGCAGAGACAATTTTATCTTTTTGCGGAAGCACTTCTGCAGTAGCGAGTGCTTGGCTCATCATCTGTTGGTTTTCTGGGTCGCGTACACCTACAAAATCAACATGGCTCTTTTTAAATTTAACGTTTTTATCAAGCTTAGGCTTAAACTCACCAATTAGTGCTTCCATGTTATTACATGCAGGGCAGTAAAATGAGAAAAACTCTTTAATTTCTGGCTTTTTTGTTGCGCGCTCAGAAACAACGTCGTAATGCACGCCTTCTTCATACGTTGCTGCAAAGCTTGTTGCCGCCATAGGAAGTAGTACTGCAAGCAAACCTGCTTTAACTAATTTAATCATTATTATGCTCCGAAATTTATAGTGCTAATAAAAACGCTACTAACTCATCAAGTTCTTTTTGATTTTTGATGGTGTTGAGGTTTATTTTATATTTATCGTTAACAATAAAAGTAGGTACACCTGTAAGTGCGCCTAATTTTGAATATTTATTTTGTTTGTTTTGCATTGCTTGCTCAGCCGAAATAACTGGCATGCTTGCAATTTCTTGATCAAACGTTGCGCTATCAATACCGTTTACTTCAAGTAATTTTTTAACGTCTTTCATTTCAGTTAAAGGAGCACGCTGAACATGAATACTTTTAAAAATTTGATCGCTAATACTCTGCGCCTGACCATGCTGCTTAGCAATTAAGTAGGCAAAGCTTAAATTACTTTGTGCTTGTGGCGACACGCCACCTAAAAAGTTCACGTGGTTTTTAATAAACTCCGCGCCTTCAGGCAAGCCTTGTTCAATTGCTTTTGCTACTGGTTCAAACTTAAAACAATGTGGACAGTAAAATGAGAAAAACTCGGTTACTTGTGGTGATGTACTTTTGTCTACATCAATAACTGTGTATTGATTATCAACTTCAAACTGTGCAGCAAGTGCTGCAAATGGTAAACATAAAAGTAATAAACTCAGTTTTAATTTTTTAAGCATTTGTATCTCGTTGTACTTGTCTTTAAATAAAATATTACGGCAATAACTTTAACGGTGCTTCTTGCAATGCTGCAAGTTGCTCCTTCAGTGCTAAAATTTGTTGCTCCCAGTATTTGTCATCAGCAAACCATGTAAAGTTCCGCACAAAGGCAGGATCGCTCCATCGTTTAGCTACCCATCCCATATAATGGATAATACGCATCGCTCGCAGCGGTTCAATTAATTTGAGTTGAGAGTGATCAAAATCACAAAACTCTTCATACGCACTCACAAGGGTATCTAACTGTAACAGTTGCGTCGCTCTATCGCCACTGAGCATCATCCATAAATCTTGGATTGCAGGACCTTGGCGGCTGTCATCTAAATCAACAAACATGAGCGCATCACCTGCCCACAAAATATTACCAACGTGGCAGTCACCATGTAAGCGAATACTTTGCACATCTTTATACTGTTTTTGCGCCTGCTCTATCACTAAATCTAAAATAGTATAAAAGGCAGTATTTATTCCCATAGGCACTAAGTTACTTTTTTGAAGATGAACTTTGGCTGTATGTAAATACTCCTCGCAAGTAACTGTTGGCCTATAAGTAAAAGGCTTTGTTTTAGCTACTTGGTGCATACGGCCAATTAAACGCCCCATTACATCAAGCTGATCTAAGTTATCAACTTCAAATAAACGCCCGCCGACACTTGGAAACAACACAAACAAATAACCTTCGTGTTCAAACAAGCTTTGCCCATTATATAAAATAGGGGCAACAACAGGCACTTCCGCTTCTGCCAGTTCAAATGCAAAGTCATGCTCTTCTTGAATTTGCTCTTTACTCCAGCGCTCTGGGCGATAAAACTTCACTACGTAACGCAGGCCATCATCGGCTTTAAATTGGTACACTCTGTTTTCATAGCTATTGAGTGCCAACAAACCAGATTCAGCGTACACACCTACGCTTTCTATTGCATCGAGTATTAGGTCAGGTGTTAAGTCAATAAAACTAAATTTACTCATACTCTTCTTATATAAAATAAAAAGCGGGTTATATACCCGCTTTTGTTAATTGCTATATCAACTTACCTATTTAAGGTCGGTTGTGATTATCGCGCTTTAAAAAAGTTACTCGACTGCGATATTGTCTCATCCGGCTCATCTACCGGTGAAAGCACAAAGTTAAACTCAGTCATCGACACCTTCAAATCATAAGGGTCCATTACAAGCGACAATGGCACATTATGAGATTGCCCTGCCTGCACAGTAAATGACTGCTTACCAATATACTTAAAGTTATCTAACCCTTGCACTTTAATATTAAAGGTTTGCTCGTACTGCGCTTTATTAATTACCTTTAATGTATAGGTGTTCTCTACTAAACCATCAAAATCGACACGATATAATTGATTTCGATCACGAATGATATCAAAGTCCATTGTTTTACGCAGCGCTATATTAGCTACAAGTGCTCCCGTAAGCACAACAAGTATGACCGTGTAACCAATGATTTTAGCTCGTAGTGGATTCGTTTTATTTTCTGGGGTTTCGAGGTTTCGCTCTGTCGTATATGAAATAAGCCCACGCGGGTATTCCATTTTATCCATTACGCCATCACACGCATCAATACATGCACCACAGTTAATACACTCAGCTTGTAGCCCATTTCTAATATCAATACCTGTTGGGCACACTTGAACACACAAGTTACAGTCTATACAGTCGCCTAGCTCTAAATCTTCATGATCTACTTTACGTGAACGAGGACCACGGCTTTCACCACGGCTTTCGTCGTACGTTACAGTGTATGTATCTTTATCAAACATAGCTGATTGAAAACGAGAGTAAGGGCAAATGTGTAAACACATAATTTCTCGCATCCAACCGGCATTACCATAGGTACACGCAGCAAAGAAAATAATACTGACTAGTGCATAACCACCCACGTTAAACGTTACAAAATCAGGAAGTAACTCTCTGATTGGCGTAAAGTAACCCACAAAAGAAATAGCGGTATATAACGAAAACAATACCCAACTAGTATGCTTTGCCGTTTTACGCCAAAACTTATCAAAATTCATGGGTCTTTGATCGAGTTTTTTACGCTGATTAGCTGTGCCTTCAAGCTTTTCTTCAAACCAAATAAAAATAAAGGTCCAAACAGTTTGCGGACATGTGTAGCCACACCACACCCGTCCATAGAAGGTGGTCACTAAAAACAGCGCAAATGCTGCCAGCATAAAAATAAACGCTAATATGGTAAAATCTTGAGGCCATAGCGTTAAACCAAAAATATTGTATTTTTGACCAATTAGATCAAACAGTACTGCTTGCTGGCCGTTAAAATTAATCCAAGGAAGTAACATAAACGCAAGTAGGCCTAAAAAGCCAATGCGCTGCCTAAGTAATTGATGTAGGCCTTTTACGGCACGCACATAAATACGATTTCGGGGATTGAACCTATCATCTTGACGGCTTAAATCCGGTTTTTGGATTTTCACCTCTACAGGGATATTCTTTACTTTAATTTGCTTGTCCATCGAAGTTCCTCAACGCCGCTTGGAAATAAAAATCCAGCAATACTCAAGTACTCTATACTTAAAGCTAGCAAGTTACTTGCTAGGCAGATTTACTTTAATAAATTGCCTTCTCGAATACTTTCAGATATTTCAGAAATATCTGACTGCTGTTAACCATTATAACAATGTTGGTTAAAATTACTGGCATAGATCGCTAATAATTTATTCATCCCAGTTACTTGCTTTTAAAATGCAGTTTATTACACTGCATGGTAATTCAACCCTACTTAGATCAAGGTTTACGTATCCATGAAAAAATTTATTATTTTGGTAGTTGTGATCCTTGCCTTTTTTACAATCGATCATCCGCTTATAAAAGAACCTCGCGAAAGGTTATTAGGTGAAGGCATTGGTTTTTTAAGTGATGCAAGTAAGGTTAACAGAAGCCCTGCTGCAAATATGGCTAAAAATAGAATCAACACTCAACTTAAATTGTCTGAATCTGAGGGTGAGTACGTAGAAAAAACGTTTACAACAGATGACTCTGTTCAGTTATTTCACCTACGCTATTGTCGTGAACGTGACTTAAACCTTTATTTTTATGGCGATCGTTTAAATACAGTATGTAAAATAGTGACTGAAGCATTAGAGCAAAAGCGAGCAAAGTAGTGGATTTTTCAGGATTAAATAAAAAAGCAAGCGACTCATTTCATAAACAACGCAATATGCTCAAGCAATTGGCACAAGGCAAAACGTTAAAGTGTGAGAAGTGTAATGGGGTTTTAACACTTAATTTAGCCACCAGTGAACCTGGTAAAGGCGTAGTAAAGTGCAAACAAGGCTGCACGGATATTATATTAGAGCTAGGCACTTAGATTAAACTAAGCGCCTGGTATTAATAATTACTCTTCCCAACTCTCGTCGGTTATCAAACCGCTATTAATTGCGACCACTTCAATTAGTTCAGCAAACCCTAATGCAAAGTCACCCATTGATTCATATTGGTACTGACACAAGGCTTCTATAGTCATGTTATTTTGTTTGGCAATCTGAGCTATTGCTAGCTGGTCAAGTGCAAAAAAGCTTAATGTACTTAACGCACTTTCTAATGCTTGTTTAAAGTCAGTGTCTAATTGCGGTGCATTTAACAAAGGCTCTGCGTAAGCTTTGGTTGCAACTAAGAAACCTTTACTCCATGACTTACAAAACTCAGCATCAAATGTGTTAGGTAATTTGTATCCTGTTTCAAATACTTGCTCACTAATTTTATGATATAGCGCCATAAACAAGAAAAGTACTTCTTCATCTAAATCATTAGCTGTATTTGGTAATATCTGCTCAAGCCACTCATGCACATCTAATGGATTGGGCGAACAAATAACGCCAAATAAATAGCCTTGGCTTTGTTGAAGGGTCATTGCTTGAGATTGGGTATTTAAAAATGTGCTGAGCTGCTTTGCGTGCAGCTCAGTAAATTGGGGTATTTGCATTAAAACTCTTTATATTCAAACATTAAAAGTTGAGCGGGTAACGACCTTGGCTATCTGGTCGGCCTAAAAATTTAACCGCATCATGTACATCTTTAGGTAAGCTAGCATCTGGTTTTACATAACCTGCCACACTAAAGTCGAAATTAGCTTTAAGTGTAGCATCTGCCTCAAGGCCAAGCGTATTATCTGGGTCAATTAATATAGCAATATCGCCCGACTTACAGCTTAACTTACCAGCCAGAGGGCCAATATTAAACCACCCATTTAAGCCTTGCACGTCAATATTAGGGCTCGCTATTTCACCTTTTAGTGAATCACAATAAGGTGCACCTGAGCTGTATTCATCAAGTTCTAAAATTACACGTCCTTTAGCGGTTACAGGTAGGGGAAGCTGCACGCGCTGCATTGCACGCTCTACTGTTGAGCGCACTAGGCCGTCAGTCACTTTAACTTCTTGATTAAAAAGCCCATAACTTACATCAGCATAACCCGAGATATCACTACGCTCTCGTGCATTACCAAACTTCACATTCGCATTTAGCTTGCCTGTAAATAACTTCCAGCCAGCAATGTCCCAGCGCACATTATTTAACTGTTCACCATCAAAACGAACTTGCATCATTTGACCTTGCCAAACAGTGCCTACAGTTTGGCCTACTTCTAATTGCTTTGGAAAGTACGGTTTTGCTATATCTAGTGCAATATGTGCTGGTAATTTAATAATACAAAACACAATAAAACTAATTAAAAAGACAGCCGATAACGTTATTATTTTTTTCATTAATTAATTCTCTAATACTAAACGGCTTACACGCACATAGCCTGATTTATCATCGCGGCTCAAATCTAAGTTTTCAATTTTTAAGCCGTGCTGATTCACTAGCTCATCTAACCACTCTATTAACTGATTAAATTCTACAGAGTCGAGCGTCAAACGCAGCGAATCACTACTTGGCTGCATTTTACTAATACTTATTTGATGGCGCCCACGTGTAGAATTAACAATTTGGCTTAAGTTTGCATTGCTAGCAACACTGGTGTTACCCGCAGCCTTTAGTTTAACAATACTGTCATCAACCCAAGCTAATAGCTCTTGTTGTTTAATTTGAGATTGCTGTGCCTTTTCTATCGCATTATTTAATGGTCTAAATATTCCCATTACTAAAACAAAAATAATAAACACGCCACCAGCGACCATTACCAATTGTTGTTCTTGCTCTTTAAGCGAGCGCCATTGTTGCATTAACTGCTTTTTCATACTGCACCTCGCAGTTTAATTTCACCAACGACATAATCACCGTCGTTATTTAAAGACCCTTGCTCAACAGTTAAACCTTGTTTTTCAAGTATGATTTTTACTTTACCAAAGGTTTGGAAGTCTTTAGCACGTGCACGAATGCGCAGCTCATTGCGACGTTTGTCATAACGAAGTGTTTCAGGTGTAAATTCGCTGACTTGCGAAAATACATCAACCAAATTAGTCGTTAAGTCTAAAAAGCCCGACTCACTTGAGCCTTGCACTTTATCTAACGCGCCTTTAATTTGGCTTTTAATTAGATTGGGGCGAACTTTAGTTCCTGGGAATGCTTTTTGGTATCTGTCGACTACTTGAGCTTTAGCTACTTCTACTTGTGTATTAAGTTGGTGTAACTCAATAGCTTTTATTGTAATAGTAGAAACCAATGCAACACTTGCTATAATTGCGGCGCCTTTCCAGTAACCCCACCATAAAGCGCTTTGTTTTTTAAGCTGATACATACCTTGGCGTAAGTTAAAGTTAACGCTATCTAACTGCTTTGCAAATAATGCTAGAGGTAAGTCGTACTCACTCGTTTGCGCTTGTAAGTTAACGCTTTCTGGAAACTGACTAGCTGGGCTAAAATGCTTAATATCAGGATTACCCATGGCTGTTAAGTAGCCATTTAACCAACTAGATTCAACCGCACCTATATGCCATTGCCCCTGCTTAAATAACCATTGGTTATTGAGCTCGATAGCGGTAACTGCGCCATCATCTGCAAGCGGTAACAACAAAGCATCGGGTAATATTCTGTATACTGATAGATTATGCTCTACAAATAATGCGAGCCATTGTTCAAACCATTCACGGTCTGTCATTGCTACACGAATTGCATGTTGCTCACCAAGCATTGTCGGCTGCGCTACTGCTATAAACAGTTCATCTACGTCACATGCTATGTCTTCTTCAAGCATGTATGGCAATGCTTGCTCAAGCTTGCGATTCCATTTTGTTGGCAAAGCGACCGTTTTTAATTGCACTTGATCACTGGGTAACAACACGACCACTTCTCGGGTAAGTGCTTTTTCGCTTAGCTCACTTAAATGCTCTGCATTTGGTAACTCGCCACTGGCTATTATTTCTTGTTCTTGTGGTGAGTAAATTAACCAATTAAGCAATTCTTGCTCGGTTTGACCCGTGCGGATCAACAGTATTTCTGTCACTGTACGCCTCCAAATTTTCGCGCCAGTATCGTTACGTCACCGTCTTTAGCGTGCAGTAATGTGGTCATCGAAAAACGCAGGTCGACAAAGTTTGCCTGCGTTTGTAATTTAAAATATTCGCTTTTAATACTAAATAGACTTTTTATTAAGTCAGTATTAGTACCGCCTTGCTGCTTCACCTGTTCAAAAAATTCATCGATGGTGTCAAAGCCAGTTTGCGGTCTTGCGCCTAACACCGCTTCTGCGCCAGATAAGCTTAAGCTTTCTATCAAGGCACTGAGTATGAGCGCTTGCTCTGGCAATAATGTATTTACGTTAATAGATAAAAGCGTACTGCCTGGTATTACACATACATATGGCAGTACTTTTTCCATCACTAATGGGTTGAAGCCCTTAACCAAGCGTAATTCCGATGTTGATGCAAATAAACTATTGGCTGTCATATACGGAAAATCTCGTGATAAATACTCGTCTTCTTCTGCGCCTGAGCGATATGTAATACTGTCCTCGTCAAGCCAATCAAATACGCTATCTGCCATTGTCTCTTCTGATTCATCAGCAGGTAAATCTTCAATGTTTTCAAGTAATGCAAATAGTGCTTTATGTGCAGGGTTTGTTTTACTTGCGCTATTTCCTTCTGGCGCTATGGCTAAAGCATTTAAATTTAGACATGCTTGTAAATCAGTAATTTTGCCACTTAACGTGCCGTTATCAACAGGGTATGAAGCATCCCCTTGAGTTGCCCAAACTTGATCAAGTGTTGTTTTATCAGCATCATCTTTTTTACTTTGTATTAGCCCTTTAATAGCAAGCTCTTCTGCACCGTAGGCATACCATTTAGCTTGCTGGTGACCTTGCAAATTAGTGCTTTTTTGCACTTGAACCATTAAATTAGCACTCATTTCTACTGCTAAAATAGCCGCTAATGCCACAATAAACAAAACAATAACAAGTGCTGCGCCGCGCGATGATTGCTGCTTAACCATTATTCACATCCGTACTTTGTGTAGCAACAACTTTGCCTTGCCCAGGAACTAAAAATACACGACGAATTGGCTCTGCTTCTATTTGTTGCAAAGTAACAGCAACCGCTTTAGGGAGAGCTTTAATTTCCCACTGTTCCTGCCATTCGTTTTTATCATCCAAAAACTCAAACTTAAGCTCTTCAACATTTTCTAGTACACGTTGAACTCGCGGCTCCATATTATCAAGCTGATCAACATAAACCCGATAAACACGCTCAAGGTTATCGTCTATCACTCTATAACCAACGGCTTGTAGTTCTGAACGTGGCAATAAATTAATTGGATTTATCCAGCCATCTCGTACAAACGCGATACCATCGTATTGGCTTTCTAAAACGTAACGACCAGCAAGTAAGTATTGTTCTTGAACATCACCAGATTCGTTTCGTACTGCACGTTTAGTCATTTGGCTAAAATCTTGATCCATTAACCTAAATGTTGTTTGCAACCCATTTAACTCAGCAATTTTTTCATCGGAGGCATCTTTTGCTCTTGTTGTCGTCTCGAGTATTTGATGAGTAGCAATAATAACAAAAGCTAAAATACCCAGTGCTACCATAACTTCAAGTAATGTAAACCCACGCTGCTTCACTTACTTTTTGCCTTTATTGAGATACGTTGATAACTCATATGCCGAATGCTCATATTTTTCATCCGTAAAAACATTTATGGTTAACTTAACAAAGCTTTTGTCAGCAGTGGCTGTTACTTCTTGCTGCCAAAACCATTCAACACCGCCCATTACTTCGCTGCCTTTAAGGTTATTTTTACCTTGCCATTGTTCGCCTTTAGTACGCTGTTCAATAATAACGTTTTCGGCGACCCAAGATGCATAGGTTTGCTCTTCAATAGTCGTTAAGTGGTGTATGTGCTCGCTTGTTGCTTGCATTGCAGCTATACCCGCCATGGCACAAATACTTAATGCCACTAATACCTCTAATAAAGTAAACCCTTTAGTGCGCTTCATTATTCTGGCTCTCGGCGAAAGTTTACTGGTGCAGCAAATTCACCTTCAATGTAATACACAGGTTCGCTTTGCTCTTTTAACTCTAATATAAGTTGAAACGCGCTTACCTCACCTGATGACAAAATAAGTACTTGTGGGATTTTCAACTTTTTAAGCTCAAGTAAGCTGTCTTCATCGCCGCCACTCATAAGTTCGCGCCAGTTAGATTGCTCTAAGAGGTTATCTTGCGCCCACGCTAAATCTTCTAAGTTAAGCGTGAGCTTTAATCTTTCATCTAACTCTATTGGTTTAAAAAGGTCTTCACGGTCAAAGGTAATCCACTTTTCACCATCGAAAACTAAATACTCTAACGTATTTTCTTCTACTAATAAGCCCAATTCAACTTGGTTTAAAATGGCAAATTCCGATGCCATGTTAATGGTGGTATGTAGCCTTAATGCTTGAGTATCTAACTCTTCCTCAGCACCGCCTTCTAAGCTATATACCACCATTTTTGTAGCAAAAGCGATGATCACTAATACCACTAAAATTTCTATTAAACTGAAGCCTCTGCTTTTTGCATGGCGCTGCTTAAGGCTTGCTTTCATAGCAAGCCTCTAGCATTAACATGTTCATACAAAGCAGTGTACTTAAGCATTATTGTTTTTCTTCGTCCCAGTTACCGATATCGTCATCAGTACCTACTTCACCATCTGGGCCCATAGAAAAAATATCAAACTTGCCAATTTCACCTGGGCTAATTAGCTGATATAGATTACCCCATGGATCTTCTGGTAATTCATTAATAAAACCACCGTCAGGGAAACGTTTTGGAACCGGTTCAATGCTTGTTTGAGTAACTAGCGCTTCAAGACCTTGCTCTGTGCTTGGGTAGCTCTTATTTTTAAGCTTGTATAAGCTCATTGCATCTTCTAATTGTTGAATATCTAGATGCGCTTTATCGATAGCAGCCTCTTCTTGCTGACCCATAATGTTAGGTGCAACAATTGACATAATCATTCCGATGATAACCAGTACCACCATCACTTCTAGTAAAGAAAAACCTGATTGTTTATTCACGTAATTACCTCATTATTCTAAAAACATTAAGTAAAAATGGTTTAGGTAAAACCATTAATATATTTAAAAGTTTATTCTAACTTAAAGTCCAACAGCTTTATTCATCGCCATTATCGGCTGCAATATTGCCATTACTATAAATAATACAATAACCGCCATTGAGGCGATCATCGCAGGCTCTAGTAGTTTAAGCGACACATTAACCATGCTCTCAAATTCGCGATCTTGGTTATTTGCAGCACGCTCTAACATTTGCTCTAGTTCACCTGATTTTTCACCACTTGCTATCATATGCAGCATCATTGGTGGAAACAACTTAGTTTGCTGAAGTGCAGCTCTTAAGCTTGCACCCTCACTCACTCTGTCGGATGCATCTGCAACCGCTTTTTTAATTTTTTCGTTAATTAATACGCCGCCCGAGATACGCATTCCTTCAAGTAATGGTACCGAGCTTGACGATAAAATACTTAAAGTACGTGCAAAACGTGCGGTGTTAATACCACGAGCCACTTTACCTATACCTGGCATATGTAGCACTCGGTCATCCCACCAAAAACGTATTTTAGGCTGCTTAAGTGCATGCTTAATACCAATGGCTATAGCTGTAATAGCTATTAAACTAATAAACCAATAATTTTGCACAAAATGGCTGCCTGCCATAACCCATTCGGTAGTCCAAGGAAGTACTTGTTTCGTTTTTTCAAACGTTTTTAATATTTTTGGTACTACAGTACCAAGCAATACCGACACAATACCAATTGCAAATACCACTAAAATAATAGGGTAAACCATAGCCTGAGTTATTTGGCTACGCATATGTTGGCGCTGCTCGGTATAGTCGGCTAAACGATTAAGTACTTGGTCAAGGTGACCGGACTTTTCGCCTGCGGCTACCATTGCACGATATAAGTCGTCAAAAACATGAGGAAACTCACTAAGACCATCGGCAAGGGTGTAACCTTCGACTACTTTTGAGCGTACCGACATAAGCATCCGCTTTAAACGCGGCTTTTCGCATTGCTCAGCAACCGCCATAACAGCGCCTTCAACAGGAAGTGCCGATTGAATAAGTGTTGCTAATTGCCTTGTAATTAATGCTAAGTCTGAGGTTGAAATTGTCGGCTTAAAAAAGCCGCCGAGTAAAGGGGCTTTTTCGCCTTTGACTTGTTTATCACTTTGCGCCGCAGGGACAACTTCAAGCGGCGTAAGTTTTTGATCACGTAAAGTTTGGCGAATTTGTTTAGCTGTATCGGCTTCTAAAATGCCTTTTTTTTCTTTACCTCGGCCATCTAAGGCACGGTATTCAAACGCCGCCATAGTTAACCTTCCTCACGGGTAACACGCAATACTTCTTCAAGTGTTGTTTTACCTACAAGTACACGGCTACAACCATCTTGGCGAATACTTGGGCTGCGCTTACGAATGTATTTTTCTACGCTTTGCTCGCCTTTACCGTTGTGAATCATTTCGCGTATTGTTTCATCAACTACAAGTAACTCGTGAATACCCGTACGACCACGATAGCCATTAAAGTTACACTCTTCACACCCTACTGCTCGATAAATTGTCGGTTGGCTTTCAAAAGGAACCCCTAACAGCTGGCATTCATGCTCATCAGCCGTGTGACCTTCTTTGCAGGTATTACACAATGTACGTACTAGCCGTTGCGACAACACACCGAGTAACGACGATGAAAGTAAGAATGGTTCAACACCCATATCTTCCATACGTGTAATTGCACCCGATGCGGTATTAGTATGCAGAGTAGACATAACAAGGTGGCCGGTAAGTGACGCTTGAACACCAATTTGCGCAGTTTCAAGGTCGCGTATTTCACCCACCATTACTACATCAGGATCTTGGCGTAATATTGCACGTAAACCACGTGCAAATGTCATATCAACTTTTGCATTAACTTGTGTTTGCCCAATGCCTGGAATTTCGTACTCTATCGGATCTTCAACGGTAAGAATATTACGATCGCGTGAGTTAATTTGGCTCATACCAGCGTATAGAGTGGTACTTTTACCAGAGCCCGTTGGCCCTGTTACTAAAATAATGCCGTGGGGTTTACTAATTAAATCTGAAAACAATGCACGGTTATCTGCGGTCATACCTAAATCTTCAAGGTTTAAGCGCGCGTTGTTTTTATCAAGTAAACGCAGTACTACACGCTCACCAAAGCTCGATGGCATTGTAGATACACGCACGTCAACTGCACGCCCGGCAATACGTAAGCTAATACGGCCATCTTGTGGAATGCGTTTTTCGGCTATATCAAGCTTAGCCATTACTTTAATACGAGACACAAGTAACGATGCAAGTTTACGATTAGGCTTAAGTACTTCTTTAAGCACGCCATCGACCCTAAAGCGAATAACAAGCTCTTGCTCGAAGGTTTCGATATGAATATCAGAAGCCCCTTCTTTAATCGCTTCACTTAGCATGGCGTTAATAAGCTTGATTATTGGCGCATCATCGTCACCAGCCAGTAAATCTTCAGTTTGCGGAAGTTCATCAGCAAGTGAGAATAAATCAACCTCGTTGCCAATATCTTCCATCATCTGTTGTGTTTCAGAGCTATCACGTTGGTATGACGCTTCAAGCAATAGCTCAAATTTATCATCAGCCAATTGCTCAAGTGTAAAACCATGGCCTGCGATACGGCGTACTTCTAATAGTACTTCCACATCTAGCTCACCACGGTAGTAAACTATACGATGATCTTTGTTTTTACCCAGTAACACACCTGCGCGTCTTGCATAGGAAAACGGCAAACGCTTTGCTGGTAACTCAACTAACACATCACTCGTTAATAGCTCATCCTGATTATGCGTTTGAGGATGAACCACATCTTGGTTTATCTCTTGAATCGCATTAGTCATCTTTACGCTCTTGTGCATTTTGTTTACGTAGAGACTCTTCATACGTAGGTGGAAGTACTAATTCGTCATTCCACTCAGGTAAAATAGGCGTATCAGTCATTGGCATTAACTCAATACCGTCTTCTTTTTGTTTAAACTGCTCACCACGAATAAAGTTATATTTATTAAAGCTTAACTTATTCATGCTTACACCATCACGAATAATGGTTGGGCGAATAAACACAATAAGATTACGCTTACGGCGCGTTGTATTTGTTGATCTAAACAGGTGACCTAAAATAGGGATATCGCCTAATAACGGTACCTTAGAAACACTTTCTTGTACGTCTTCGTCAATTAAACCACCAAGTACAACCATACCGCCATCATCGGCCATAACCGTTGTTTTAATTGCACGTTTATTAACTGAAATATCAACAGCAGTTGCACCACTTACGCTCGATACTTCTTGCTCAATAGTAAGTTGTACTGCAGAGCCATCGTTAATCTGTGGCGTAACTATCAGTTTAATACCGACTTCTTGACGCTCAACTGTTTGAAATGGGTTAGCATTATTACTGCCCGTTTGTGAGCCTGTAATAATAGGCACTTCTTGACCGACTAAAATAGAGGCTTCTTCGTTATCCATTGTAGTAATAGAAGGGGTAGCCAATATATTTGAATTTGTATCAGTGGCAACAGCCTGAATAATTGCGCCCCAATCATTTTTAACAACGCCCAGCGCTAAACCATTAATGCCACTTAGCAAGGAAGCAAGCGCATCATAGTCACCCTCAGTCGTTTCGTCATAACTAGTAACGGTTCCAGTTTCTGTACCAATGATAGTTTTAGTTACGGTTGTATCTTGTGCTTGCTCTGCAGCAACAGCTAATGAACCCACGGGAACCGTAGTGCCGTTGTTAAACTGCAACATACCGCCCTGCTCAGAAATCCACTGCAGGCCTAAGTTAACCCCGTCGCCTTCCATTACTTCAATAATAATGGCTTCAACTAATACTTGGGCACGGCGAATATCAAGGCGTTCAATTACTGATTCTAATGATCGCATTGTGTCTGGCTGTGCGGTAATAATTAATGAGTTTGAGTCAGGGTGAGACTCTATACTGCTTTCATTATTGCTTCTGCTACGAGTTTTAGTAGTACCGCCTTGTGCATCTTCAACAAGTGACTTACTAACACCCTGCAATACTTTGACTAAATCTTCAGCTTTAGCATAATTTAAGTAAAACACCTTGGTGTTACCTTGGCTTTCTAGCTCACCATCTAAGCGCTTAATGAGCTCAATAGCACGTGTACGTGCTTGGCCTTCACCACTTACAATAACGCTATTAGTTCGGCCATCAGCCACAACTTTTGGAATTAAGAATTCAGGTACGCTGCCTTTACCGCTGTCTTTATAAATATTATCTACCACAGAGACAACATCATCTGCCGTCGCATATTTAAGCTTAACGATGTCTACACGCTTGTCACCCGCTTGATCAACAGAGCGAATAATCTCAACTAAGCGATTAACCGATGCAGCATGACCCGTTAGCATCATTACGTTAGCCGCATTAAAGTTAGCAACGTGGCCACCATCTTTTTGATCGCTAAATTGACGAACTAAAGGACCAAGCTCCTGCACACTTACATTTTTAACACGTACAACACGCGTAATCATCACGTCGCCGCTAGCTTCACTACCTTCGTCAATAAGTGGCACATTTGATTTTTTAGCGTCTGAACTTTTTTCGACCTTAATTATGCCATTGTCCATTTCAACAGCTGAGTAGCCATAAACTTCCAATACATTTAAGAAGAACTGATAATAAAGTGCTTCGTCCATTAACTCATAACTGCGAACATTTACTTTGCCGCGCACGTTAGGGTCAATAATGACTGTTTTATTAAGGTTTTTACCAACAATATTAATGAACTCGTTGATATCAGTTCCTTTAAAGTTAGCAGCATATTCAACAGCAGAAACAGACAAAGAAATACTTGCCGCCAAAAAAAGTGCTGCGTACTTAGCTAACCCTTTTTTAATTTTTTTGAGGTGTAGCACCTGAACCATCGTATTAAAACTCCAAAGCTAAATTATTGCAGACTAAATTGCACATCAATTTGTTCACCATCACGTTCTATAGTGATATTGGCATCTGTACTATTACGCAGCTCATTAATAGCTGACATAGCCTGTTTTAAATCTGTTAATTGATAGCCATTTATAGAAATGGCTAAATCGTTATTTTTTAAACCCATTTGCTTAAACAGCTCAGGCTCTTTACCTGGACTTAAGCGATATCCAATTAGCTCACCATCATTCATGGCTTGTGAAACACGTATATAGTCAAATAGCTTGCCCGGCTCTTCGAGTAACTCTTCACGTGTTTCTATAATTGCTTCTTTAACGTCCGGATCTGCAGTGGCATCTATTTGTAGATCACTTGGTTCTAATTTTTGCGGACCCATTTCAGCATCATCACGCGCAGCGAGTACTGGCATAGATACTTTTTTACTAAAATCGAGTCCATCAAGCATTAATGTTTCAAAGCGTCCATTAACACTCAAAATAATACGATCCGGCAATATTTGTGCAACTTCAGCACGCGTACCCGATACTACTTCATCAACAAGATAGCTTACTTGCTTACCTTGTGATTCAATAATTGCGATACCTGCTTTGTCATCGTTATTAACCGCTACGATACCGGTTAAATTGATACTTAAGCGCGTTTCTGGCGCATTATTTATTACCTGCGATTGCTTTGCAGTATTATTGTTGTTTGTTACAGTTTTTTTACCAAATAAAAATTGCTCAATAATATGCTGCGCTGAGTTGTTACTCGCACCAGATGACTGGTTAGCATAATGAGTAGGGGTAAGTAGAGTTACTGGTGGTTTTGGCCACAAAAGCCAAGCAAGCTTTGATAATAAAAATGCAAGATAAACAACAACTAACAGTGTCACTAATGCACTTAACTTAGCATGCGGTAAACGAGTTAAAAATTGTTTTAGTTGTTGGATTTGCTGTTCCATAAATAGTGTTCTTATTTTAATTTACTGCGTTAGCGCGTACCCATAGTACCCTTTCATTTTTCTTTCAACAAGCACACTAATATTAAACTTTGTAAACAGATTAAATTAACTTTACATAACAGTACAAAAAGTAAACTGCCGTTGTAATACCTTCATCCTACGATGATTTCATGATAAATTTTAAGCTATAAAAACGTGGGGAAATGCCTTATGAGTAAAAAAAGTAATGCTAATACCAGCTCAGACCCTGTAGATGGGTTAAAAGTTCGATTAGATAAATGGTTATGGGCTGCGCGATTTTATAAAACTCGCGCAGTTGCACGCGAAATGGTGCAAGGCGGCAAAGTACATTATAATGGCCAACGTACAAAAGCGAGTAAAATAGTAGACGTTGGCGCAAAAATAAAACTAGCTCAGGGCGTAGATGAAAAGCTGATAACTATACTCTCAGTGCTTGAAAAACGTCAAAGCGCCCCCATTGCACAGACCATGTATCAAGAATCTGATGCAAGTATTGCTAAACGCGAAGAAAACAGCATCGCACGCAAAAATAACAGCTTTTTTGCTCCTCATCCGGATAAAAAACCGGATAAAAAGCAAAGACGCGAACTTTTAAAAATGAAATCAAGTTAGGTATAGCCGCTCATGCAACAAGATTTACTTCACCGTTATTTATTCAACGAACTAGATGTTCGTGGCGAACTCGTACAAATCGAGAATGCTTATAATGAAATGATTGCCGACCATAATTACCCAGACCCTGTTAAAGCATTACTAGGTGAGTTACTTGTTGCAACCTGTTTATTAACCGCCACTTTAAAGTTTGAAGGTGAAATTGCAGTACAGCTTCAAGGTGATGGCCCAGTTAAATATGCAGTTATAAATGGTGATGATAAACAAAACATGCGTGGTATTGCACGCCTGCAAAGCGAAATTACGGGCACAACTGTAAAAGAGCTTATTGGTCAAGGCTATATGGTGATCACTATTACACCAAGTAAGGGTGAACGTTACCAAGGTATAGTTCCGCTAGAGCATGATACTCTGAGTGAATGTATCGAAAGTTACTTTGAGCAGTCAGAGCAATTAAAAACACGCCTTTGGTTTGCAACCGACACAACAGAAGGTAGCGCAAAAGCATGTGGTCTATTTTTACAAGTACTCCCAGTTGATAAACAAAAATCAATTGAAGACTTTGCACACCTAGAAGCATTAAGTAACACCATTAAAGATGAAGAACTATTACACCTTGATGCTAATACTGTCCTTACACGCCTTTATCACGAAGATAATCCTCGCGTATTTGAACCTCAAGCGATTAAATTCAAATGTGGTTGTAGCCGTGATAAAACAATTACTGCACTTGTTAATATTGGACAAGAAGAACTACTCAAAGACGTAGTTGAGAAAGGGTCTGTTAATATTAACTGTCATTACTGTTTAAAAGAGTATGTTTTTAACGAACAAGATATAAAAAGCATTTTCAACTAAATGTTCAGCTTCATCTATATATAGTAATTAAAGCCGCAAAATATGCGGTTTTATATTATAAAAAGATGATACCGGTGTCATCTTTTCTGCTAATTTCATGACACCGGTATCATTGAAATTATTCATGTTTTTTCTTAAATATATGTGTTTTTAGAGGCTTTACGGGCTCGAATATCTTAAAACCTTCTGTTACTATAATTTCAGTTTAAGGGCACTGATAACCCCAGAGCTATCCGTTCAAACTCTCACACATAGTTAGGTATAAACATGACTACAGGCGCTACACGTTTTGTCGATTTAACCGCAGCTGAACTTGTCGAGCATGCGATCCGCCGTGGCGAAGGTACTTTAGCCGCAAATGGTGCTTTTGTTGCAATTACAGGAAAACGAACTGGTCGTTCACCAAAAGATCGTTTTATTGTTCAAGAAGCGACAACTCAAAATGATATTCAATGGGGCAACGTTAATCGTCCATTTGATGCAGACAAATTTGACGCATTATGGGCTCGCGTAGAATCACATGTTCAAAGTAATGACCACTTCACCTCTCACCTAGAAGTTGGCGCTGACCCTGAGCATTATCTACCTGTAGTTGTAACTACAGAAACAGCGTGGCACCATATTTTTGCCAAAAACATGTTTATCGAACCGCAGAACTATAACGCTTCAAACTTACCACAATGGCAAGTAATGAACGTTCCTTCGTTTGTATGTGAGCCAGAACGTGATGGCACAAATAGCGATGGCACCGTCATTATTAACTTTGCACAGCGTAAAGTATTACTAGCAGGTATGCGTTACGCCGGTGAAATGAAAAAATCGATGTTTTCTGTACAAAACTTCCTACTACCAGCAAAAGGTGTATTACCAATGCACTGTTCTGCTAATGTTGGTGAAGCAGGCGATACAGCATTATTCTTCGGTTTATCTGGTACGGGCAAAACAACACTTTCAGCAGACCCTACTCGCTTTCTAATTGGTGATGACGAGCACGGCTGGGCACCTGGAAGCGTGTTTAATATTGAAGGCGGTTGTTATGCTAAATGTATCGACCTGTCACAAAAGAATGAACCTGTAATTTGGAATGCTATTCGCTTTGGCACTATTTTAGAAAATGTAGTGTTAGATGAAAAAGGCGTTCCAGATTTTAACGATACTAGCCTTACTCAAAATAGCCGTGCAGCATATCCACTTGAACACGTTGAAAAACGTAAAGTAGAAAACCGCGCAGGCGAACCAAAAGCTGTTGTATTTTTAACTTGTGATGTAAGCGGTGTATTACCACCCGTCTCTATACTTAGCGAAGAAGCTGCTGCTTTTCACTTTTTAAGTGGATACACAGCAAAAGTTGGTTCTACTGAGATTGGTTCAACTAGCGATATTGAATCAACATTTTCGACATGTTTTGGCGCGCCATTCTTCCCACGTCCTGCTGGTGTTTACGCTGAACTTCTTATGAAGCGTGTACGCGAGTTTGGCGCTAAAGTGTACCTTGTGAATACAGGTTGGACTGGCGGCCCTTACGGCACAGGTAAACGTTTTGATATCCCAACTACTCGTGCAGTAATTGATGCAATCGTATCTGGTAAATTAGCGGGTGTTGAAACTCAGCACATTGATGTTTTAAACCTAGATGTACCGGTAGCAGTTCCAGGTGTAGATACTAACTTACTTAATCCTATTAACACGTGGGAAGATAAAGCTAAGTACAATGAATATGCAGCAAAACTTGCCGCAGACTTCACTGAAAACTTTGCTAAGTATGACGTATCAGACGATATAAAAAATGCAGGACCTAAAGCTTAAATAAGCTTCAAGCTTGTACTTTAACGCCAGCCAAGAACTGGCGTTTTACTTTCTAAATACCTAATTTAATAAGTGCGACAAAATGCCGCACAACTCATATCAAAAAACCATATAATATACCGCGTAATTAATCATTCTTTAATGCCCAATAAACCTGCATTACTCATTACGACTATTTAATTAATGACACTAAAGCTTTCATGGCGAAAAATATTCAGGCGGTTACATTTATACTTAGGTCTATCGATAGGTGTTTTACTTGCTATTATTAGCCTTTCTGGCTCCGTATTAGTTTATTACCCACAAATAGACTTACTGCTAAATCCAGCAAATGACGCTATTACAAACATAAAAACGCCTAATTGGGATCAAGCATATAATACGCTAAGAGCCAATTTCCCTTCAAAGCAAGGGCCATGGCGATTAGAAAACACAGGTATAAACTCAGTAATTCCCGCGCGATACTACAATCCAATAGAAACAAAAGAGCAAGGCTTTGCCCCCTTAATGGTATGGCTATCTAGCAGTAGTGATAAAGTAATACGTAAAAACTATTGGGGAAAATACTTAGTAACTTGGATGTACAACTTACATTTTTCATTACTAACAGGAGCAACGGGCACTCTCGTTGTTGGCTATATAGGCATAGCCTCAATAGCTCTTCTTATCTCTGGATTCTTTGCTTGGTTTCCAAAGCCTGGGCAGTGGGTAAAGGCACTAAAATTTAAATCTCGTAGCTCTAAAATAGGTTTGCTATACGACTGGCATAAACTAATTGGTTTAACCTTCTGCATACCGCTACTAACTTTAACTGTTACAGGTGTTATGCTCGCTATTCCAAAACAAACAGATCCTATATTAACCGCTCTAGTTAGCGATATAAACTCTCCACCAAAAACACAAATTCAACCGAGCAAACAAACCAATATTCCTTTATCACAAGCGGTATTAATAGCTGAAAAAGCATTACCGAATACGCGTTTAGCTTGGATTGAAACACCATCAAACTTAAATGCTATTTACAGATTAAGATTTCAAACTGTAAACGATCCTTCGTATCGCTTTCCACATAGCTATATAGAGGTTAATGCACTTACAGGAAAGTTAGAGAGCGTGTTTAATATAGATAAGCAAAGTACGGCTAGTAAAATAAAAAACTGGATACACCCTCTACATGACGGCAGCATTGGCGGTAACATTTTAAAAGTCATTTGGGTGCTGAGTGGCTTTGGATCTGCTGCATTGTTCTTTATTGGCGTATATAGGTGGTTAGTTAGAACCAAGAGAGTATAAAAATAAAATAAACTTTACGCCAATCTCCCTAGTTAAATGATCTATTTGAGGACAAAAATTTCTTTATTTCGTTGTTCTCGCCAATTACTCCTAAGTTGCTCAACCTTCTGTATCCATGCAATCGTATATCAGAAATTTCTAACGCAATTAACGTCAAGTTCAATCCACCAAATTGATTAGGTATTATTGCCGATTAGTATAATTATCAGGTATGTGTATTTATTCTGCACGCGCTAAAACTACAGTTAGTTACAGATGTAATGCGGTAAATCACTTAGGTAAACTTAGCGCACAATAGTGCCCCCCAATTAATTGCTTACTAGTGTCTGTAAATAAGGCTATATACCTAATGACAACGTCTAATAGGCTACTGAATAGTTAAAGCAAGGCTCTTTACAATGTGAAGCCTGCGTAATGTCACGATACCCACAGCGGTGGAGAGTCACGTAGTAAATGCTACTTTATTGGCCGAATGGGGTATTGAGGGCTTTTGTTGTGATTCTAACGTCGGGAGTCGCTGCGCTCGCCCGACCTACGTGATGGGTGTTGATGTAGTGTGCATTAATTGCGCGCATTTCACTTTTCTGCAGACGTAAAAAAGCCCGAATCGTTAGATTCGGGCTTTCTACAATTTGAAGCCTGGTAATGTCCTACTTTCACATAGCAAATGCTACACTATCATCGGCGCTGTTTCGTTTCACTACTGAGTTCGGCATGGAATCAGGTGGGTCCAAAACGCTATTGTCACCAAGCAAATTTGGGCGTTAATTCGTATCGCTACGCACTAACTGAATTTGGAAAATATCTGATAATATTTTTTAAGTCTTTCTTAAGTAATAT
>NZ_WTKV01000035.1:0-31467 GCF_011378705.1 Pseudoalteromonas sp. SA25 | reverse complement strand
ATCATTTCAGGTGTCATCTTAAGCGGTTTTCTTACACTTCTTCGGCGAAACAAAGCCCGCTCATGAGCTTGTTTGTGTCTGTAACCTCGCTTACCTGTATTTCTAGAAAGCTCTCTTGAAATCGTAGATTGCGATAAATTAGTTAGCTCAGCAATACTTTGTTGCGTAAAACCGCTTTTCTTTAGAACGGCGATCTGGCATCTTTGCGCATAGGTCAGTTGTTTGTAATGTCTCATTGTAAAATCTCTTGCCGGAGAAAAAGCAGTTAGCTTATGAGCAACTGACCACTTAATCTAGCCAAAACAAGTTATGCACTTACAATTTGAATCTAGGTTGTTTAAATTACGGTGGTGCACTGTTTTATGTAACTAGGGTGAAATATGGACTTTTCTAATGAAGAGGTAAATTTTTTAGCTGAGTTATTCAAACCAAATACAAAACAACGTTCCCCTCGCGATCATATGCTTACAATGAAAAGCTCTATACCCGCGAGTATTGCTCACCTTTTTACCCACGCTAATCTAACTTTGCTTGCTGAAGTTGCTAATTACCAACTTTGGTTTCCCTTGCAATTAAAAATTGATGAGTTAGGTATAATTAACCCCACTTTGAGCGCACCAGAAGTAATTGATACAAAGGGCACTCAACGTAGTTGGCGCTGGAGTGAGCTAAATATTAAAAGCCAAGGTTTTAATATTTAATCGATTTCCAGTACTGGAATATTTTTAAAACCATTAAAAAGTGGAGAGAGCTTAAAAAAATTACAGCACATGAGCTTTACCTTACCCAACAAAGAAAGCATATCGATAGATGTAGAACCCGTTAGGCAAAGTAGCCTAGGGATTGCAGCAAAAATCACTCAGATTCATAGCGGACAAGAGCAATTACGCGCCTATCTGTTTGAAGAACATAAACGCCAATATGCTAAGCTGTACGAAGATGGACAACTAATTGAACAGTTAATTTAGTCTCTTTTAAACACTCACAAGCACTTCACTTGGCTTTATTTAACCCCCTCTCAATGTTAATCTGTCCCCCTATTAATAAATCATAAGGATATGACAATGCCAGGTGCTTTTGCGCACATCACAGCCGTTAATATTGCAACGCAAACCAAATCACTCGCTAAAATGGATATGCCTAAAAAGGCAAAACTTATTTTGAGCCAACGCCAAGCATACCTTGAACTAGGCTGTGTAGCCCCCGATTATCCTTACTTAGCAGTAGCGCAGCCTAGCCAAAATGCGTGGGCCGACCTAATGCACTATGAGCACACAGGCGATTTACTTAAAGCCATGATTGAATACTGCAAAACACTTGAAAGTGAAGCATTTGAAAAGTGCTTTGCTTGGTTATGCGGTTATATGGCCCATGTTGCTGCGGATATAACGGTGCATCCGGTTGTTGAATTAAAAGTAGGCCCGTATGAGCAAAATCAAACGGCGCACCGTGCCTGCGAAATGAACCAAGATGCATTTATTTGGCAGCGTTTAAATTTAGGTGAGTTAGGTTATGCTGACCGCGTGCAACAAAATATTGGATCTTGTACTAACAAAGACGATAATTTTGATACCGATATTGCAAAAATTTGGCAACATGCTTTATTAACGGTTCACCCAAGCTACGCTGCACAACACGCTCCTAACTTTAATTCATGGCATAACGGTTTTCAGCTTGTAGTAAATAATGTTGAAGAAAGCTATCGATTATTTGCCTGCGCACGCCATGTTGCTGCTGATTTAGGTTTGTTTTATCCTCGCCCAAACGAAGTTGACTCCACTTTTATTGAACAACTAAAAACGCCGCACGAGCCTATGCATTACAACGATATTTTTGACTTTGCCGTTAGTAATATTCAGCACTACATAACCATTATTGCCAATGCCGTATTTTTAGATACTGATTACAGTGCAATTAAAAATTGGAACCTAGATACAGGCTACGATGAACACAACACGATGACGGTATGGAGCAAATAAAATGAAACACTTACTTTGTATAAGCCTCATAGTATTACTTAGCGGTTGCTACACTTCAAAAAATAACAATCCAGAGGCGATGGCCGACTTAGCCTCGCAATTAAAAGATATTGCTACAGCCGTTGATGGCACATTAAAATTTAGTGAAACATCCTATTCAACAACTGATGAGTTATTAAAAGCTGCTGTTAATAACGATTTAAGAAAACTTGCACCCTTTGGGGAATACACGCTTATTGTGAACGTACAAGATGATAACGCAGTGCTACTCTTATGTGATGCCAATACTGCTTTAATTGAAGATGCAGGCTGCACTGCTCAATCAGATATACAGCATTGGGGAGCTGAGGCTATTCACCAGTGCGAAATAACCATAAACGCCCAACAGCTCTGTAATTAGGTAATAAAACCCAGCTAGTTTTATAGAACATACATACCTTAGGTGTATATGTTCTATATAGTGCCCACTAAATACATTTAAAGTTGAGCCGTCATCTCTTTAGGGTTAAACACTAAGCCATGGCGACTAACATGTTCTGCAAAATTTTCGGCTGGCATTGGTTTCGCAAAGTAAAAGCCCTGAAATTCTTTACACCCCATTTGCGTCATTATTGCTACTTGCTCTTGGGTTTCTACTCCTTCGGCTACACACTTAATATCAAGCTCTTCACACATAACGTGCACCGCTTTAACTAAACTTTTTTGACGCGTGGAGCTCGTTACTTGGCTTATTAATGAGCGATCTAACTTGAGCTTGTTAATAGGGTAATCGGCAAGGCGTGCAATATTAGAATAACCGACCCCAAAATCATCGACCGAAATAGTAAAACCCCACGATTGCAGCGTTTGCATAAGCTTTAGCGAATGCGCTTGGTTTGCCTCAAGAGAGGTTTCAGTCAGTTCTAACTCTATTTGAGGTGGCTTTACGTTAAAGTCGGCAAGGTATTTAACCAGTTTTGACATAAAATCGGTTTGGCTAAAATCAATTAGAGATATATTTATTGCCACCGGCACACTCGGTAAACCCGCCTTGGTCCAATCGGCAATTTGAGCGCACACCTTTTGAATAATCAGGTCGGTTAACCGACTAACCATTCTGTATTCTTCGGCAATAGGAATAAATACCACTGGCGACACATTACCCAGTATTGGACTGTTCCAACGCGCTAAGGCTTCAAGCCCTATACATTGACCCGTTGCATCTACTTTAGGTTGATAGTGCACCGACAAATCGCCCTGCTGAAGCGCTTCATCTAATAACATTGAAATTTCGTATTTTTCAATAAAAGCTTGTGATTGTTTTTCGTTATAACCACTAAGGGGCATATTACAATTTGCTAGTTTAAGTGCTTCGCATGCATTACTAAGTACTGTTGTGCTGTTTTTTCCATGATCAGGATACTTTGCAAAACCAAATAAAAATGATTGCTGACACTTAGTGCCAAATACATTATATGTTTTATCTAATGTATTTTTTATTTGCATCAATAGCTTATCTTCTAGCTCGTTTTGCGAGTTTGCGCCAATTATAAAAGCAAGCTTTCCTACTCCTATATGAGCACACAACAGCGGCCCATCTGGCATCGCTTTTAAACGCTTGTACGCGTTAATAAGTAATGCTTGAGAGTCGGCTTTAGTGAGCTTCAAATTTAAGTATTCACTATTTGCACTTTGCGCAACAACGATATAAAAACCTTTTTGGTATTTGCTTGTTAATCTGTCGCATTGCAGCTCAAACCATTCTCTATTAGGTAGTTTTGTTTGCGAGTCTCTAAAGCGTAAACGTTTATTTTCTTGTTCCATCATCGATAAATTTTGTTTAATGAGCTGCTCTTGCGTGCAATCGTAAAAGTCATATACACGGTAGTTTGTACTCATTATTATTTGCTGATAACTGGCTTTAAAATAACTTTTTTTGTACTTCACAATTTTATTTTGAGCATTAGAGTCGTCAAAAACTAAGGCCGGAAATAAATGAGAAAGATTAACGCTTCCTTCTTTTAATTCTTTTTTTATACCAAACATATCAATAGCATGTTGATTAAAATCAGTAATGACAAGATTTTCGTCAACAATAATTTTAGCTTTATTTGATTCGGTGAACAGGCTTCGATAAAGCTCATTTTTATCTTTAAGGTGTGTATTAGCGCTTATCATTGTTTTGTTTAAACGCTTAGCAGCCACAATTGTGCGCGCCACAGCAAGGGGAATACAAATGTTAAAAAATAAAAATATAAGCCCTGTAATGTATAAGTCAGCGTCGGGAAGTTGTTGAGCTATGCCGGTTAAACCCGAGACATCAACGTTATTGAAGATCATATAAAACGGCGCAATATTTAATACGCCATAAGCAAGGGCTGTTCTATAACCAAGTAGCATAAGTGCTATTATCGGGCAGGAATACATATACATAGAGCCCACTTTAGCAAGCTCTAGGTCTGTTAAAAATAAGTTCATTGACACGCTAGCAGCTACAATGGCTATTAAAAGTGCATGAGCGCTAAAGTGATAAAAACGCTTACTTGCTATAAGTAAACCACATGCAGTAGCAAGAAAACTGCTTGTTAATACAACAATATAAATTAAGTTAAATTCAATAGCGCTTGTGTACGTGTGGCACGCCACAGCAAAACATAACACCATTACTAATGATAGAATAATGCGCAGTGCACTTATTCGCCAATTAGCAACCTGACCAGGGACTGAATAATGGTCATTTAATAAAAAGAATCTATTGAAAAAATGCATAATAAACAACAGTTAAAGCTCATTCTTCTATTAGACATTGATAGCTTGTTAAAATCAATCTAATGAATGTAATTTCTATTTACATAGTTCTATAAAATAGACAAGTGTAAACCTACCTGTTAGCCGTTAAACAATCATTTTTCGAGTGTTTTTACAGTTATCTTCTTTAAGAGCGAAACCACTGCACCCTAAAAATTCACCGTGCTTAGATTTGCGTTTACGCATTTCGCGACCACACTTTTCACAAATTGGGTGCTGCATTTTACACTCTGTATTCACACATTGTGAGTACGTGTTTTTATCAATCGATGGGCCACTACAGCTTTTACACACTCGTAATTTAGTTTCGCAAATTTGCGTATTAGTACAACTATAATAATCACCATATTGACCCGTTTTTGGCACTATTAAACCGTCGCTGCACGTACTACACTCTCTTTGCTTTAGTTGCGACTTATTAAACAACGTTGAAGCGATTTGAATGGGATAATTGTCATTTACTAATTCTTTTACAAACGCTGAGCATGCATAAGGGTCTGCAATTAAATACGCTTTATGTTTAGCGCGAGTAATACCTACATAAAGCAAACGCCTTTCCTCTGAGTGAGTGAATTCATCTTGCTCTGGTAATAACGCCTCCACCAGCACATTATTTTGATTATCGCTAGGAAACCCTAATTTACCTTGTTCAAAACCAATAATAATACAGTAATCGGCTTCAAGCCCTTTGGCACTATGCAATGTCCAAAAATAAAGAGAGTTTGTATGCTTTTTATCTTTTAAATGCTGCTGCACGCTATTTAACATGTATCTATATCGACTAAGTATGGCAATGCTCGCTGATGCATCATTTTTTTGAATAGTGCTTATGCTCTGTTGTACTTTCATTTCTATCGATTTAGTACCTTGGTATAAATCGTCTAATAAAATAACTTGTGGTGTGGTTACTTGTGTATGTGTGCTGATCTGCTTTTTATATTGCTCAGGGTTTTGCATTACAAAACGCCCTGCTACATCACTAATACTATTGTTATATCTAAATGTTTTTTGCAACATAGTAAGTGAGTGGCTGCCCACTAATTCATTAAAGCGTGTAGTAAGCGCTAAATTACCACCCGAGAACCGATAAATTGCTTGCCAGTCATCACCAACCGCAGTAAAGCGTATTCCGTTACCATGTTTTAATATGGCATTTATGAAAGCCATACGCGCGCTTGATATATCTTGAAACTCATCAACTAAAATGTGGCTCCACACAATATTAAAATCTCCGCTTACTATCGCCTTTGTTGCTTGAATAATCATGTCGTCAAAATCAATGGTACTTTGCGCGTTTAGTTCATTTATATAAGCATCATGAATTTGCACTAACAAGTTTGCATATTGCTGGTAATTTTTAATACCACTTTGCTTGATGCGCTGCGCTATTTGCTTATTACTTAGTTGCTCCACTCGAATAGCTTGTAAACATTTTATGTACTTATCAATGCCTTGCTGTAACTGCCCTGAGTTATTTAAAGTATGAAATATTTCGTCGTTACTTAAAGGTGTTAATTCAACATTATGCTGCTTTAATTGCTTTGCGAGGGCTTGCTCTAGCTTTCCTTCTACCCAGTTGTAATGAAAGGTTTCGAGTAAGGTGGTGCCATTTTGTTTATGCAGTTTGCGCTTAAATGCAATTTGCTCGTTATAGTGTTTTTTATCTATATCGGCACGTGTATTCCCTTGCCTATCAATGCCAAAGTGCTCTAGGTAAATATCATATTGAGGTATATAAAAGCCTGGTTGGTATTGCCCACTTAGCTCTGCGCCTTGGCTAAAGTGATAATTCACCTCATAACTGTGCGGTACGCAATTCAAATGTAGCCAGTTTGAAATAAGCACTTCCTGATAACTTTTTACTTTATGACCCGCAAGGCTACGGTATTCGTTATCGCGTACGTACCGCTCGTACTGTGCATTATCTTTAAAGCTAAATATATCAATCGGCTCATGGAGTAAATCTACAAATGTTTTTATAAACTGTGGCTCGGTTTGTATTTTTTTACTTACCCACCCAGTTAACCAACTATTTAATTGAACTGGGTCAGTTGCAAATTTTGACAACTCGATTGGCTTTTTGGCACTTTGTAGTAATTTAAGCCCAAGCGCATGAAACGTTAAAATAGTGGGTGCTTTGGTATGCAATTTTGCATGCGTGGCGCGTTCAATAAAGCGCTCTTTAAGCTCATTTGCTGCTGTTTTATTATAGGCCAGCACCAAAATTTGCTCAGGCTTGGCAATATTGCATGCTATTAAATCTAAAGACTTTGCTACCATCACAGATGTTTTACCTGTGCCTGCTGCCGCTAATACCAAATTTTTATCGTTATCGCGTATTACCGCTAAGCGCTGCTCTGTTGTTAATGGATTTGACTCTACTTGATTAAAAAAGTCATTTTTAAGAGTTAGTTGTTTTTTTTCATATTTATGGCGCAACTGTGCAATTGCATCGTGAGTATTGGGTGTAGTGCTCAGTATATTTAAAAATTTAATACTACTTGGCGATAAGTGCTGTTGCCACACACTTGTACTTTTAGCGTACTGCTTGGTAAGCAAAAATACATCATTATTAAGTGTTTTTATGGAACTATCACGTAAAAACTCATCTAAAGCATAGCGCTTGAGCGAAATCTTTGCGTTATTTACCTTTTGCTCAAGCAGGGCTGAAAACCGCGTGTTAAGGGCCGTATTTAAAGCGTTCGCTTGTGATTTGTTTAAAAAGCTAATTGATGTATTACTACTGTCGCACAAATTAATTTTGGCGCTAAATAAACGGTTTTTAAATATTGAGTAATTATAAAAGTCTTTAATTAAAAATGTCCGTGCGGGAGCACCTCTAAAATGCACAACAAGGCGCTCTTGTTCAATAGCTACGTGTTTAATACGGGTAAAAAAACGGCCTAGCCAACTTGGAGTAGCAATATACTGCGCCATAATACTCAATATGAAGATATGCTTTACCTTAATTGTAACATACTCTTTTGTAATACATTTAGCGCTAAATCGATGCTTACTTAGTAAACAATTTCATTGGTAAGTTAGTTTTTAAACCTGGTGGTTAATGCTTTATTTACAACCATTAACAAATTTAAACATTTATAGATAGCTTGTTGTGTAACAATGCACATATACAAACTTACACTTCATATAATTGTTAGGTATATCCCCAATTAAACAATTATTTACAGCCTAATTAAGTGGTTTAAAGGAGCTAACATGCTTAAAAAATGCATTACCACAACGGCTTTAATTTTAGCATTATGCGCTTGCACGTCAGAAACAGAGTCGGATTTAGTAAAAACACAAGGTATTTGGGCAGGTTTTGAACTAGTTTCTGACGGTAACCGCACGCGTGTTAACGCAGAACTAAATGCAGGCGATGCTAATGGCTCTAACATTGTTTTAAGCGATAGCGACTCATTACAAGCTGTTGTTAATAGCACTGCTATTGTACTTACAAAAGATACCGACTTTTTAGACGTTGATTACCAAGCGTATATAAATGCCACTGACGATAACCAACAGTTTGATATAAAATTTAAACGGGATGATGGCATAAATGCTAATTCGAGCGTGGAGTTGCCTTTAAATTTTATTATTTTAACCCCGAGTAACAATCAAAATTTTGATATTAATAGTCCCCTTACAGTTCAGCTAGATGGCACTGATCCTAATAGTACTAGCCAAGTAGAACTTAGCAGTAGCTGCACTAACAATAATAATGAAACACTTTTACAATCAACGCTTTTTGCGCTTAACACTTCGCGCCTTGAAATAAATCTGCAAAGTTTAGATATGTTTAGCAGCTCGCAAGTAGATCAAGGTAAAACGTGTGATTTAACAATTAGTGTGAAACGCGATCGATTCGGTAGTATTTCGGGTGAATACGCAAACCAAAGCTATATTAAATCCCAGCAATCGCGCGCTATAAAAAATATGACTTTAACGTTTTAATTTGCACGCTAATTTACTCAGCGTTAAGCTACGCCTTTATTAAGTAACTCTACCAATTGTAATTGCCCTCCTTATTTATAGGAAAGCTAATAACAATTGATATAAAGGTTTATTATGACTAACAGCACATACCCTATTGGCACACCTGGCAAAAAATGGAATGACAACGATAAAGCCCAGTGGTTAACACGCCAAAACATTAAACGCAGTTACCAAAACGAAGTCGTAACGCTAATTAATGACCTTAAGAGCACCTTAGATATAGAGCAATACGGCGAGCTTAATTACACCGCTGGCACTTACCCATTATATATATTAAAAACGCCTAACTTTAATGCTAATAAACCAACTGTTTTAATCACCGGTGGTGTACATGGCTACGAAACCAGTGGCGTACATGGCGCACTTAGGTTTGCTAAAACATCGGCTATGCAATATTGCGAACAGTTTAATATTATTGTTGCCCCCTGCATTAGCCCTTGGGGATATGAGACTATAAACCGCTGGAACCCAGACGCTATTGATCCTAATCGCTCATTTTACGAGGGCAGCCCAGCTCAAGAATCAGCCGCTATTATGGCGTTTGTAAAATCATTAGGTACTGACTTAATCGCTCATATTGATTTACACGAAACAACAGATAGCGATAACAGTGAATTTAGACCCGCACTCACTGCGCGTGAAGGCACTACAAATACTAACTGGAACATACCTGACGGGTTTTATTTAGTTGCAGATACCAAAAAGCCTGAGCCGGAGTTTCAAAAAGTCATTATAGAAAGCGTTGCAAAGGTAACTCATATTGCACCGAGCGATGAAAATAACCAGCTAATAGGCGTACCTCAAGAGCAATTTGGCGTGATTAACTATGCAGCACGCGATTTAGGTTTATGTATGGGCTTTACTGATGCACCCTATGTAACTACTACAGAAGTGTACCCAGATAGCCCAACAGCCACCGATGAAGAATGTATTTTGGCACAAGTAGCGGTTATTAAAAGCGCGCTTGACTATATTAAAGCACTTTAATAAGTTTGCAGCCGCTTGTACCCTCTTGGCTGCTAAACTAAATTTAGATAAAAAGCTAATTTAGGAGGTATTAATGGAATACAAAAATAAAAACGGACACGTTAATTTATCGCTTGAAAATAATATAGTTATTGCACAATTTAGCGGAAACCTAGAACTTGAGCTTTTAAGTAATTTTAAAACAGCGCTTTTTGAAACCATTCAATCATTTAAAGGCGAGAAATGGGGTTATATAAGTGACTCATCAAACGTTGTAGCTGCAACCTCACAGGCCGAGCAAGAAATGGTAGCCATAAGCCACAGCATGCAGCAAAACAACTGTTTAATTAGCGCGTTTGTGCTTACATCACCTATTGCTATAAGCCAAATGCAACGAATAATGCAAAACGCCAATAGAGACGTTTCTTTCAAAGATTGTCTTTTTGATAATCTAGAATCGGCAAAGCATTTTATTTTAAATGAATTAAATAACGACTTGAGCTAGGTAAAGCTCAAGTCGTTATTTATATAGAGCTTATATACTGTACTAATTTTTATAAAATTGGCTGTCTTTGGTTATAGTAATGCTGGCATCTTCTTGCGCTGTTACTACAAATTGTAACTTACTCACTTTGTGCGCAATATTGTAACCATCGGCTGTTACAGTAACGGGGACTCTTTTCATCGCACCCGGTTGTATAAGTGTAGAACTTGGACTTGAGAGTGTTGCTTCTGGCAAGCCCTCTATGGCAATACTGTAATGCAGTGCTTGCTGCGTTTTATTAATAATTGTAAGTGTATAAGGGTTTTCTACAAGGCCCTCGTAGTTAACTCTATAAAGCGCATTCCTATCGCGTAGTACTGAGGCTTCTATTGGTGTACGTTGCAGCATCCATGCAAACATCGAAATGATTAACAAAGCCGTTAATGCGCCGTACCCTACTAGCTTTAACCTAAATGGATTGGTTTTTTTACCTTCCATTTGTTTTTCGCTAGCGTATTTAATTAAGCCTTTTTCGTAACCAAATTTTTCCATGGTATCGTCGCAGGCATCAATACATAAGCCACAGTTTATACATTCATATTGCAACCCATTTCGAATGTCTATTCCTGCAGGGCATACCTCTACACACAAGTTACAGTCTACACAGTCACCTAAGTTAAGCTCTTTTAGATCAGCTTTGCGTTTACGTGGTCCTCGGCATTCACCTCGCTCGTTATCATATGTAACAAGCAACGTATCTTTATCAAACATAACAGCCTGAAAACGAGAATACGGGCAAGCAATAGTGCACATTTTTTCGCGTAAAAACCCTGCATTGCCATAAGTACAAAAAGCGAATAAAAACACCCAAAAGCTCGTTATACCTGACCACTCAAACGTAAGCATTTCCATATACAAACTTTTTGCCGGAATAAAATATGCCATAAACGAGGTGGCGGTTAAAACTGAAATAATAATCCACGCACTGTGCTTAGTTATTTTTTTGCGCCAAGTGCTTAGCGTCCACTGTGATTTATCTAATTTAATTCGCTGATTTCGAGTGCCTTCTATGCGCTGCTCTACCCACGAAAACATGAGCATCCATATTGTTTGCGGGCACGTATATCCACACCAAACCCGACCAAGCCAGTTAGTTACAAAAAATAACGCAAAAGCCCCCACCATGAATAGCAGGGCTAAAATCATAAAATCTTGAGGAAGGAGTGTTAAACCAAAAATAGTAAAAGTTTGCGTTGCCACATCAAGCAGCACAGCTTGTTGACCGTTATATTGGATCCACGGTATTGCAATAAAAGTTAGCATTAACAGCCAACCTAAATTACGGCGTATGCGCTGAAAAAATCCTTTTTGCTCGCGGATATAAATTGGCCCTTCGGTGTTATAGGGCTTAATGATCATGTCTTCTTCTTTAATATCAAACTTCATAGTACTTGCTTTATAATGACGGGTATTATGCAAGTATTTGCAACTTTCAGACCAAGCTGAAACTTTATTTACATCATTGATATTAAACAGTTTATTTCAAAGCAGTAAAATAAAATTCGCGATATTAAACGCGCTGCGCGATATATCACGAATTTTTAGCAATCCCTAACTTTCGCATTTTTGAGCGTAGTGTACTCTCAGGTAAGCCCAATTTAACTGCTGCCCCTTTATCACCTGATATTTGCCAGTGCGATAACGCGAGAACAGAGGTTATATGCTGCTTTTGGGCCTCATCAAGCGTAAGTGAAGGGTTAATAACTACTTCACCACCCGCTTGCAAAGGCTGACTTAGCTGTAGTACAACCTGATTAGATAAAATAGCTTCGCGTTCAAGTACATTTTGCAGCTCTCTAATATTGCCTGGCCAATTGTAGGCTTGCAGCTGTGTAATTGCTTTTTTACTTAGCCCTTTTAAGTGTTTACCCAGTCGTTTATTTATCTGCGCAATTAAATTAGCGCATAAATAAGGAATATCTTCTTTTCGATCTTTAAGGGCGGGTACTTTTATAGGAAATACATTAAGCCGATAATACAAATCAATTCTAAACGTGCCTTTTTGTACCATTTCCCACAGGTCGCGGTTAGTCGCTGCAACCACTCTAATATTTACTTTTAGCGTATTGCTGCCACCCACACGTTCAAACTCTTGTTCTTGCAGGACTCTCAGTAATTTACTTTGCGCCTCAAGTGGAAGCTCTGCTATTTCATCTAAAAACAAGGTGCCTTTATCAGCAAGTTCAAAACGCCCTTTACGGCGTTCATTGGCACCTGTAAACGCGCCTTTTTCATGGCCAAAAAGTTCCGATTCTAGCAAACTTGGGGTAAATGCGGCGCAATTTACTTTTATAAAGGCTTGTTCGCTACGCTTGCTTAGTCGATACAAATTACGAGCTACTAATTCTTTACCCGTGCCATTTTCGCCAAGTATAAGCACTGTGCTGTCGGTTTCACTTACCAGTTTTATTTGATCTAACATAGTTTGAAATATATGACTTTGTCCAACTAGCCCTGAGTCTTGCCAATCTTCGTTAAGTTCTGCAATTAAGTAGTTGTTTTCATCTTTTAGCTGCTCACTTAAATGATTTACTTGCTCAAGTGCCTCTTGCAGTGCATTTTGTGTTTGCTGTTGCAGTGATATATCGCGAAATACCGCTACAGCACCAATTAACTCATCATTTTGATAAACAGGTGTTGAGGTGTATTCCACTGCAAATGAGCTACCGTCTTTACGCCAAAAAACTTCATTTTTAACTTCACGACGTTTTCCGTCAAACATGGTGCAATATATTTGGCATTCATCAGCGGGATAAGGTGTGCCATCAGCATGAGTATGGTGATGATATTGATGTATTTTTTTACCTAATAGTTCCTCAGCGCACCAACCTGTCATGCGCTCAGCGGCAGGATTAACAAACACCGCATTACCCGACAGGTCAAAACCGTATATGCCCTCACCTACTGCGTTTAGCAATAATTTAGGATCGTTTAAAAATTGTTTTATCATAAATGCACCTCGCGAAATATCGCGAGCATTATGGCAATTTTATACATTAAGTGCACTCATTACTTAAAATGCACTCACGTGCTCATTAAAACGCTATAAATAGTGCTGAAATAGCGTTTTTACATCTATTTTTGCACCTAGCCTTGCGGCTATTAAGTAAAGTCCTGCAAGTTTTCGGTGAATAAATAGCGCATCAACGGGCGGTGTATGCCATTGCTGAGATTGCCCACTAAGAGCAAGCCCTGCATTTTTAATTTTGAGCGCTAGTTCGCTATTTTTAAAATCAAATTCCCCTTCTGATCTCAGTGGCTCGCACGCCATTAAGAATAAATCAATGACGTTGTTTTTATACTCATCAACTAAGTCATTTTTAAAATAACCAATGTGTGAAGCCGCTCTAAGTACACCTTCTCTGTTGTTTTCACTACCCGCTTTAAATAAAGCTAAATAAGCGCGGCTAAGCTCGGTTGATATTTCTCGCGTTGCACCAAAATCAAATAAAACAATTTTTTGTGTATCAAGCTGATAATGAAAGTTGGCAAAGTTAGGGTCGGTTTGAATTAATTTAAATTCAAACATTTCTTTAAAAAACAAATCAATCAGTTGCTCTGCAACAAAGCTTTTTTGACTATCTGGTAGCTCTGTAATGCTCTCAATAGGTTCTGCTTTTATATATTCCATAGTAAGTACTTGTTGTGTACTGTGCTCTGGATATACGTTAGGCACTTTAAAGTGGGGATTACTTGCTAGTGCATTTTTATAACGTATTAAGTACTGAGCCTCCCGCTTATAATCAGCCTCGGCTAATAACTGCGCTTTAGCCTCACTAATAAGTGGTTTAATATTAAGATCTTTTGGCAATAATCGAGAAATCGTTAATAAAGAAATAACGTTATCTACATCACTTACTACACTTTTTGCAATACCAGGATATTGAATTTTAACAGCAAGCTGATCGCCATTTTCTCTATAAGCTAAATGAACTTGCCCTATAGAAGCCGCTGCAAAAGGCCTTAACTCAATATGAGAAAAGCGCGCTAGCCACTCATCCCCCCATTGCTCTTTTAACACCTCAACAAGCTGCTTATGAGGCATTGGATTCGCGTCTGAGCGCAGTAAAGCAAGTAACTGAGCCAATTCAGGACTAAGTAAATCACCGGCATCCATTGAAAGTAATTGCCCGAGCTTCATTGCAGCGCCACGTAAATGAGATAGCTGTGTGGCTAGCTTTTCAATATTTTTAGGTTGTAGTAGCAAGCTTTTATTGTCCCAACCTTTACCGGTTAGCGCGCTCTTAGCGCCATCAACTAACATATTGGTAGCAACACCTGTGGCAAGTGAGCCTAATTTTGCAAAGCGAGAAAGCCGAGAAGTGGGAACAGTACGAGGAGCCGCCATAATATTAAAACCTAATTAGCCTGAAAGTCAGGCTAATTAATACGTATATTGTAAGTAGGTAGATCTACTTATAGACGAGGTACTAGCTTAATTGCACCTTCAACCACTTTCATATCAAGTGGAAGCTTACTAAGTAGCATCATTTTAGGGTCATCCATATTTAATGTATAAACAGGGTTAACCGCTAAAAAAGCATTAATAACATCCATTGCTTGGCTATCAAGTGCACCTAAATTACCTTTGAAACCACCGGCATCAACACTCGAATCAAGTAATTTAATATTACGTAAAAACACTGCTTTTTTCTCACTGTCGTAAAATGGGCTACCTTCAATTTGTAGCTTTAAACGCACTGGGTATTTAAGTGCGAATGCATTAATTTCAGCGCTTGAATCGGCACCAAGAACAACAACATCGCGGTTATCAGGCCCAATATTTACACTTAAGTCGTTTACATCAAACTGAACTGGCAAACCCATTAAGCTTACTTTTTCACTTAACTTTGGTAATTGCTTACCCAGTACAGACTCAACCTCAGAGTTAGTAAATGAATATACTGATATGCCTTGCGTGGTATTACAGGCAGTTAAAAATAACGCTGCAATAATAACTAAAATTCTCATGAGAACCCTTTTGTTTATAAATTAGTGATACATAAAAAAGCCGCTATTAAAGCGGCTTATTAAAATAGTAACCAGCATATATTACGCTGGTTTTAGTGCATTAAGCTGCAAGTGTCGCTTTAAGTCGCGTTAGTGTGTCAGGTTCAACTGAACCAGCACTGAGCGCTAATAACTGTTTTAAATAATAGTTTAAATCAGCATGTTCGCCACGATGTTTGTCATCTAACATGGCTACTTGTTCTGCCATTCTAAGTGACTTATCGGTTGAACTTACGTTCGCTAATATTTCCATGCGCGTAATAAGTTGATCTGTATTTAATGCTGTTTTAAGCGGTGCTTGATACTGACTTGGTAACGCTTCATTGTTTTCAAGTGCTGTAATTAACGCATCTAGATTAGCTTGCTCTGATTTGCTTGTAAGCAATGCAAGTTTATCGTCAATAGCTGCTAGTAGCTTAGTAACTTTTGGCGCTAACGATCTAAATTGCGAGTACCCTTTCACTTTTGTTTCTAGGTCATGCAACTGTGCTCTTTGATTTACATCGCTAAGTGCTGCTTCAAGCTCAGCAAGTTCTGCATCTGCTTGTTTATCTGACTCATTTTGATTAAGTTTTTGCTGCTCAAATTCACTACTACGTTTAGTAAATGTTTCATCGTTAAATTGACGAAATTTTTGCCATAACGCATTTTCAGCTTTTAAACCTGCAAAACCAATTGTTTGCCATTGCTGCTGCATTTGCTTCAACTCTTGGCACGCAGCGGCTAAATCATCGCTTTGTGATAATTGCTGCGCTTTTTCTACTAATTCATTTTTAAGTACGGCATTACTTTTATGAAATGCGTTTAATAAAGCCAGTACTTGTTGTTGCTCGCTTTTATAACGATCGTTTAGTGTACGGTATGTTTTAGGGTCAACTTTACCTACACTGCGCCACGCTTTGTTTAAACGATTGTATTGGCTTTCATATTGCTTCCAATCAAAGTCATCCTCAGCCGTAGGCTGTAAATGAAGCGCGTGCATGTCGCTAATAATACTTTCGCGTTGTGCTTTTGACGCTTCGCGTTGTACTTCTTGCTCTGCAAAGTAACTACGACAAGGTGCAAATAACAGCTCGATTTTTTCATCAAACTGTACGCCTTGTTGCTTTTCTTCATCTGTATCTAAGCGACCTAACTCATTCCAACGTTTGCGTAGCACTTTTACTTGCTCTGCACGTTGTTGTGGGTCAGTACACTCTTCACTTACTAATACACTTACTTCTTCTAATAAAGCTTCACGCTTTGGTGCTGCAGCGTATTTTTGCCAATCTTTAGCATCTGCAAGTTGCGCTTCAAGTTCCGCTTTAATATTTACAAGCGGCTGTTGATATTGCTCAGTGAGTGTATTAAATAACTCTTCGAACCCTTTAAACACGCCAAAGGCAACATTAAAACGACCTTCTTCAATTAGGCGTTTAACATCACGAGCTTTGCGTTTTGCTTGGCTTTGGTTTTTTTCAAGTGGCTTAACTAGCTCACTCATTGGTGCTAAAAATTGCTTTTTATGCGTATTTAACTGTGTTTTAAAGGTACTTTGCAGTGCACCATCTAAAATATTTAAATGACTACGCGCTGCTTTAAAACCATTATTAAATTCAGTTAGAGTTGCATCGTATTGCGCTAAATCTTCTGCTGGCTTAATTTCGCATAATGCTGCAAAAGCGAGTTTGTACTCTTTAATAGCCGTTGTTAGCTCAGGTAATTTAGCAACTTGAGTAAATAGCTTTTCTAACTTGCTTACAGCCAGTTTAGATTGCGTATTATTAGCAAGTTCTGTTTCGCTAATAGCTTGCTTAGCTTGCGCTACTTTTGCATCAAGCCAATCTTGTTGAATTTGCTCTGGTGTTTCAAGGCCTAGCTGTAAGGCGTTTTCTATTTCTTCACTTAACGCTTCAACAGTTGCAAGCGCTAGCAATTGGCGCTGCTGTAGCGCTAATTTTTGCTGCTCTTTGTCATGTACCGCTTTTAGCTGCTCAATGTGTGCATCTAACTTAGTGGTAATCGAAATATATTTTTCGTCAAGAAGCTTAACACGCTCATCACTTAGCCATTTAAGCTCAAGTGCTTGCCACTGGGCCATTAATTCGCCGGCTTGTGGATTTACAACACCAAAATCTGTTTTTTCACGTAAAGCATTTAACTTAGCTAAAATAACACGTGTTGCACTTTCAACCTGTAGTGGCATTTCTATTGCTAAACGCTCATTTTCAATATGCGTTTCAAGTGCTGCTTTTGCACCACCCTTTGCATGCTTTACTAATGGCTTAATTAATTGATGGGTAATAACAAGTTCAACTAATTGAGTTTGTAGCTCTTCGCTACCTTCTTTAAATGCTTTTTCTACTAGTTTTGGATTTGCTAAACGTTTTAATAATTTAACGCGTACTTGCAGTTCTTTTTCTGCAAACGCTAACTTTTCGAGTGTTTTAACGGGTGCAAAACGCTCTATGTATTCGTTTTTAATTTGCGGTGTTAGTGCACTTTCGCTATTTAAAACAGCATTAGATATTTGAAGCTCTGCTATATCTTTTAATGCTTGATCTTGTTTATACGCTTTCCACCAAAGTGGTAACTCGTTTACTTTTTGTAGTGCTTTGCGGCGTATTTCAGCTGAGCTGTCTTCAAGTGCTAACGTGTTTAATATGGTTGCATCACGTTCAATGTCTAATTTTTCGATAGCATCAAGACGTACTTGTTGCTTAGGGTGTTTCCATTTTGGTGTAAAAAGGTGCTTAAAGATCATGTTCACTAAACCTAGCTATTTCGTTGTCTGATTTAAATTCTTTTTGTAGTTGAGCTTTTGTCTTTTGGATCATTTCACCATTAGCACCAATCGTAAATTGCTCGTTTGATTGAGCCACTTTTGCTTGATACAACATAACCAACTGCACTGTTTGTTGCTTTTGCTCGTCTGATAAAACGGTACCGTCTGGCCATTTGCCAGTTGATGCACCGTATTGTAAGCGTTCGAATAATTCGGGAGTAATATTTTGTACAAGATTGTCGATATTCATGTCATTTTTTCTTTTTTAGAGTCACTAAAACAATTCGGTTTATAAGATACCAAATACACCCTACGCCAATAGCCGCAGTATAAGCATACCACTGAAGCGTTTTTTCTTGCGGTTGTAAAAAGTACAAACAGAAAAAACCACCTAAAAATAAGATAAGCGCCAAAAAGGAGTGATTTATAAACATCTGCTTTTTTTTAATTCGCTGTTCGCGCTGAAGTTGCAAAACTTGCTCGTCGTTTAGCTCTGCAATGTTGCTTTCGCAATGCGGACATTGCTTATGTTTATCTGAAATTGATTTTGCACATTTTGGGCAACGAATAATCGCCATACTTCTCTCCATACTACGCATAAAAAAAGCGCCTTTCGGCGCCTTTATTGTACTTGTTTTATTTCTCGTTGTCTTTTTTGAATTCAAACCAATAACTAATTTTGGGGCGATAATTTTCTAAGTTGCCCACTAAGTTTAATTACTCTGCGTCTTTTGACTGCTTCTCTAAGCGTTTTTCCCAGAACGTGGCGTTTTTAATGCCTAATTTAACTGGATCAAATATGATCTTTCCGCCTTTTTTCTTCTGTTCTTCATAATCGCTCAAACATAACAAAGCAGGCTTAGCTACGAAGAAAATAGCTAAAATACCTAGTATGTTGATCCAGGCCATTAAGCCAACGCCAATATCACCAATAGTCCAGATATAACCTGAATTGTTTACCATGCCGTATGCAACCATAAACATAATCACAAACTTCACGATAACAAGCGGAATACTGCCTTTAAAATAACGATTTAAATAAGCAATATTAGTCTCTGCAATAAAGTAATAAGCAAGTATTGTGGTAAAAGCAAAGAAGAACAATGCGATGCCAACAAATGCCTGCCCAAAACTACCAAATACACTAAATAGAGCCATTTGCGTAAAGGCTGCTGAACCCACTTCAGTGGCTGCATCAACATTTTGAACAATAAATTGCCCTGCTGGTAACTCACCCACAATGTTGTATTGCTGCGTTATTAAAATCATTAATGCTGTTGCAGTACACACAAAGATGGTATCAACGTAAACAGAGAAAGCTTGTACTAAGCCCTGTTGAGCAGGGTGATCAACTTCTGCAGCGGCTGCTGCATGAGGCCCAGTACCTTGGCCTGCTTCATTAGAATATATACCGCGTTTAACGCCCCAACCAATAGCAGCACCAAAACCGGCCTGCGCAGTAAACGCATCACTAATAATTAAATAAAATATATCACCCACTTTATCTAAATTTAAAAATACTACGATTAGTGCCAATACTATGTAACCAAGCGCCATAAATGGCACTACTATTTGCGTAAAGTTCGCAATACGCTTTATTCCGCCGAAAATAATAAACGCCAAAACAATAAGGATAATTGCCAAAGCGACCAATTTAAAGCTGCCTACGTCACCAAAGCTAGTAGAAACCATATTGCCATCGCCAAACACTTGAGTAAACGCATTACCTACCGCATTTGCTTGTACGCCTGGCAGAAAAACACCACATGCAATAATTGCCGAAACAGCAAATAAAACAGCTAGCCATTTTTGCCCTAAACAACGGTCAAAATAATACGCTGGGCCGCCACGATATTGCCCGTTTTCTTCTGTTTTATAAATTTGGCCTAAAGTAGATTCTGCATATGCGGTACTTGCACCTAGAAAAGCAACAACCCACATCCAAAAAATAGCACCTGGTCCACCAAAACCGATAGCTGCTGCAACACCTGCAATATTACCTACGCCAACTCGTCCAGACAACGATACTGCAAGGGCTTGAAAAGATGAGATCCCTTTATCAGACGTGTTAGGACTAAATAATAACTTACACATTTCTTTGAAATGTCGAACTTGAGCAAATCGAGTTAATACTGAATAAAACAAGCCTGCGCCTAGGCATAAATAGATGAGTGCATTACTCCAAACAACATCATTAACAGCGCTTACAAAAGCTTCCATGGATATCCTCTATAGTTATATTTATTATTTTTAATTACGAGACTCTGCTTTAGCTACTACGCAACATAAGTTTCACGAAATAAGGTTTTACCTCTCCCGTCCCGACTCATTATTTAATTAATCTTAACTTAAGTACCCCAACTTTGTTAACACTTAATTTTCAAAATATTTAATTACGTAGCTATTGCAAGGCACTGCATCAGCAGTATTTAAAGGAAAGTAGATTGATTTGTACCGATACGGTGATGATACGCGGCGAAGAAACGTTAAAAACGTTTTGGAGTGAAGTTGCTATATGATTATTATTTTTTGTAAAAGGGGTTTTACTAAAAGCAAAAAGGGCATCAAAACTATTGATACCCTTCAAATAAACGTTTTATCTTAAATTATCAACAACATTAACAATTGCCGCTAACGTATCTTGACCAAATTGATACGAACGACGGTCTGACCAGCCATAGTCTGGATCAGGTAAATCGTTGTTGTCTTTAAATGGCATTTCAATTGTGTACGTTAATGCTTTGAATTCTTCAGCAGTAGCTGATGAACCTACCGTAAGGTTAGCTTTGCCGGGCTCATCTTTTGGATAGCCATGCTCATCTTGAAACTCTGGAGTAATAGTTAAAAGCGCAGCTTTAAAGCTATCTTCAAGGCCTTTAAGACGAGCATCGTAACTTGGAATACCTTCACTGCCTGCCACAAAGTTATACGGAATAGCTTCATCGCCGTGTATATCTAAGTGCATATCTAAGCCAGCTTCGCGCATTTTATTTAGTACTAGGTAAACCTCAGGGCTATTTTCCATGCTTGGTGTCTGCCATTCACGGTTTAAGTTAACGCCTTTAGCATTAGTACGGAGATGCCCGCGTGCGCTGCCATCTGGATTCATATTTGGCACAACGTAAAACACTGCTTTTGATAGAAGCGCAGCTGCATGTGGGTCTTCGTCATCAAGAAGTTTGTGCAGTAGACCTTCAACATACCATTGGGCCATTGTTTCACCTGGATGTTGACGTGCTGTGATCCAGATATTTTTCTTATCTTCACTTGGCTCACCAATTTTAAGCACACTCATATCGCGGCCATCGAGTGTTTCACCAAGTGTTATTAATTGGCAAGCACCTTGGCTTTGTGCCCAAGATAATAAATCTAAATGGCGGTCGTAACTGTATGGGGCAAAGTAAGCAAAATACACGCTGCCGCACTCTGGTTCAATTTCAAAGCTTAATGTGCCATTTTCATAGCTTGATGGTACACGAAACCATGTTTGGCGGTCATATGATGCAACGGCTTGATACCCTTCCCAACCATCTGGGTAAGCTGATTTATCAAGCTCATTAATATTTAACTTATGCAATTGGTAAGGCGTTGTTTCAAGACGAAAGTGAAACCACTGATAAAATTCAGACTGGTGATCTTTATTAATTTCTAATTGAATATTTAAAGGATCGGTGGCTTCAATAACTTTGATATTACCACTGTCGAAATTGCTGCTGATTTTCATGAAAAAACCTTTAGGTTGAATAAGTTTATCTGTTTATTAATTCACAGAACTGACATTATTTTGTAAATAGTAAAACGAATGTGCATTTTCTTAATTAAAGCCTATCACAAGGCATACGCTTTAAAAATAATACACGACCAAAAAAGCCAGCAACATGCTGGCTTTTAAGTCACTGCAAATAAATTAGTGAGGTAAGCTTGGGAATGACACTTCGGCCATATCGCGCATACAACGGACTACTTGGCAGCTGTAACCAAACTCATTGTCGTACCATACATATAAAACAATACGGTTATCTTCAACAATCGTTGCTTGTGAATCAACAACACCTGCGTAACGGCTACCGACTAAATCGGTAGAAACAATTTCCGTTGATGCTGTGTAATCAATTTGGTCACGTAAGTCTGAATGAAGTGCAGTATCGCGTAAAAATGCGTTTAGCTCTTCAACTGATGTGCTTGTTGCTAAGTTAAGGTTCAAAATAGCTAGCGACACATTAGGTGTAGGTACGCGGATTGCGTTACCTGTTAATTTGCCTTCAAGCTCTGGTAATGCTTTTGAAACCGCTTTTGCAGCCCCTGTCTCAGTAATTACCATGTTAAGTGCTGCGGCGCGGCCACGGCGCTCTGCTTTGTGGTAGTTATCAATAAGGTTTTGATCGTTCGTGTACGAGTGTACAGTTTCAACATGGCCATTATTAATACCAAACTTATCGTTTAGTGCTTTAAGCGTTGGTGTAATTGCATTGGTTGTACAGCTTGCTGCACAAACAATTTTATCTTCGGGTAAAATATCTTTGTTATTAACACCATATACGATGTTTTTAATATTACCTTTTGCAGGAGCTGTTAATAATACTTTTGCAGCGCCCTTACACTCTAGATGCTGGCCAAGGCCCGCTTCGTCTTTCCAAATACCGGTGTTATCAACAATTAATGCATTGTCGATACCGTATTGAGTGTAATCAATTTCGCTAGGAGAGTTAGCGTAAATAACCTGAATGTAGCTACCGTTGGCTTTAATTGCGTTACGTTCTTTATCAATAGTGATTGAGCCATTGAATGGACCGTGAATTGAATCACGACGCAGTAAACTTGCACGCTTTTCAAGATCACCCTCTTTACCGCCACGCACAACAATAGCGCGCAAACGTAAATCTGAATATGGACCTGATTTTTCAATTAATAAACGCGCTAGTAAACGACCAATACGACCAAAACCATACAATACAACATCGCGTGGTTCTTTCGCTGGTAAGTCAGCTATTTCTGCAAGTTCATCTTTTACAAATTCTTCTACTGAGCGGCCTTTTGCAGCTTCAGTGAACAAATAACTATATGCAAGCTTACCAATATCAATACGTGCAGAGTTTAATTCCATTTTGCTGATAGCTTCTAAAAATGGGAAGCTTTCACGCAAACGTAATTTAGTGCCTTCAAACTGAGCAACAGTTTTGTGAGATTTGATAATATCTATAGTACTGGCATTTACGAGAGGACGGCCATATACAGCGATTTCGATACCACGATTACGGTAAAGTTTACCAATGATTGGTTGCATGCTTTCTGCGTAATCTTGGCGCTCTTGCCAACTATTTGTGTATTCTAACTCGTGAGATGAGGTCATTTTATTTACCTAAGTTTATCATTTTGAACGGATAGCCTTTAAAAATGCACTATATTTTGAGAGTAATGCACTTCAGGCAGGGCTATTCTAATTTAATCTGAAGTTATTCTCTACTGTTAGGCGTTAAATGATTGCGTTAGAATAACAAGGTAGATATTCATTTGGGGTTAAGGGATGCTTAAAAAAGCAAGTGTACTATTGGGTTTGCTAACGTTGACAGGGTGTGAAGAGCCCTTGACACTCGCACAAGTGTGCAAAGAAACACCTGGCTTTTGTAGCGACTTAAACAAAGACAGCCACTGCAAGGATGAGCGTTCTGATGTAATTATCAAACGTTACATAGAATACAAAGACCCTACTGATGAAAATAAATACCAATTACTCAAGGACTTTGAATCTTATAACCAATGCATAACTTTGGCCGCCAAAATTGAACATATTAAGTTAAAAGCTAAAAAAACGTCACGTATTGACGGTCAATTAACGAGCATTAAAGAAATGACTCGCTTATATCAAGATACCCAGAATACGAACCATCCAGGTTTGCTCTACTACCAATGGTCACGAAATAATAACCAAAGTGCACTGACTAAATTATTGGCGATAGAAAATGACAAAAGTGTAACGCAAAGTGCCGAAATGCAATTTTTTTTAGCATCGTACTATATTAAGTTCGACGATGAAAAAACCATTGATTTGCTTTATAAAACTTTAGAGCTCAATAAAAAAGACAACGTACCGAATCCTGAAGTGTATACATCACTTATTAGTCTTTTTTATAAACATGATAAATTTAAGCATGCATATATATTTTCTAAAGTAGCGCAAATGTCGGGGATTGAAAATATTGACGTGTTTGAAATTGAGCAGCAATTAATAACGAATGGTAAAAGCTTAGACAGCCTAGATGTACTTGCAGAGCAAACATTTCAGCAAATAATGGCAGGTGATTTTGTATCTCCTCGAGAGTTTTAATTTATAATCGCAAAAATAACCTAATACCAATCTGCTTATATATGGGGTCTATTTAACGTTAAGGAAATTACGCTAGAACTAGGCAAAAATTTTTGTATCTAGTTGTTCTAAATAAAACATTTTTAACGACGTTATAGTGCAATTTAATTCGTTAAATTAATCAAAGATTTATGCAGGTTGGTATAATTTAATAACTAGGTTATTCAGGCAAATAAAAAGGCAGCTTACGCTGCCTTTTTTTATTTTGCTTTGCTTGTGCCCACTTCTACGCGGGTTTTAAGCTTTTGACCTGGTCGAAAAGTCACCACGCGACGTGCCGAAATAGGAATATCTTCGCCTGTTTTCGGGTTGCGGCCTGGTCTTTCTTTTTTGTCTCGAAGATCAAAGTTACCAAATCCAGAGAGCTTAACCTGCTCGCCTTTTTCTAGCGCTGAGCGGATTTCTTCAAAAAACGCTTCAACTAAATCTTTGGCATCTTTTTTATTGATCCCGAGCTTTTCAAATAGGTGTTCAGCTATGTCGGCTTTAGTAAGCGCCATATCTAGTCCCTCAACGATGCATTAAACTGTTCGGCCAATTCGGCCACCACGTTATCAACTACTAGATTGATATCTTTCTCTTCGAGTGTTCTATCAACCGCTTGCAGTGTTAGAGCAATCGCCAAACTCTTATAATTTGGCTCAATACCTTTGCCCTTATACACATCGAATAAGTTTAGGTCAACCAATTGATTTCCGCCAACTTTTTCGATCACGCTTAAAATGTCGCCAGATTTAACGCTGTCTGCCACTAAAATCGCGATGTCGCGGCGATTTGAAGGGAATTTAGACACCCCTTCTGCTTGCGGTAAATTTCTTTTTTCTATTGCTGACATTTCAATTTCAAAAACAAAAGTTGCGTTGTTGATATCTAACGACTTTTGAGCTTGAGGATGTAAAGCACCAAAAAAACCAACCTTTTTGCCATCAACATATATTACAGCTGATTGACCAGGGTGAAGTCCATCTGACTGCTCGGCTTTAATTTCAAAGCGAGTAACGTCATTAGTAATTGCAAGTAAGGCTTCAACATCACCTTTTAGGTCGTAAAAATCAACGTTACGTTTTTCTTCAACCCAATGTTCACCATTTACAAGACCCGTAATAACGCCGCCAATAACCGGTACTTGGTAAACACCATTTTCTGCACTTTCGTCGCTTATAAATTTAAGACCATGTTCGAATAAACGAATACGAGGCTGTTGGCGATTTTGGTTATACGCTACAGACGCTAATAAACCCGGCATTAAACTTACACGCATCGCTGACATTTCAATTGAAATAGGGTGCGGTAATACCATTGCTTTACACTCTGGGTGTAAAATAGCTTGTGCTTTAGGGTCTACAAAGCTATATGTAATTGCTTCTTGGTAACCACGAGTCACTAACGTATTGCGGAACTTGCTAAGCGCAATAGTTGCTTCGTTATGTGTCGTCATTTTAAGTTTTGCAGTTGGTGCAACATTTGGAATGCTGTTGTAACCGTAAACACGTGCTACTTCTTCAATTAAATCTTCTTCGATGCGAATATCAAAACGGTAGCTTGGTACGTCCGCACTCCAGCTTTCATTTTCTACTTTAACATCAAGACCTAAACGCGTAAGAATATCTGTTACTTTAGCATCTTCAATATGATGACCAATAACACGGTCTAAACGTGCACGACGAAGACGTACTTCAGTCACTTTTGGTAGTTTGTCAGCCGCAACAGCTTCAACTACAGGGCCTGCTTGACCACCTACAATCTCAAGAAGAAGTGCTGTTGCACGTTCCATTGCATCATGTTGTAGAGCAAAATCAACACCACGTTCATAACGGTGTGAAGCATCAGTGTGTAAACCGTAGCTACGTGCTTGCCCTGCAATTGCTACAGGATTAAAAAATGCGCTTTCAAGTAATATATCAGATGTTTTATCTGTAACACCTGATTGCTCACCACCAAAAATACCTGCAATTGCAAGTGCTTTGTTATGATCGGCTATCACAAGTGTTGTGTCGTTTAATTTAGCGGTGTTACCGTCTAATAAAACAAGTTCTTCACCTGCGTTTGCACTACGTACTTTAATACCACCTTCAATCGCATTTAAATCAAACGCGTGCATTGGGTGACCAAGTTCAAGTAATATATAGTTAGTAACATCAACTACTGGGTCGATTGAACGTACGCCACTGCGACGTAGCTTTTCAACCATCCAAAGCGGTGTTTCTGCATCAAGGTTAATGCCCTTTATCACACGACCAAGGTAACGAGGACATGCATCTTCATTAACTAGCTCAATTGATACTTTGTCATCAATTGTTGGTGTAACAGCTGGAATATCTAATACGTTTACGTCAATACTATTTAAAACGCCTACTTCGCGTGCTAGACCTTTTATACCTAAGCAGTCACCACGGTTTGGTGTTAAATCAACATCTATAATATTATCATCAAGACCTAGGTAATCACGTAAATCAGTGCCTACTGGTGCATCGCTTGGCAATTCCATAATGCCGTCGCCTTCTTCGCTAATACCTAGCTCAACAAAAGCACATAGCATTCCGTTTGAAGGTTGGCCGCGTAGTTTGGCTTTTTTAATTTTAAAGTCACCAGGCAGTACAGCGCCCACAGTTGCAACAGCAACTTTAATACCTAAACGACAATTGGGTGCACCACACACGATATCAAGTAGCTCATCGCCACCTACGTTAATTTTGGTAACACGCAGTTTATCTGCATCAGGGTGTTGTCCACATTCAACAACTTCACCTACAACTACGCCATTAAATTTGGCAGCAGCAGGCTCAACGCCATCAACTTCTAGACCAGCCATTGAAAGCTGTTCCGAAAGAGCTTGCGTATCAATAGCAGGATTAACCCACTCTCTTAACCACTTTTCACTAAATTTCATTTTATTGTTTCACTCTTAACGGAACTGGTTCAGGAATTTTAAGTCATTTTCGAAAAATGCACGCAAATCGTTTACGCCATAGCGCAACATAGTTAAACGCTCTACACCCATACCAAAAGCAAAGCCGGTGTATTTTTCTGGGTCAATGCCCACAGACTTAAGTACATTCGGATGTACCATGCCACAGCCTAGTACTTCTAGCCACTTACCGTCTTTACCCATAACATCTACTTCAGCTGAAGGTTCTGTAAACGGGAAGAATGAAGGACGGAAACGAATTTCCATATCTTCTTCAAAAAAGTTACGTAAAAAATCATGCAAAATACCTTTTAGCTCAGTAAAGCTAACATCGGTATCAACCATTAAACCTTCAACCTGATGGAACATAGGTGTATGTGTTTGGTCGTAATCGTTACGGTATACGCGTCCAGGTGAAATAATGCGCAGTGGCGGCTGCTCAGTTTCCATAGTACGAATTTGCACGCCACTTGTTTGTGTACGTAGTACTAATTTAGGATTGAAATAAAAGGTATCATGATCAGCACGTGCTGGATGGTGCTCTGGAATATTTAGAGCATCAAAGTTATGAAAATCGTCTTCGATTTCTGGACCAGATTTAACTTCAAAACCTAACTCACCGAAAAAGCTTTCTATGCGCTCAATAGTGCGCGTAACTGGGTGTAAACCGCCAGTAGGCATAACACGCCCTGGTAGAGTTACATCTATAGTTTCAGCAGCTAGTTTTTCTTCAAGTGCTTTACTTGCTAGCAATTCACGCTTTTCGTTGATAGCAGCTTGTACATCTTGTTTAGCTTGGTTTATAACTTGGCCTGCTTCTTTACGTTCTTCAGGTGCTATTTTACCTAACGTTTTAAGTAAGCTAGTGATTTCGCCTTTTTTACCAAGGTAATTAACCCTGATATCTTCTAACTGCGCTATTTCACTGGCACTGGCTACCGCCTCAAGTGCTTGCGCTAATATGTTTTCTAAGTTCATTCGATACCTGATCTTTCACAGAAGGTGATTGCTTAAGAGCGTGTTGGCCTTTCAAGATTGCTTTACAACAGTGTGGTTGGTTATTAAATAAGGTTAAGCATTGGACTGTAGTTTCCTACATAAGTGATGCAATAACGCTAAATAAAGACCAAACACATGCAGTTTGAAGTGTTTATCTCGGAGGCTACGTTCTTTGTTGTTCGAGTTTCGCATATAAATACTACGCTAAAGCCCTCACGACGCGATTAAAGCACTCTTAAGTTAAACAAATTCCAATCAGGAAAGGTGAACACGCTCTGATAATAGCTTATGATAACTGAAAGAAGGGTCTAGATTCTAGACCTACTACAGCTTTAACGTTGATTTTATAAAAGGAATAGTTAATTTTCGCTGTGCTGCCATAGATGCATGATCTAATTTGTCGAGTACATCTAATAAAGCACGCATATCACGGCTTAAACGGGTTAGTAAAAAGCGTGCACACTCATCACTTAATTCAAGCCCGCGCATATGAGCGCGCTTAACAAGTGCTTGTGCTTTATCGTCGTCACTCATAGAACGAATTTGAAAGGTTGTTCCCCACGTTAAGCGAGACTCTAAGTCAGGCAGCGAGATATTAAGCATGCTAGGAAGTAAATCGGCAGTTACTACTAACATTTTTCCGGGTTCGTTAAACCGGTTAAAAAAGTTGAATAGTGCTTTTTCCCATGCATCATTGCCTGCAACTAAATGCACGTCATCAATACATAGAACATCAAGTGCTTCTAAACCGTCTAATACCATAGGTCCAAAGTCAATTACTTCGCGCATAGACAGCAGCATATTAGATAAGCCACGCTCTTGTGCTTTAATGCAGGTTGCATACAAAAGGTGAGACTTACCCGAATCACCTAACCCACATAAATAAGTATACTGAAACTTTTTAGCTAACTTCGAAAAGCTATCTTTTAAATGGTTAACCTCTAACGAATCTTCCCCACCAAAGTACGATGCAAATGTTTCGTCATCCGGCAAGGTAACCGGTAATGCCATTTGCATCGGCTCAGAAGTTAGCATTATGGCGTTATCCATTGATACTCTAAGCTATTTTTATCAACAACATGATAAAAAGCGCGTGGATCCTCATAATCTTTAAATGAGGAGTCTAACCCTAACCCTTTTTTAAGATCGCTTAGGTTACCAGTGTGGTTTAGTTTAAATTCTACAAATTCTGGTGTTTTACGAACAATTTTAACTTGCGTAACAACGCTTAAGTTCAATAATCTTTGTTTTGCTAATTCAACATCAACAAAACTTTGCGTGCCTTTTAATGTTAGCGTGGCCGCGGCTTGTTCATAATAAGCATTTGGATCAATAGCGTACTCGCTTGCAAGGCCTCGAGCTAAGGTATCAATCATTTGACTCACTATTTGCTGCTTATCGCCCGTTAATCTATTTGAATCAAATTGATCATCATTAGTAAAACGCCAATCTAAAATCCAATTTTCGCTATCCGCTTCTTTATACATTCTTGCTGTAATACTTCGCTCAGCACTGTAGCGTCTAGAGGCCTCTTCTACTGGTTCTGAAAAGTTACCCCATACCTCAGGAATACCTACTAGACGTCGATCTTGCAAATCAAGTAATGGAACAACGACAGGTAAACCACGACGCCCAGCTTTGTCATAAATTAACTGCTCTAATTGCGGGTAACTTTCTTGTGTTACTAATTCTCTGCGCCAATTGTCTTCAATACCTAACCATATTGCGACTAATGGGCGTTGTACTCCCCATAAAGGTAAGTTTAACTCTTTGATTAACGCATTGATCTTTCGAGCTTCAAATTTAACAACAAGTTTCAATTGTCCATTTGCTCTCTCGTCATATTCAAACTTAAGCATATAATCAGAAATATCTTTAGTGCGTTGCTGTGCTAATTTATTTTGATCCGCGGTTTCATCACCGCTTACTTTCACTAAAACATTGAGCAAAGCTTTACGACTCGCAGCTAATCGAGTGTCTCGTGTTTTGTCATCCACTTTTAAAATATCTTGATATAGATCAGTTACTTCAACTGCCGACGCAGAAAAACAAAATAAAATGGATATGGCGCTAATTAATAATCTATACACAGGCTGTTAGTTCTTGGTTTTAAACTGATTTGATCCTAAATCAAAGACAGTAACAAAGCAAAATTAAATTTGTTATCTAAGGAAATGAAAGTAATTAGCTTTTATAGAAAGTAAAAAAGATTAAGTATGAATAAGATAGTTGAGTGAGTTGTACGCTATTCACCTACATTTAACTTTACTACACTTTTAAAACGCGAACCTTTCGGGTTTAGTTAGATCATGAAGGTATTTAATGTAAGTACTTGATGATGTTATGGTTTAGATTTTTCGTTATTGGCTCACATTTTACTTTCTGCAGACGTAAAAGCCCGAATCGTTAGATTCGGGCTTTCTACAATTTAAAACCTGATGATGTCGTAGTGCCCACAGCGGTGGAGAGTCATAGTGAAAATGATGCGCACTCATTGCTGAGCGGATATTTTTCATGATTTTAGCGTCGGGAGTCGCTGCACTCGCCCGACCTACGTGATATGTGTTGATGTAGTGTGTGTTAATTGTGCGTATTTTACTTTTCTGTAGACGTAAAAAAGCCCGAATCGTTAGATCCGGGCTTTCTACAATTTAAAGTTGGTGCGCTACGCAGTAGGATGTCGTAGTGCCCACATCTACAACGGTGGAGAGTCACGTAGCAAATGCTACTGTATTGGCCGACTGAGATATTGAGGGGTTTTGTGATGTGTGTGTATATTAATTGCGCGCATTTCACTTTTCTGCAGACGTAAAAAAGCCCGAATCGTTAGATTCGGGCTTTCTACAATTTGAAGCCTGGTAATGTCCTACTTTCACATAGCAAATGCTACACTATCATCGGCGCTGTTTCGTTTCACTACTGAGTTCGGCATGGAATCAGGTGGGTCCAAAACGCTATTGTCACCAAGCAAATTTGGGCGTTAATCCGTATTACTACGCACTAACTGAATTTGGAAAATATCTGATAATATTTTTTAAGTCTTTCTAAGTAATATCTACTTTAGTCATATTAACTTCTGTCTAAACTATCACATAAAACGCGTTTGGCGTTGTATGGTTAAGCCTCACGGGTAATTAGTACAAGTTA